>CAJCIA010000098.1 GCA_903970275.1 Betaproteobacteria bacterium
GCAGTCGACACGTGTTGAGGTTTCGTCGGCGGTCATAGACCGCCGCTATAATTCAGAAGGATGCGCTGGCTCGAGGCACAGGGCGCACGGGGTGCAGCAGCAGCTCGCGATCGAAGATGGCGACGAGAACAAAGGCGAAGAAGAGATCGCCCAGGATGCCGTTGCGCAGGAAGGTCCAGGTTGGTTGCCAGCCGGGCAGCCCGATGGTGTTAGCCTGCCACCAGCCGCCCAGCGTCGGCGCGTAGCCGGGATTTGAACTGGCCGCGGAACCACCCCACCACGCAAAGGTGTTGGCGATGACGTAGAAAATGACCGAGCACAGGATGGAGCCGGCGGCGATGCGGAGCAGCGTGCGGTTGCGCGCCAGCGCCATGCCGAGCAGGCCAACGAGCACGTAGAACGCGAGCGATGCGCCCGTCCACCACGTCAGCATATGGCCGCTCACGCGCTGGTTGACGGTGAGGAACGCAGCGTCGCTGAGGAGCAGCGCGGCGGGACCGACGAGCCAGCCCCACGTGCGCGGAAGATAGACGGCCCCGACCAGCGCCACGGCAATCATAGGCGAGATGTTCGGCAGCCAGTCGGGATGAAGTCCACCAAGCAGGCGATAGCAAACGCAGCCAAGGATGAGAAAGAGGGCGCGATAAACGGCGGAGCGGTCGGAGATCATGGACGTGTCGAATCTATCGCGGTGTGGAGGGAAGACAAGCTGGGGCGTGGGGTGGCTCTAGGCGACAGAGGCGATCTTGGTGGATAGCCGGCGCACCGGGAGCGAGCAAAGTGGCGGAACAACAGTGCACAGGAGGCCGCCTAAGCGGCGAATGCACGCTTTCGTTCCCAAGTGCAGCTTGGGAACGAGGGAATCGCCACGGGGCGCCGACCTCCGTGGTAGCCGGCGCTCTCCGAGCGCAGCGAGCGGAACGGAAGCGCATCTTGGCTTCTCGCGCACGATGCGCTCTCATCGCGCGACTGCATCCGGCCGCTACTGCGGTCTCCGGCGTCGGGACAACACCGGCTGCCACGGAGGTGCTGCGTCCTGGGCGTGGGTCGGACGGACAGGACGGTCGACTTGTCGACCACACGGTGGCGGCGCGTTGCGCCGAGGATGGCGACGGCCATAGACCGCCGCTACAGGACAAGCTTAATCCCGCCGGCCGGTGCGCCAGGAGCGGGAGGTGATTTCCTCGTGCTCGAGGATGGGGTCGAGGAAGGTGGGCGTGCGCGCGGTCACGGTCTCGTTTTCCGGCGCGGGCGTGGGAGCGGTCTCGGGGTACTCGTAGATGTCGCCCTTGTAGTTGCGCAACACGATGCGATCGGGCATCTGTGCGACGACGTAGTTGGGATTGATGGGGATCTTGCCGCCGCCGCCGGGCCCATCGATGACGTACTGCGGAATGGCGTAACCGCTGGTGTGGCCGCGCAGGTTTTCCATGATCTCGATACCCTTGGCCACGGTGGTGCGCAGGTGCGACGAGCCCTGGATGAGATCGCACTGGTAGAGATAATAGGGGCGCACGCGGCAGCGCAGCAGTTTTTGCACGAGCGTCTTCATCACCGCCGCGTCGTCGTTCACGCCGCGCAGCAGCACCGATTGGTTGCCGAGCGGGATGCCCGCGTCGGCCAGGCGCCCGAGGGCGGTACGCACCTCCTCGGTCAACTCGCGGGGATGGTTCACATGCACGCTGATGAAGAGCGGATGGAATTCCTTGAGCATGGCGCAGAGCTCGGGCGTGATGCGCTGCGGCAGGAAGATGGGCACGCGGCTGCCGATGCGCAGGAACTCGATGTGCTCGATGGCGCGCAAGCGCGAGAGCAGGTTCTTCAGGCGCGAGTCGGAAAGCAGCAGCGCGTCGCCGCCGGAAAGCAGTACGTCCCGCACCTCGGTGTGCTCCTGCAGGTAGGCGATGGCGCGGTCGAAATCGAGCTCCAGCTCCTGCTCGCCCACGCCGCTGACCACGCGGCTGCGCGTGCAGTAACGGCAGTAGGACGCACAGCGGTCCGTGACCAAAAAAAGGACACGATCGGGATAGCGGTGCACGAGGCCAGGGACCGGCATGTCGTGATCCTCGCCGCAGGGATCGGCCAGATCGGTGGGCGTGTAGGTCATTTCCTCGATGCGCGGGATGACCTGGCGGCGGATCGGGCAGTCGGGATCGAAAGGATCGATGAGGTTGAAGAAGTAGGGCGTGATGCCCATGGCCAGCTTGGTATTAGCGAGCAGGACGCCGGCGTGCTCCTCGTCCGTCAGCTCGATCTTGCCCTTGAGCTGCTCCAGCGATTTGACGCTGTTGCGCATCTGCCACTGCCAGTCATTCCACTGCGCGGGCGTGGCATCGGGCCAAAAGCCCTGGCCGGGCGAGGTAAACTGGCGTTGCGTGAGATCGAGGGTGTTCATGGGAAAAGCAGTGGCCGAAAGGGCGGGGTGGGAAATCCGCGCGGAGAAAGATAGGACGGGCTCGTCTTATAGGCGGATGCGATGAAAATACGCGGTAGCCTTGGTGTGTCAAATCGATGGCGCTGGCGCTCAGTTCCGGTTTGCGTCGACTTCACCCGCGGGGCATGCTGATCCGCACTCGGGCGCGAGCCACGCCCGCCGGCTTTTCGTGACGCAACTCCCCTCCTCCTCTTCCCGGTCGGCTCAGCCGCTGAACTCGCTGCGCGTGCGGCCGACGACCTACTCGGTGGCCGTTTACGTGCTGGCCGCCGTGCTGCTCTTTGAGCTGGTGATGGTGATTTCCGTCTTCTGGCTGCGCTCGATGGTCGTGCCGGTGAATTTCCAGGTACCCAAGGCGCACGGCGCGTTGGCCACGACCAAGCCGGCGCCATTCATCCCACCCATCCTGCCGCCCGACGTGCCGAACCTGGCGGTCTCCGGCCGGCAGACGCTGCTCGCCCTGCCCAACGCGAACGACAAGCAAACGCAGATGGGCAATTATCTCGACCAGGCCCGCAGCCGCCGGCGCGACAACGATCTCAAGGGCGCGGTGGCGCTGCTGATCCAGGCGGAGGATCTGGACCCGCGCAACCCGGACGTGCTGCAGGGTCTCGCAGAAAGCTATTACCTGCTGAACGATCCGGTGCGTTCGAAGGCGTACTGGCAGCGGCTGGTGGACCTCGGGCCGGCGGTGGGCCGGGCCTATTCGCTCGCGCGGGACCATGTGCTCCTGCTTGATTCCACGCGCGAGGCGGATGCGTTGCAGGCGCCCTCCATCCTGGGCCGGGAAATCTACATCAACAGCGTGGAGAAGACGCCGGTCGATACGCAGGCCGGCGCACCCATGTTCAAGCTGCGCGTGGTGCTGATGCGCAAGGACCCGAACATGCCCAACTTCGACCAGCGCAAGCTGCAGCCCTACGTGATCTTCTACCAGAACTACGGCGATCCCGCCTCGATCCCCGGTCCCGGCGCGTTGCGGCCCGACCTGCGTCCGCACAAGGGCGGCTTCGACGACATCTTTCTCTTCCAGGACAAACGCGCGAAGGAAGCGCTGACTGTCGAGTACACCCTGCCCGTTCCTGGCACGCCCGGCCCGGACGGCAAGCCGATGGGCGATTACTACGGCTACGTGATCGGCATCTACTATGACAAGACGCTGCAGGACGTGCGCAGCGAGCCAGCCGATTTGCTTACGCGGTTACCGCTGCCGGATGGGATCGAGTGAGGCGTAAAAGGGCCGCGGTATTGTAGCGGCGCTTGCTTTGTAGAAATCTTCGCCAGCTCGTTTTTTCAAGACGCAGCGCACAACCGAATGGCCTCCGTGGTAGCCGGTGCTGTCCCCAGCGCCGGAGGGAGCGCAGCGACCGGAATGCCTTTGGCTTGCCGGTAGCCGTCAACCTCCGGGCGAGAGTCAGGCGGGCGCGAGTGGCCCTCGTTGCCCATCGACTCCGTCGCCCGGAGGTCGACGGCTACCGGCTGAACGTCTGCGCCAGACCGTACGATCTTTTCTACAAAGCAACCGCCGCTACAATCTCCGAAGCCAATCGTCCCCGAGTGGGATCAGCACATCACCTCGCGATAAGATGGAGAACCGAAGGCGTTGCATAAAGGTAGCCGGCGTCGGCCCGACGCCGGGGCGCGCCATGGGATACGATGAAGCGAGATGTTTCCGTGCGCGCCTCGACGAGAGGGAAGGACAAGCGAAGCGGCACGTGGATCGCGAGCCGCGGTGGCTTAGGAGAGCGAGTTCGCGTGTCCGCGATAGGCGTCGCGCCGACGCCGGCTTACCTCGGCTTTCGCGGGCTCGGAGTATTTGATCCTTACGACTTGCTGCGCCTTGCTTAAGATGACGATGACTGCCGGGCACAGTCGCAACGTTTCCGGTTAGGCGTCGGCGGTCATAGACCGCCGCTACAGAAAGGCATCGTACCGTGACCCACCGTGCGCCCCTAATCGCGTCCAACTTTTCAACCGTCCCAACCCGCCGCTCCTACTTCAAGCGGCCTGCGGAACCGGCACCTTCTTCGCGTCGCTCCAAAGCTCCTCCAGCGCGTAAACGCCGCGCTTGTCCTCATGAAAAATGTGGAGCATCACCTCGCCGTAATCGACCACGACCCACTGGCTGGCGGGGAAGCCGTCCACCGCGTAGGGCGCGCGGCCATGCTCATCCTTGAGCGACTTGACCACGCTGTTGGCGATAGCCTTGAGCTGCGGCTCGCTCTGCGCGGAGCAGATGACGAGGAAATCGGTGATGGTGGAGATGGCCTGGAGATCGAGGATGACCGGGTCGAGCGCCTTCTTGTCGAGGGCGAACTCAACGCAGCGCTGCGCCAGCTCAAGGCCGTCCAATGCGGAGGAGGAAGGGACGGTCACGTCAGGTTTGATAGAGTCGGTAACGGCGGATGCGGGCCGCGACAGCGTCGGGCACGAGGTGGTCGATGGGCAGGCGGGCTTTCACGCGACGGCGTATCTCGCTTGCTGATATATCGACTCGGCGCGGGCGCGGCAAGTCCATAACCCCCGGCTCGCGCCGCGGGAGGGCGGTCTCGCCGCGTGGAAAGCGGATGAAATCGACCAGCCGCCGCAGCGCCGCCGCCTCGCGCCACTCGCCGATCTGCGCCCACTGGTCATGCCCGATCAGCCAGAAGAGCCTCGCCTGTGGGAAGGCCTCGTGAATCTCGCGCGCCGTCTCGATGCTGTAGGAAGGCGGCGGCCGGTCCAGCTCGCAGCGCGAAAGCCAGAAGCGCGGCTCGCCCTGCAGCGCGGCCTGCAGCAGCGCCACCCGCTGGGCGTCGGTGATGTGGGCCGCGCGGGCCTTGAAGGGCGACCGGGCGCACGGCACGAAAAGCACGGCGTCGAGCCGGCATTGCTCCAGCGCGTCCCGCGCCAGCAGCAAGT
>CAJCIA010000099.1 GCA_903970275.1 Betaproteobacteria bacterium
CGGGCTAACCGCCTATGCGCAGAACGGCGGCGATCTTTCGCACGTCGCCAGCGTCGCCAGCTTCTTCGTCAGCCGCATCGACGTCTCCGTGGACAAGGAGCTCGAGAAAAAGGGCGATGAAAAAGCCAAGGCGCTGCTTGGCAAGGTCGCCATTGCCAACGCGAAGATCGCCTACGCCTCGTTCCAGAAGATTTTCTCCGGCCCCGCTTGGGAAGTGCTGGAGAAGAAGGGCGCGCAAAAGCAGCGCCTGCTCTGGGCCAGCACCGGCACCAAGAACAAGGCCTACAAGGACACCATTTACGTTGAGGAACTCATCGGCGCGGACACGGTCAACACCATCCCGCCGGCGACCTTCGACGCTTTCCGCGATCACGGCTTGGTCCGCAACAGCCTGACCGAGGGCCTGGCGGAAGCGCCACAGGTGCTCGCCGATCTCGCCGCCACTGGCATCGATTTCAAGAAGATCACCGACACGCTGCTTGAGGAAGGCGTCAAGCTGTTCGCCGACGCCTTCGACAAGCTGCTCGGCGCCGTGAAGACCGAAGCGCCCGCTGCTGCCGCATCCGCCAAGTAACCATGGCTCAGCCGTTCCATCCCGCCGCCGAGGTCGACTCGGCGCTCGACGATCACGGCCCTCGTGTCCATGTCGATCGTGACCGCCTCGCTTTAGCCAGAACCAAACGCCCAAAAAAAAGGAGCACCTCATGCAACTCGGAATGATCGGACTCGGAAAAATGGGCGCCAACATGGTGCGCCGCCTCCTGCGCGCCAAGCATGAGCTCTTTGTCTACGACCGCAGCGCGGAGGCGGTCGCCACGTTGGAAAAGGAAGGCGCAGTCGGAGCCGCTTCGCTCAAGGAGCTGGTGGGCAAGATGGCCAGCCCGTGCGCGATCTGGATCATGGTTCCCGCCGGTGCACCGACGGAGGAAACCGTCACCGCCCTGGCCGAGATCATGCCGGAAGGCAGCACGATCATCGACGGCGGCAACAGCTATTTCAAGGACGACGTCCGCCGTTCGCACCTGCTCGCCGCGAAGAAGATTTCGTACGTGGATGTCGGCACCAGCGGCGGCGTCTGGGGCATCGACCGCGGCTACTGCCTGATGATCGGCGGCAACGACGAGCCAGTGAAGACGCTCGACCCGATCTTCGCCTCCCTCGCGCCCGGCGTGGGTGATATCCCGAAGACGCCCGGTTATAACGACCAGAAAAGCACGGCGGAGAAGGGCTACCTGCATTGCGGCCCGCCCGGCGCCGGCCACTTCGTCAAGATGGTGCACAACGGCATCGAATACGGCCTCATGCAGGCGTATGCAGAAGGCTTCGACATCATGCGCGGCGCGATGTCGCCCGACCTGTCCGGCGACCTTCAGTACAACGTGCCGCTCTCGGAGGTGGCCGAGCTCTGGCGCCGCGGCAGCGTCGTTGGCTCCTGGCTGCTCGACCTCACTTCCATGGCGCTGGCGGAGGACAGCAACCTCTCCAACTACACCGGCTTCGTGCACGACTCGGGCGAGGGCCGCTGGACGATCCAGGCCGCGCTTGAGGAAGCTGTGCCTGCGGAAGTCCTCACCGCCGCGCTCTACACGCGCTTCCGTTCGCGCCAGCAGCACACCTTTGCGGAAAAGATGCTCTCGGCCATGCGCCAGAAGTTCGGCGGCCACATCGAGCAAAAACCGAGTTAGCCGCCACCGTTTTTTGAGCCGGCCTGCGAACGCGTTTCGGCTCGCCTTATCTATGAGCGAATCCATCTCCCTCCTTCTCGCTGATGTTGACGGCACGCTCGTGACCAAGGAGAAAGTCCTGACCGACCGCGCCAAGGCCGCCATCGCGGCGCTCAAGGAAAGGAACATCCTCTTCGCCATTACCAGCGGCCGACCGCCGCGCGGCATGGCCGTGATCAACGACGCGCTGCACCTCGAGACACCGATTGCCGGATTCAACGGCGGCGTGTTCGTCGAGCCGGAGGATGGCAAGGTGCTGCAGTCGAAAATCCTCGCGCGCGATGCGGCGCAGACCACGCTCGACATCATCAAAAAGAACGGCCTCGTCGCCTGGCTCTACACGCCGGACGACTGGTACGTGCCCGACCCCAAGGGCCCGCACGTCGCGCGCGAAACCTGGACGGTGAAATTCGACGCCAAGGTCGCCAGCGACTTCACGCCCTACCTCGACCAGGCCGTTAAGATCGTTGGCGTGAGCGACGACCTTGCCGCCGTGGAAGCCTGCGAGGCCGAAGCGCAGAAAACCTTGGCCAACCACGCCTCCGCCGCGCGCTCGCAGCCCTACTACCTCGACGTCACCCATCCCGAGGCGAACAAGGCCGGCGTCGTCGCCTATCTCGCCAAGCTGTACCAGCTCGACGCGCACCAGATCGCCACCATCGGCGACATGCCCAACGACGTGCTCATGTTCAAGAAAAGCGGACTCAGCATCGCCATGGGCCAGGCCAGCGACGAGGTGAAGCGCCAGGCGACCAAGGTCACCGCCTCCTCCGAAAACGAGGGCTTCGCCAAGGCGGTGGAGGATTTCATTTTGGCCGGCAGCTAACCCACACATCACCATGACCACTCCCCGCGTTCGCGAAATTCTTGGCAACTATGGCGCTGACAGCCCCGGCACGCTCACCAACCTGGCGCGGCTGCTCAACCACGGTCGGCTCGCTGGCACCGGCAAGCTCGTCATCCTGCCCGTCGACCAGGGCTTCGAGCACGGGCCCGGGCGCAGCTTCGCCGTCAACCCGCCCGCCTACGATCCACACTATCACTTCGAACTGGCAATCGAGGCGGGAGTCAATGCGTTTGCCGCGCCGCTGGGCATGCTCGAGGCAGGCGCGCGCGATTTTGCCGGCCAGGTTCCGCTCATTCTCAAGGTCAACGATCATGACCTGCTTGCCGACGAGAAGGACCCCGACCAGGCGCTGACCGGCAGCGTGGAGGACGCGCTGCGGCTCGGCTGCTCGGCCATCGGCTTCACGATTTATCCCGGCTCCAGCAACCGGCTGCACATGTACGGCCAGATCCGCCTCATGGCCGCCGAGGCCAAGCGCGCCGGGCTCGCCGTCGTCATTTGGTCCTACCCGCGCGGCAGCGGCCTGAGCAAGGAGGGCGAGACCGCTATCGACGTCACCGCCTACGCCGCGCACATCGCCGCGGAGCTCGGCGCGCACATCGTCAAGGTCAAGCTGCCCACCGCGCACCTCGAGCAGGACGCCGCGCGCAAGGTCTACGAGAAGGAGCAGGTGCCCATCGCCACGCAGGCCGAGCGCGTGCGGCACGTCGTCCAATCAACCTTCGCCGGGCGCCGCATCGTCATCTTTTCCGGCGGCCCCGAGGACGCCACCGAGCATTTCCTCGAAGGCATCCGCGCCATTCACGAAGGCGGCGGCTTTGGCTCCATTGTCGGCCGTAATTCCTTCCAGCGCAAAAAACCGGACGCGCTGAAATTCCTCGGCGACATCATTGATATTTACGCGGGGAAGTAGCGCTCTGCCAGGCGTCTGCGTCATTGGGAGCAACGCTGGTTGTGCAGAGAAAGCGGCCAGCCGCTTCCATTTGATGACGGTAAGCTGCCTTTCTGTAGCGGCGGTCTATGACAGCCGAGTCGAAGCGAAACGTTTTCGCATGTTCGTCGGCGGTCATAGACCT
>CAJCIA010000100.1 GCA_903970275.1 Betaproteobacteria bacterium
CCGGCGGCATCCGAGCAGTTGCTGGAGGAATCGATCGTCTCCATTCACTCGTATCTGACTTACCGGGAGATCGACCGGCCCGGGCCGCACCCGGCCGATTTCATCAACATGGGGGATGGCAGCATGTTTGCGCCGATGACCGCGGAGGAACGCAACCGCGCGTTGCACCCGCTCACCGCGGACGCCTCGCCGGCAACGAAGTCGGCCAAGCTCGATCCCGCCAAGATTGCCGCGTCGCTCACCGCGTCGGATGCGCTGCCGGAAATCCCGCAGCAGCCAGGTGGCACCGACCCGAACGACGACCCGCGTCAGGTGAAATACTGGGTAACCATGAGCCTGCCCACCTACTGGACGCCGCCGCCCGCCGACGCGCGTCGCGACCAAGTCTATTTCTATCGCCCCGATTGCTATCAGGACCAGGACGGCATCGCGCGGCGGATCACCTTCTGGCTTGATCCCTCCCTGCGCACCTCGGAGGCCATTCACCTGGCCGACGTGCTGAAGAGCCGGCCAAGCGTCGCGGCGCCCGTTTCCGGCTACAGCAGCGCTCCCGCCACCCCCGCCGCGCCGGCGCCCGACTTCCCCAGCCCGTTCGAAAGCCCGTTCCGTACTGCCGCCGGCACCGAGTCGAGCAAGTCCCCCGCGCCGGCCGCGCCCGCATCCACCGACGCCCCCGCGCCGGATGGCCGCGCCCCACAGTAAGGGGGATTGGGGGCCTCACTGATCGCCGGGGGCGTCACAGCACGGCGTCGCTCCTATCCGGGGGATCGTCGGAAACGTTTCGCGTTCCTGGCTCTTCGTTCTACGTTCTTCGTTCTTCCCGGTGACCTACTTTCGCTTTCACTGCATCTTTAACTTTCCACTTCTCGTGGTGCTGGCTTGGGCGGGTTGGGGTGCCCCCTGGTCGCCGGGTTCGATTCAGGCGATGATCGCCGTCGTGGTGGCGGCCCTGGTCTTTACCACACCGTGGGACAATCTCGCGGCCAAGCGCGGCATCTGGGGCTTCCCGCGCGACAAGTACACGCGCCGGCTCGGTTACCTGCCGGTCGAGGAATATCTCTTCTTCGTCCTGCAAACGGTGGCCGTGATGTTAGGGGTGCGTCTCTGCTTCCATCTCCAGCCGCACTGGCAGCAGCACGTGGTCACCATGCTGACGAAGTGGACCGCCCTTGGCTCCGCCGCCTCGGTCATCATTTGGATCGCGCTTGGGCGCGCCCTGGCCCGGTGGGGTCACGCCCATGGGCCGCGCCTCAATTACGTCCTTCACCTTGCCTGGTTCCTGCCCGTGATCTATCTCCAGTGGGTCATCGCGCCCTTGCTGATCGAGCGGCACCTGGGCCTGGTCGCGCTGCTCACCGCCGCCTTCGGCCTGTATTATACCGCGGCCGATTACCTGGCCGTCCGCGCGGGGCTCTGGTTCTTCGACGAAAAGCAGATCAACGGCTGGAAGCTGGCCGGCTTGCTCCCTTGGGAGGAAGCCGCCTTCTTCTTCCTCACCTCGCTGCTCGTGGCGCAAAGCTACCTGATGCTGCTGCCGGTGAACGAGCGCTAGCGCTTGAACTGAAGCACGGAATGACGGGGGCCTTTCTGATTCCTCCCACCCATTCCGTCAATTCCGTCGCAGCCGTAATTCCGTCACTCTCCCTCCACTTCCTGTTTGCATTCGCCACCCGCGACTTCAAGTTGAATCATGCAACGCGTCACTGTCCTTGGCCTCGGCATCATCGGCAGCGCCTGGGCCAAAAACCTGCATGACGACGGCTTGAGTGTCCGTGCGTGGAATCGGACACCGAAGAGCGTTGAGTATTTCGAGGACGATCTCGGCAGCGCGGTGCGCGACGCGGAGATGATTATCATCGTGGTGGCCGATCCGCCTGCCGTCTCGTCGATCCTTGACGTCATCGTACCCAAGCTGAAACCCGGTCAGTTGGTGGCGCAATCGAGCACCATTTCCGCGGACTGGACGCTTCGCTTCGCCCAGCGCGTGCAGGAGACCGGCGCATTATTTCTCGAGGCGCCCTTCACCGGCAGCAAGCTGGCCGCCGAGGCGCGCAAGACCGTCTACTACCTGGGCGGGGACGAGTCGGTCGTGGAAAAGGCGCGGCCGGTCCTCAAGCGGCTGGCTTCCTCCATCCTGCACGTCGGGCCGCTCGGTTCCGCGTCGTCCCTGAAACTGGCGATGAATCTGAACATCGCGCTGGTCTGCGAGGCGCTGAGCGAATCGCTTTCCTTCGCTCGCAGCGCCGGCATTCCGGACGAGAAGTTCTTCGACGCGCTGCACCTCAACGTCGCGCGCTCAGGCTTCTCCGACCTGAAAGAGCCGAAGTTCCGCGCGGGCGACTACTCGCCGCAGTTTTCGCTCAAGCACATGGACAAGGACATGCGCCTTGTCCTCGAATCGACCGGCAGCCTTGACCTGCCCTGCGTGAAGACGCTCAAGGGCCTCTATGAAAAGGCCATGAACCGGAAGCTGGGCGACGACGATTTCATTGGCGTCATTCGCCTCCTTGCAGGCGCTGACTCGCCTGAGAAATAAATCGCCGTTTTCCTTGAACGAAACGGCGACCGCACGGGTCTCATTCTCTGTAAGTTCATTCATTCTCCTCCTCAAACAGGCGGTTATCCTTGTGGGTAATCGCCTGTTTGCTTTTTGAAGAGAGGTTGCAGTCGATACGGATCGCTTGCCGGCTGCCTACTCCCCGCGATAGATACACCGCGCGCGGGGCGTTTCGTGCAGTACCAACTCGTAAAGCCCGGGTAGTTGCGGTGCCAGCTTCTGCCAGAGCCAGCGGCACATGCGCTCGATGGTCGGGTTTTCCAAGCCCGGAATGTCGTTCAGGTAGGCGTGGTCCAGTTGGTCGACAATGGGCCGCATGGCTTTCGAGATCACGGCATGGTCGTAAAGAATGCCGCTGGCCTCATCCACCTCGCCGCGGACCGAGACGGTCAGCTTGAAGCTATGGCCGTGTACCTGCCGACACTTATGACCCTGCGGAAACGTCGGCAGGGATTGGGCCGATTCAAACTCGAAATCCTTGGCCAGGATGATCGTCATGGCCCGATTCTTGCCCTACCGCCTGCCATTGTCGAGGCGGCCGGTTTTGCTCGCCATTGGCGATTGTTGGTTTTTATAGTATCTCAAAATTCCTAAAGAATCGCAGACATGAACTACTTTCTCTTCGTCGTCATTCTTGCCCTCTGCGGTGGGGCTTATTACACCCACATGCAGGATCAGCAGCAGATTGCGAATCTTCAGTCGGCGCTAGATCACGCCGAGACCAATGCTCCGGCAACGGCGACTTCCGCCACGCCAAGCGGCAGCGTCATCCCGGCGGCTGGATCGACCGGCCTGACCACGTCCCCGGCTGCCGCGGCCAAGACGGCCATGGCCAACCCGGCTCCTGCCAATCCCACGACGGCTACCCCGGTTGCCCCGGCTCCCGCTCCCCACCCGCAGACCATGGCGATCATTCCCGACAACACGCACTCGACATCGATCGACGCGGCCGCCGCCGCCGCCCAGGCCGCGGCTACCGCGGCGGATCTCGGCACGATCACGACGCTGGACAATCACACCTACACCAACTGCAAGGTGATCAAGGTCGAGCAGGATGGCGTTACTTTTACAGACGATACCGGCATCACGAAGATCGAGTATCTGATGATGGCGCCGGCCCTGCAAAAGCGCTTCGGATATAGCGCGCCTTCCTCGCCGTAGGCGGTTCCCCGAGTCGGCGCTCAGGTTGAGCCCCGGCGACCGCGTGCGACGTTGCCTTTCGCTCATGGACGAACCGCACCCTTTACCGGCGTCTGCCTCGCCCGGTCTCGCTTCCACCCGACGCTCCTTCCTCCGCCAGGCCGCGGGCCTAGTGGGCGCAGCGGCGGTCGCGCGGCCTTGGCTCGCGCAGGCGGAGCCGGCCGTGACACCAGCTCCGGTGTCGCCCGCTTCCACACCGGGGGTCTCCACGATCACGCTCAAGGTCAACGGCACCGTGCGCACAGCGGAGTTGGAGACCCGCGTGACTTTGCTCGACGCCTTGCGCGATCACCTGCAACTGCCAGGTACCAAGAAGGGCTGCGATCACGGCACCTGCGGGGCGTGCACCGTTCATATCGATGGCCAGCGCGCCCTCTCCTGCCTGACGCTGGCGGCACGAGCGCAGGGTCATGAAATCACGACCATCGAGGGCCTCGCACAAGGCGACACACTCCATCCCGTCCAGCAGGCTTTTATCGATTGCGACGGGTTCCAGTGCGGCTTCTGCACGCCCGGCCAGATCATGTCAGTCACCGCCTGCATCGCTGAAGGCCACACGCACGACGACGGTGAAATTCGCGAATGGATGTCGGGCAATCTCTGCCGTTGCGCCGCTTATCCCAATATCCTTGCCGCCGTGAAGCAGGCCGCCGGCAAAGGTGCCGCATGAACAACTTCACGCTTACCGCGCCCACCGATCTCCCGGGCGCCACCCAGTCGGCCGCCCGCCCCGGTGCCTCGTTTATCGCGGGTGGCACCACGGTGCTCGATTTCTGGAAACTCGGCGCCTATCCGATGCAGAGCGTCGTTGATCTCAGCGGCCTTCCGCTGAAGGGGATTCAGGCCGGTCCTGGCAACCTGAAGCTCGGCGCGCTCGAGACGATGAACGCAGTGGGCGAGCATCCCGATGTGCAGGCCCATTGGCCGGTCGTGAGCCAGTCGCTGCTCCTCGCCGCCTCTCCGCAGATTCGCAACATGGGCACGATGGGCGGCAACCTCCTGCAGCGCCCGCGCAGCGTGACCTACCGTAATCCCGACCCCAAGCGGCAGGACGGGCCGAGCCGCTTCGACGCCATCTTCGGCGTCACGCCCTCCAGCCGCGCGCCTCATCCGTCGGATCTCGCCGTGGCACTGATGGCGCTCGACGCGAGCGTGCGCATCCAGAACGCCGCTGGAGCGGAGCGGGTGCTCAAGCTCTCCGATTTCTACAAGTTGCCCGGGCCAGACCTCCGCTTCGACACGCTGGCGCCCGGCGACCTTATCACCGCGCTGGAGGCCACGGTCCCGTTTGCCGGCCGCTCCGCCTATATCAAGATTCGCGACCGGGCCTCTTACCAGTTCGCCGTGGTATCCGCCGCTGCCGTGCTTGATCTGGACGGCAGCACCATCCGTGAAGCGCGCCTTGCCGCGGGCGGAGTCGGCACCATCCCGTGGCGCCTGCCCAAGATCGAGCAGGCGCTGCGCGGCCAACCCGCCACGCCCGAGGCTTTTGTCCAAGCCCTCACCGGCCTTGGCGATGGCGCCGTCACGCATCCGTTTAACCAATTCAAGGTAGCGCTCCTGCACCAAACCGTATTGCGGGCCCTGCTTGCCGCGAAGGCCATCGCATGAGTGACGAGAAAGCCATCGCCCCGAAGAAGTTCATCGGCGCCTCGGTCAGCCGCGTGGATGGCCGGCTCAAGGTTACCGGCAAGGCGGACTACACGGCCGACTACAACTTCGCCGGGGAAGCTTGGGCGTTTCAGGTCAAGAGCACGATCGCGAAAGGCCACGTCCGCCACTACGACATTTCCGCCGCGCGGAAGGCCCCGGGTGTCGTGGCTGTCTACACGCCCGACAACCGCCCGAAGATGTATCCGCCCAAGCGGCAGAACAGCGGTGGCGTGATCGTGAGCGAGCAACTCGGGCCGCTCGATGGCTACGAGATTCACTACTATGGCCAGGACGTTGCCTACGTCGTGGCCGAAAGCTACGAGCAGGCGCGGGAGGCCGCGTCTCTCGTGCGCGTGAGCTATGAGGAGGAACAACCCGTCGCCGCAGAAAATGCCTCCAAGCTAATGCCTCCGGAGGATGTGAACGGGCAGAAGCCGCACATGGAGAAAAAGGCGGCTGGCGTCTCCACCGTGCTCTCCGCCTGGGAGGCGAGCCCGACCAAGGTCGACGTGACCTACGTCACGCCGGTCGAGCATCACCATCCGATGGAGCCGCATGCAGTGCTCGCGAAGTGGGATGACGACCGGCTCACCTTCTACACCCCGTCGCAGTGGATGTACGGCACGCGCAACTTCCTCGCCGCCAGCCTCGCCATCCCGCAGGAGCACGTGCGCGTCATCAGCCATTTCGTCGGCGGCGGCTTTGGCTGCAAGGGATCGTCCTGGATGTACATGCTCATGGTGGCGGCTGTGGCGCGCGACCTGAAGCGGCCGGTGAAATTCGTAATGGAGCGCGAAAACATGTTCACGTCCGCCGGTTACCGGCCTACGACCACGCAGCGGCTGATGCTGGGTGCGGGCGCGGACGGCAAGCTCAAGGCCGTGCGCCATCTCAGCCAGACGGCGCAGAGCGTTGTCGGCAACTTTGTTGAAGGCACGGGCCACGCCTCCAGCGCCGTGCTTTATGCCTCGCCCAACATCGAGATCGATCATCAGGTCTACAAGCTCAACGCCAACGCGCCGACCTTTATGCGCGCTCCAGGGGAATCGCCCGGCATCTACGCGCTCGAGTCGGCGCTGGATGAACTGGCCGTCGAGCTGAAGATGGACCCGGTCAAGCTGCGGCTGGCGAACATGACAAAGTATGACCCGATGAATGGGCTGCCCTTTTCCTCGCGCAACCTGGAGGAATGCTACCGCGCCGCAGGTGACAGCTTCGGCTGGTCGAAGCGCCCGCAAGGTCCGCGCGCCACGGAGGACGGCGACTGGCTCGTCGGCTGGGGCATGGCCACCGCCTCCTATCCCGCCCAGCGCTCGCCCTGCCAGGCACGGGTGCGGCTGCTTTCCGACGGCACCGCGGAGGTCGATTGCGCCACCCAGGATCTCGGCACCGGCACCTACACGATCATGACCCAGGCCGCGGCGGACAAGCTCGGCCTGCCGATGGAAAAGGTAAAGGCGCGCCTGGGTGATTCGACCGAGCCGGAGGCGCCCGTTTCCGGCGGTTCGCAGTCCGCGGCCTCGGTCCTGCCAGCCGTTCAGATGGCGTGCGATGCGGCGCTTGAGCAGCTCGCGGACCTCGCGGGCGGCGATGCGCAATCGCCGCTCCATGGGATGAAGCGGGACGACCTGTTGCCGGTCGACGGCGGATTCCGGGCCAGGAACGATTCGTTCAAGAAGGAGAGTTTCATCGACATCATCGAAAAATCGGGCAAGGGCGCAATTGAGGCGGTGGCGAAGACGGAGCCTTCCGGTGGAAAGACGATGCGGCAGGAGCAGGGCTTCTTTACCCACAAGAGCTTTGCCTATCAATCTTTTGGCGCGTTTTTCGTCGAGGTGCGCGTGCATAAGCTGACCTGCGAGACACGCGTCTCGCGCCTGAGCACGGCGATGGACATCGGCCAGCCGCTCAATCTCAAGACCGCGCGCAGCCAGGTGATGGGCGGCGCAACCTTCGGCATTGGAGCCGCACTGACCGAGCACACCATTCGCGACGAGAAAAACGGCCGCTACATCACCCAGGACCTCGGCACCTACCATGTGCCGGTCAACGCCGACGTGCCCGAAATCGACATCCAGTTCGTGGGGCCGCCGGACTTCCAGTTCAACTCGCTCGGAGCACGCGGCGTGGGCGAGATCGGCAATACCGGGATCGCCGCTGCCATCGGCAATGCCGTCTGGCACGCCACCGGCGCCCGCGTCCGCGAGCTCCCGATCACACCGGAGAAGATTCTCACGGCGCTCCAGGCAGGCCGCCCTGACCGCGCGGTTTAGGTAGCCGTTGACCTCTGGGCGACAACGTGAAGTGAAAGGCGTTTTCCCTCCACCGACAACGCGGAAGCCTGCCAGCCGTCGTGCCACGCTGGTCCGGCACCAGCGCTAACGCTTCTCCTCCGCCAGGCGTGCAAACAGCTCCCGCCACTCACCGAGTTCCGTCTCCGGCTGAAAGCTTTCGGCCACCTGCAGCACCAGGGGCGAAAGTTCCTCGCGCCGCGCGTCGTTAAGCCGCAGCAACGCGTCGGCCAACGCATTTGGGTCGTAGGGATCGAAGTATTCCGCCGCCGTACCGAGATGATCGCGGAAGACCTTCAGGTCCGAGACCGCCGATGGGACCCCGTGCGCTGCGGCTTCCAGCGGCGGATACCCGAAGCCCTCGTGCATGGAGGCCGCCAGCAGCCCGTGCGCGCCCGCATACAAATCCGCCAGCCGTTCCGGCGAGACGCCCTTGAGCCACGTCAGCCAGCCCTCCCGCCTGGCTGACCGGATGGCGCGCAGCTCCGCCTTGTTGCGCCAGCCCAGGTTTCCCACCACGACGAGCGGCTTCGGATCGGCTGCCAGCGTCCGGTAACGCCGAAAGCCTTCCAGCAGGCGCACGTAGTTCTTGCGTGGCTCGATCGTCCCCACGGCCAGGAAATAGGCGCCCGACTTTGTTTCCTTTCGGAGGGCGCGTGGCCGCGGCGGCAGGGAATTGCGAATGACACGGGTACGCGGCGCGAGTTCCGGGCGAATGGAAATCAATTCGTCCCGCGTGCTTTCCGAGACGCAGACGAAGTGGCTGTCCTTCGCACTGTGGTCCAGCGCCCGGTAGTAATCGGCCATGATGTGCGGGTCGGCGGGCTGGGTGTCGAGCCGCAGCAGCGGCACCACGTCGTGGAAACGGATGATTTTCGTCGTGCCGGGCGAGACGCTGATGAACGTCGGATTCTGGAAGATGACGAAGTCAAAGCCCGCCGTGTTGAGCCGGGGCGCCGGCCAGCCGCCTCTTAGGCGCTGGCTCACTTCCCGGCGCACGAGCGGCGTGCGAAAGTACGCGCTGCGCGCAAAAGAGGCCCGGCATGCGGCGGGCAGACCCGGCGCCAGATAGTTTTCCCACAGCATTTCATCCCAATGCCCGGGCTGCAGCGCGATGAGCGGAAAATCGCCGCGCGAAAATCGGCGGTGCCACTGGCGCCTGACCCACAACCGCGG
>CAJCIA010000101.1 GCA_903970275.1 Betaproteobacteria bacterium
CTTGGACATACTGGATAATCTTGGGCGTAGTTAAGTCTCTCCCAGGCTTGGATGCGCGCCTCCCCAAGCAATCGTAGGAGCGAGAGGCAAACGCGGGCAAAATGGCGCTTGACCGCGCGCGCCCGGTTCGCTTGACTACCCGGCTCACGTTTAGCACCCGAAACTCTCTTCTTTTATGGCCAAGACCGTCTCTCTTCAAGTCACCCAGCGCGCCGGAATCGGCCGCGCCGCCGTCAAAGCCCTTCGCCGCAACGGCCAGGTTCCCGGCGTGCTTTACGGCAAGACCAAGGAAAACCCGGTCCGCTCCCGCGCCATTGCCATTGACGCCAAGAAGCTCGCCACCGTGCTGCATTCCTCCACCAGCGAAAACGTCCTCGTGGACGTCGAGCTGACCGACGACAAGGGCGCCAAGGTTGATTCCCATCTCGCGCTGCTCCTCGACGTCCAGCACCATCCGCTGAAGGACTACATCATCCACATCGACCTGCACGAGATCGTTCAGGATGAGATCCTGCATGCGGAAGTGCCCGTGGTCAGCGAAGGCGAGCCGGCCGGCGTCAAGACCGGCGGCGGCCTGCTTGAGACCATGCTGCGCACAATTCGCGTGGCCTGTCTGCCTCGCGACTTGCCGGACCTCATCAGCGTCGACGTCAGCCATCTCGAGATCGGGCACTCGGTTCACGTCAGCGATCTCAAGCTGCCGGAGGGTGTCACCGCCACGAACCCGCCCGAGCTTCCCGTCTTCAGTGTCTTCGCGCCGAAGGAAGAGGTCGCCGAGACCGCGGCCACCGAAGTCACCCAGCCCGAAGTCATCAAGGAAAAGAAGCCCGAGGAAGGTGCGACCACCGCGCCGGTTCCTGGCGGCAAGGCCGACACGAAGGCCGCGGGCAAGTCCGACTCGAAGAAGTAGCGCCCGCTGGGCTTTCGATTTGTGGTGGCGGCGGGAGACCGTCGCTGCTGCTGGGCGAAAAGTCCTCTCTCTCTCTGCGTCCGCTTCCGGAGACACATCCTCTGCGCGTGGTGCGCCGAAATGGCGACGGTCGTCGACCGCCGCTACAGGAGAGATGGCGGGCTTGTGTTCCTCTGTTTCCTGAAGGCATTCGTCCCCAGGCGCACGGTGGTGATCACCAACAAGGCTGCTCTTGCGCGAACCGTGCGCAGACGTTTAACTGCCTGTCCATGAGAAGCGGGTTCTTCCTCTTAATCCTGCTCGTCACGTTCGGCCCCGTTTTTGCGCAGACACCTTCGGGGGCGCCTGCTGCTCCCGCCCCGGCGGTCTCCATGAGTGAGGATTCCACGACGCCGGCCATGAACGTTCGGTACAAGGGCAAGCCTGGTCCGTGGAAGGCGCTGCAGGCGCGCATGGCCGCGATCAAGGGCCAGCCCTGCGACATCATCTTTATCGGCGATTCCATCACGGACCGCTGGCTCGCACCCGGCAAGGCGGTTTGGGACAAATATTATGCCCCACGCCATGCGCTTAATTTCGGCGTCTTCGCCGACACCACGCAGAATGTCCTTTGGCGCTTCGACAACGTGGACCTCACCGGCCTGCACCCGAAGGTGGCCGTGATTCTCATCGGCACCAACAACACCAAGGATGAACCGCAGCAGATCGCCGATGGCGTCAAGGCCGTCATGGGCCGCACGCAGGCGGCGTTCCCCGGGGTGAAGATCATCCTCGTCAGCATCATGCCCAATCAGCGCGCGCAGGATAAAATGATGGCCACGGATGCCATCATCAAGAACTTCGCGGACAACCAGTCCGTCTATTGGCTCGATCTCGTGCCGCTCATGCCGCCGGTCACCACCACGAAGGCCGACGGTACGACGGACATGAACTGGAAGGGCCTCGGCGGCGACCATCTTCACCCGGACGCGTCCGGTTACCAGATTTGGGCGGACGCCATGGAGCCGCTGCTGAGCCAGCTTCTCGGCAGCTCCAAGTAGCCACGCTGCTCGAATGCCTTTTGTAGCGGCGGTCTATGACCGGTTGGGGACGAGCGAAAATCTTTCGCGCTTCCGTCGGCGGTCATAGACCGCCGCTCCAGTTAAACCTGGAAGCAGGTCCGACCCGGCCCGCAGGCGCGCGGATGCACGGCGTCGTCGTCGCAGCCGAGAACCGTGAGCGTGCGGTTGCAGGTATAGAACGAATCGTCATGCGGGCTGTGGTGCTTTTCCAGCGCGCCGGCCGCCAGCGCCGGCACGTACATCTGCTTGGTGCGCAGATGCCGGCAGAGGGGCTTCGAGGTGGGCGTCGGGTTCATGAATTCAACTCCAGCAAGGTGCGGCGAATGAGCGTGTGCGCCAGCGGCACCTTGTACCCGTTTTGTGCCAGCGGCTTGGCGCCCTGCAAAATCAGGTCGGCCGCATGCGCGACGGTTGTCTCGTCGAGCGCCTTGCCCTCGAGATACTCGTTGGCCGCCGTGACCATATGCGGCAGGGGCGAGATCGCCCCAAGCGCCACGCGCGCGTCGTGGATCTTGCCGTCGCGGATGTTTCCCGCCGCCGCGCAGCTCACCAGCGCCCAATCGAATTCGCGCCGCTCGCTCACCTGGCGATAGACGCTGCGCGAGCGCCGGCCCGGCACCTGGACCGAGACGAGGTAGTCGCCCGGATGCGCCGAGTTGTGCGCGTGGGGATCGGTCCACGCCTGGTGATAAAGATCGTGGATGCTCATCGGCTGCCCGTCGTTTCGATTCGCGAAGACCACCTGCGCGCCGAGAGCCGCGAGCGCCACCGAGGTGTTCGAGACCACCGGGCTGATGCACTCGCAGCCGCTGAAGAGCGAGAGGTACTTGTTCTCCCCCTCGCGCGCGTAGCAGACGGTGCCGCCGCGTTTGAGGCAGACCACATCGGGCTGGCGGTAGTACCAGCAGCGCGAGTGCTGGAGGAGGTTTCCGGCCAGCGTGGCGACGTTGCGAATCTGCGGGGAGCCCACCTCGCCCGCGGCCGCGGCCAGCGCGGGTGCCGCACGCTGCACCTCGGGGCTCGCGGCGATTTCCGCCATGGTCATCGCGCCGCTCAGGATCAGCGAGCCGTCGGGCAGCGCGGTCGCCGCATGCGCCTGACCCGGCACCGGATCGCGCAACGCGACCAGGATGTCGGGCGAGACGATGTATTCCTTCATCTCGCCGAGCAGGTCGATTCCGCCGCCGAGGTAACGGCCGTTTGCCCCGCGCGCGGCGATCG
Source organism: Betaproteobacteria bacterium (assembly GCA_903970275.1). Lineage (GTDB taxonomy): Bacteria > Verrucomicrobiota > Verrucomicrobiia > Methylacidiphilales > UBA1321 > JABDGH01. The sequence continues at coordinate 3,193 of CAJCIA010000101.1, forward strand.
CCTCCGGCGGCGTGGTGGCGGTGATGTAGCGAAAGGAGTTCATGTGCTTTTCACGTTGGGCACCTGGCCGAGGGCCGCCAGCACCTTCGCCGGTGTGATCGGCAGGTGCGTGACGCGCACGC
>CAJCIA010000102.1 GCA_903970275.1 Betaproteobacteria bacterium
TGCGGCGTCGGCGGTCATAGACCGCCACTACAAGGGATCCGGCGCTTGCGCGGTACTGGTAGCCGTCGACCTCCGGGTCACGGACGATGAGAGGAAGCGCATCCGCATTCCGTCCGGCGCCCGGAGGTCGCCGGCTACCTATGTTAGGGGACGGAGTTGATCGAAGGGCGCGCCCGGGATGTTGCGCACGGCCATGAAAAGCGTGGCTACGACAATGAGTGCGACAGCGCGCAGAAGAAACGGCTTGGGCTTTACGGGATCGGTTGGCCAGCGATCGTGGCGCCACGCGGGAAGGGCAATGCGCCACACCAGCGCGAGGGCGGCGGGCAACAACAGCACGAAAAGCACGTTGTCGTGCAGCGCCTCGAGCACGCGGCCGTGGAGCAGCGCGTGCAAGGCGCGGGTGGCACCGCACCCGGCGCAGTAGTAGCCGGTCATCGCGTAGACGAGACAGTGCGGGTAGGCGCCGCCTTCCGGCTCAACGGCGAAGGTGTAAGCGCCGGCCGCCGCGCAGGCGCAGGTGCCCAGGGCGATCGTCCAGCGCGGGGAAATCATCGCGTGTCGGAATCGTTGGAGGTCTGCTCGGTCGTCATCTGCAGCCCGCTGTGCCACGAGCTCGACATGGCGACGCCGATGCCCACCGCAAGCGCACAAAGGAGCGCCAGGATCGAAAGAATCAACCCGGCCACTGCCAGGCCGCGCCCGTGCTGCTCGCGATGATGGCTCACCTGCACCAAGCCCACGATGCTGACGACGAAGCCGGCCATGGCGGCGAACACGCCGGTGCCGCAAAGCAGCAGCATGGGAAGGCTGGCCAGCCCGAGCCCAAAGCCCCAAAGGCACCACGGATTGTTGTGGCGCGGCGAGAGGTGATAAGTCGAGGGATGGCTGCCGGTGAAGACGGGGCCGCCGGGGCTTGGCACTGCGGGCGGCGTCGTGGGAAAGATGGGATGTGGCACGCCCATGGTTGGCGGCGGCACAGGCGAAGGCGCGGCGCCCGTGGGGAGCGGCGGCAGGACGGGCGCGGGTGGAAAGATTTCGCGAAACCGGCGCCACTCTTTAGGCGCGCTGCCGGCGGGCGCCTCGATCACGTAGGTGTCGGCTCCGATGGCTCCGCTGCTGCGGCGCGCCTGCAAATCCTCCAGCGAGATCGGCCCCACCGGCTTCGCGTCCGGCCCCACGTAATACCACGACATAGCCATACCACTAGCACGCCCGCCTGTGATTGCCAGTGGATGTCTCGGGATAAGATCGCGCCGCGCCCGAGCTTCTTGCCTGCCCGCGCTTCGCCCCGTAATCTGGCAGGATGGAATATCGTCGTTTGGGCAAGGCCGGGGTGAAGGTGAGCGCGCTGTCGCTCGGATCGTGGGTAACGTTTGGCCAGCAGATCGGCGATGACGTCGCGGCCGAGCTGATGAAGGAGGCCTACGACGCGGGCGTGAACTTCTTCGACAACGCGGAGGCCTACGCGTCGGGGCGTTCGGAAATCGTGATGGGCAACATCCTCAAGAAGATGGGCTGGGCTCATGAAAGCTACGTCGTTTCGAGCAAGGTTTTCTGGGGTGGCGATCTGCCGAATTCGAAGGGGCTTTCGCGCAAGCACGTGATGGAAGCCTGCCATGCGGCGATGCGCCGGCTGCAGGTTGATTACCTCGATTTCTACTTCTGTCACCGGCCGGATCCCGAGACGCCGATCGAGGAGACGGTGCGCGCGATGAGCGACCTGGTGCGGCAGGGCAAGGTGCTCTACTGGGGCACCTCGGAGTGGAGCGCGCAGGAGATCACGCAGGCTTGCGGCATCGCGGCCGCGCATCATCTCGTGCCGCCCTCGATGGAGCAGCCGCAATATAATCTCTTCCACCGTCAGCGGGTGGAGGTGGAGTACGCGCGGCTTTTCGCGGAGTATGGCCTGGGCACGACGATCTGGTCGCCGCTGGCTTCCGGCCTGCTGACGGGCAAGCACGCGCAGGGCCCGCAGGAAGGCACGCGCGCCACGTTGAAGGATTACGAGTGGCTCAAGGAACAGATCGCGCAGAAGGCGCAGGACAAGGGCGAGCAGGTAGAGCGCCTGCATCGCATCGCGGAGGAGCTAGGCCTGAGCCCGGCGGTCTTCGCCATCGCCTGGTGCCTGAAAAACCCGAACGTCAGCACGGTGATCCTGGGCGCCTCAAAGGTCGAGCAGCTGAAGGAGAATCTGCAGGCGGCCGAGGCGCAGCCGAAGTTCACGCCCGAGGTGATGAAGCTGATCGATGAGGTGGCGGGGGTGGGTTGAGACGATTCCCGGGTGGATGTTGACCGGTAAGAATCTTACTAGTAAGAGTAAGAATGTGAAGATCACGTCCAAAGGGCAGGTGACAATTCCGGAAGCGATGAGAAGGCAGTACGGATTTTTGCCGGACACCGAGGTGTCCTTTGTTTCGGGGAAGGAAGGGCTGGTTCTGAAAAAGGGAGCGCCGCGCAATCCGTCCAGGAGTCGTGGGGAGATGATGGTCGAGCGTCTTGCCGGTTCTGGCAATGGCAAGTGGACAACCGAAAAATTGATGAAGCTGATGCGAGGTTAGAATGGGTGTTCTGGTCGACAGTAACGTCATTTCCGATCTCATCACGCGCGATCCCAATTGGTTTTCGTGGTCATCGGAGAAGATCCGGTACTGGGGTAATCGAGAGATTCTGGCGATAAATCCTCTGATCATGGCGGAAGTCTCGCCTGCTTTTGATAGCTACGAGGAACTGGACAAGGCGCTGCCGGCCCAGTGGTATTTTCGCGAGGAACTCCCGTGGGAGGCTTCGTTCCTTGCCGGTCGATGCTTTCTTCAATACCGGAGAAGGCTAGGAGTTCGGCGGTCCCCAATGCCGGATTTTTATATCGGGGCGCACGCGCTGGTCCGAGGACATCGGCTCCTGACCCGAGATATCAGTCGTTACCGAACTTATTTTCCTGGTCTCGAACTCATCGCTCCCGACTAGATATAATAGCGCCAGTTGATGTTGGGGAAGATGTTGTCGCGCCACTCGCAGTTGCCGAGGAAGTCGGTGTCGATGGTGTTGCTCTTGATCTGCTCGTAGAGGCGGGTGAAGCGGAGGATGTGGTCCTGCGTGCGCTTGACGGCGTAGGGCACCATGGTGTTGGTGGTCATGATGAAGGCCCAGTCGCTGGATTGGGCGAGGAGCAACTCGCGCGCGGCCTGCTTCATGGCGCGGTCGGTGAGGCCGTAGCAATCGCGGAACTGGCGCGCGAGCTCGATCATGCGGCCGGCGGCGACGTGCAGGTGCGGATAAATCCACGCGTTCTTCTCGTTAAGCCAGACCTTGTAGTGGCCTTCCGCGCCCCAGGACGAGGCGCTGGGCGTGGCGAGCTGCTGGGTAGGATAGTTGGCGAGATATTCGCCGGGCGTCGTAGTCTTGAAGACGTCCTGGTCGTAGTTGGCCTTGCGGAAAACGTAGTTGAGAAACTCGGGCCCCTCGTACCACCAGTGGCCGTACAGCTCGGCGTCGTAAGGCGCCAGGACGATGGGTGGGATGCCGAGTGTGTCGGCGAGATGCTGGATCTGTCTCTGGCGGTTCCAGACAAAGTTGCCGGCGTGGCCCGCCGCGCGCTCGTGCGCGATGCCGGGGCGGTAGACTTCCTTGTAATTCCCGGCGCCAGTGATGCGGTGGTACTTGAGCCCGGTGAACTTGCGCAGGCCGTTCGACTGGACGTAGGGCTTGATGTAGTCCTGCTCGAGGTCGTAGCCGATATCGCGGTAGAAATCGCGGTAGTAGGGGTCGCCGGGGTAACCCTCGATGGAAGACCAGACTTGGACGCTTGATTCGATGTCGCGCGCGAAGGCGGCGGGACCGGTCTTGGTGAAAATCGGGGCGTAGACGCCGTAGCGAGGACGCGGCTCGGCATGCAGGATGCCGTGGGTGTCGACGACGAACCAGCGGATGTTCGCCTCTTGAAGATATTTGTCGATGCCGGGGACGTAGGCGCATTCCGGGAGCCAGATGCCACGTGGGTCGCGCCCGAAGCACTCCTTGTAGTGATCGCGCGCGATGAGGACCTGAGCGCGGACCGCCTCGGGATACTCGTTCATCAGCGGCAGGTAGCCGTGCGTGGCGCCGCAGGTGATGATCTCGAGCTTGCCCGCGTCCTGAAACTTCTTGAAGGCGGTGAGGAGGTTGCGGTGGTATTTGTCCGCAAACACGTGCCGGCAATTTTCCAGCCGGTGCAGGTAGAACCAAGCGAGCTCGTGGAACTGGTGGTCGCCCTTGGTGCGGTTGATTTCCTTGTGCGCGAGCTCGATGGTCTTGTCGAGATTGCGCAGGTAGCGGGTCTGCAGCAGGTCGTCGCTTAGCATCGCCGCCAGGGGCGGCGTGACCGACATCGTGAGGCGAAATTCGCAGCCGTCGTTGATCAGCCCGTCCATCATGTTGATGAGCGGGATATACGTTTCTGTTATCGCCTCGAAAAACCAGTCTTCCTCCAGGAATTCGTCGTATTCCGGATGGCGGACGAACGGCAGGTGGGCGTGTAGGACCAGCGAAAGGTAACCTTGAGGCATAACCGGTAGAATAAACGTAGGCGGGTCGCGGCGCGTTGTCGCCTGCGAACTCAGGCGCCCGATTCGAATTTAGGAGGGACGCCTGAGCGGCTGGGCACGTGTGGCAAAGACGTGAACGCTTGGTGGTAGCCAGCGCTCTCCGAGCGGCGCGCGGGACGAAAGGGGGACTTTGCTTCTTGAGCCTGAAGGGCGGGCGGCTGGGCGACTGCATTCCGCCGCTGCTGCGGCTCCGGTGCCCGGAGAGCCCCGGATACCGCTGAAGGCCTGCTGCTACTGAGGTTGGTGCTTGGAGGGCCTCTTCTACCACCTTGCGTTGTTGTTTAGGCGCGGGCGGAGTCTTCGTTCATCTCGTGGGCGAAGAACCACTGCAGGGTGCCGCGCCAGACGTAGGGGATGCGGAAGACGGGACCGTCGCCAATCTCGAAATGAGAGGTGGCCAGATTGAGCCGCAGATCGGTTTCGTCCCCGCGCTGGTCGGTGATGATGATCTCGTGGTCGGGCTCGAAACGCGATTCATCCGTCACGCGGGGGATGCCGATGTCGGGCGAGTAGGGGAAGGCGCGCAGCACTCGCGGGAAGTCGGGTCGGGCCAGGTCCTTCGCGCCATTGTGGCGGTCGTGCCCATGGTCGACGATGCGGATGGCCGTGGCGTGGTCGAGCATGTCTGCGAACGTGAAGCGCTCGCCCACGAGCAGCACGGTCGGCACCACCACGCACACGATGAAGAGAACGGTGGCGAGGAAAAGGAGGCCTGCAAACATAAGGCGGCGCATGGCGGGAGCTTCGGCCACCCGCCGCCTTCGTCAATGCGCCTGAGGCCTCGCTCAGCGTCTGACCGTAACCGTGCTAATCCGTGATGATTTGCTCGAAGGTCTGGCCGGCGGGTATCATGGGGAGAACGTGCTCGGTGTAGGGGACCATGATGTCGAGCGCATAGGCCTCCTTCGAGTCGATCAGCCGCTGCAGCGCGCCTTCGAGGTCCTTCTTATGCATGACCCGCTCGCAGGTGATGCCAAAGCCCTTGAAGATGGTCGGGTAATCGGGATAGATCTTGGCGCGATCGGAGGGATCGCCGAGGAAGGTGTGGCCGCGGTTGCTCTGGAAGAAGCGGTCCTCCCACTGCACCACCATGCCGAGATGCTGGTTATTGAGGATGATCACCTTGGCGTCGATCTTCTCGACCTTGGATGTTGCGAGCTCCTGCACGTTCATGAGGAAGCTGCCGTCGCCGTCGATGTCGATTACCTGCTTGTTCGGGCAGGCCACCTTCGCGCCGAGCGCGGTGGGATAGCCGAAGCCCATGGTGCCGAGGCCGCCGGAAGTGAGGAAGGTGCGCGGTTTGGTGAAGTCGTAGAACTGCCCGGCCCACATCTGGTGCTGGCCCACGCCAGTGGTGATGATGGCGTCGCCCTTGGTCATCTCGCAAAGCTTTCGGATCACGAGTTGGGGCGCGATCTTGTCGCCGTAATCCTCGAACTTGAGGGGGAACGCCTTCTTCCACGAATCGATCGACTTCTTCCAGCCGGGGAAGCTTTTGCGCGCGCGGCCTTCCTTGCGGATCATGTTGTTGAGCCGGCCGAGAGCGTACTTTACGTCGCTGAGGATCGGCAGGTGCACGTGCTTGTTCTTGTTGAACTCGGCCTGGTCGATGTCGATGTGGACGATGGTGCCATGCGCGGCGAAGGCGGATACCTTGCCGGTCACGCGGTCGTCAAAGCGGACGCCGAAGGCGAGCAACAGGTCGGCCTCGTTCACCGCGCGATTCGCGTAGTAGGTGCCGTGCATGCCGAGCCACTTGAGGGAGAGGGGATGCGTCTCGGGAAAACAGCCGATGCCCATGAGGGTGGTGGTGACGGGGATGTTTGTCAGCTCGGCGAACTCCAACAGCTCCTTCGACGCGCCGGAGGAGATGATGCCGCCGCCCACGTAGAGGACGGGCTTCTCGGCCTTCTCGATCAGGCCGAGCACCTCGTTGAGCGCGAGATCGTCCGCCTCGGCCTCAGGATTGTAGCCGCGCAGTTCGATCTTCGCGGGGAAGATGGGCTGAGCCTTGGAGATCTGCACCGACTTCGGGATGTCGATAACCACGGGGCCGGGCCGGCCGGAGTTGGCAATGTAGAACGCCTCCTTCACAATCCGGGGGATGTCCATGATATCGAGCACAAGGTAGCTGTGCTTCACGATGGGCAGGGTGAGGCCGAAGAAATCGGTCTCCTGGAACGCGCCCTTGCCGATGTTCTCCTGGGGCACCTGGCCGGTCACCGACACGAGCGGGATGGAATCCATGTAGGCATCGGCCAGCGCGGTCACGAGATTAGTCGCGCCGGGGCCGCTGGTGGCCATGCACACGCCGGTCTTGCCGGTGGCGCGGGAGTAGCCGGCGGCC
>CAJCIA010000103.1 GCA_903970275.1 Betaproteobacteria bacterium
AAGGCGCTCTGACCCGCACGGCCACGCTGCAGAAACTCAACCGCGGCTACGAGATCATCGCCCGCAAGGCGCGCGTGCCGGTCATGCCGGTCTGGCTGGAGAACGTGTGGGGCTCGGTTTTCTCCTATTCCGGCGGCCATTTTTTCTGGAAGTGGCCGCGGCTGGTGCCGCTGAAAGTCTGGATTTATTTCGGCGCGCCCATGATGGCGGAGGAGGCCAGCGCCGAGACCGTGCGGCGCAAGATGCTCGACATGTCCGCCGCCGCCTTCCAGGCGAGGCCGGAGCTGCGCTCCCATCTCGGCTACGAATGCCTGCGCGGCCTGCGAAAGCAGTTCCTCAAGCCGGTCATCACCGACGCCTACGCCCAGCGCGTGCTGAAGGGCGGGGAGCTGCTTGCGGTCGGCATGGTGTTCGCCCAGTGGCTCAAGGCCAACGTCCCGGAACGGCGGGTGGGTGTCGTGCTGCCGCCTGGCCTGGGCGCGACGGTGGCGAACCTTGCGCTCCTACTCGCGGATAAGGTGCCGGTAAATTTGAATTTCACCGCAGGCCGTGCGGCGAACGAATCGGCCATCGCCCGCTCCGGCATTCAGCGGCTCATCACCGCGCCGGCCATGATGGAGCAGGTGAAGGATTTCCCGTGGCTCGAGAATCGCATCGATCTTGCCGCCACGCTGAAGAGCTTTTCGCCCCGGCTGCTCAAGCGCTGGGGCCTGCTGGCGTTGATCACCCCCGCGCCGATTCTCGCGCGCTGGCTGGAACTTCCGCGCGTGGGCGACCAGGCCGAAGCCGCGCTTCTTTTCACCAGCGGCAGCGCAGGCGAGCCGAAGGGCGTCGTCCTCACGCACCGCAACCTCATCGCCAACACGGCGCAAATCGGCGCCATCCTCGCGCAGCTTGATCTCGATTCGATCCTCGGCTGCCTGCCGGTCTTCCACAGCTTCGGATTCACTGTCACGCTCTGGTGGCCACTGCTGGGCGGGCCGCATGTCGTTACCTATCCGACGCCGCTCGACACGCCCAAGCTGGCGGAGACGATCGAGAAACATCGGGTGGAGCTGCTCATTAGCACGCCCACGTTCCTGCGCTCCTTCCTGCGCAAGGCGAAGCCGGAGCAATTGAAGTCGCTCAAGATGGTCGTCACCGGCGCGGAGAAACTGCCGGTCGATCTCATCGCCGACTTCGAGGCGAGGTTCGGCATCAAGATTTGCGAGGGCTACGGCATGACGGAGGCCTCGCCCGTGGTCGCGTGCAATCTGCCGGACGCGCCGCCCTCGCGGACCAATCCCCTCGGCATCCTGGCGCGGCGTGTGGGCAGCGTCGGTCGGCTCCTGCCCGGCCTGGCCGTGCGCATCCGCGATGCCGAGACGAACGAGGAGCGGTCGCTTTTTGAGCCCGGGATGTTGTGGCTGCGCGGCGCGAACGTCTTCGAAGGCTATCTCGGGGACGGCAAGCGCACCGCGGACGTCCTGCACGACGCCTGGTACAAGACCGGCGATCTGGCCCGGCTCGACGAGGATGGTTTTCTCTTCATCGAGGGGCGCGTGAGCCGCTTCTCCAAGATCGCCGGCGAGATGGTGCCGCACCTCACCATCGAGCAGCGCATCCGCGATGCCTGGCCGGAGATCGTCAGCGATGAGAGCCACGGCATTCTCGTGCTCGGCATCCCCGACGAAAAGAAGGGCGAGGCGCTCGTGCTGCTTTCTACCGTGCCGATCGATCCGGCCGACTTGCGCAAGCGGCTAACCGTGGCCGGCCTGCCGCCGCTCTGGGTGCCCAAGTTGATCAGGCAAGTCGAGGCGCTGCCGCTGCTCGCCACCGGCAAGCTCGACCTGCGCGCCGCGCAGCAGATGGCGGCCGACACCCGCACGGCTGCCGCCGTTTCCTGAGCGTCACGGCGATTCTCACGGGACGCACTTGTCGCCCCGCCCGCGTTCGGTATGATGTGGAAGACGATGGCCAACACGAAAGACGCGGCGCTCGAGATTCATTCCGACCTCGTGATGAAAGGCGAGCTGAGCATGGTCAAGGACGTCATCCTCACCGGCAAGTTCGAGGGCCAGTTGACCACCGATGGCTGCCTGACGGTCTCTCCCGGCGGCGTGGCTGTCGGCACGATCGAGGCCGGCGCGTTGGTGCTGCAGCCGGGCAATTTGGTCGAGGCGCGCGTGAAGATCGCCCCGCCGAAGCCGCGCTCCGCTCCCGGCAAGACGCTGCGCAGTGAGAAGCCGGAGAGCAAGGCGCCCGTTTCCGGCGCGAAGTGGCCGTCGCTGCGCAAGCTCAAGGAATTCGCTCTCGGCCGCTGATGAAAAAGCCGAACCAGCGCGAGGCTATCTGTCCGCACTGCCACGCCACGCAAAACGAGCCGGTCGGCGCCATCTCGACGAACTGCCGCGCCTGCGGCCGCTACTTCAAGCTCGGCGCTCCGGCGAAGGAGGAACGGGCCGCCGCCGCCCGCGCCGCTGCGCCCATCGCCAAGGCCAGCCGCGAAGTCTTCTGCATCAAATGCGGCGCGCCCAACCTCGTGGCCGAGCAGGCGCTTTCCACGCAGTGCATCCGCTGCCTGCATTACCTGGAGCTTGGCGACAAGGTCGTGCGCGGGGTGCAGACGGGCAAGCTCTACGCCTACGACGACGTGCTCTTCGCGGAGGGTTGCTCGTTCAAGGGCATGGAGGCGACCGGCCGCCGCATCGAGGTGCGCGGGAAAGTTTTCAGCAAGCTGCGCGCGACCGCGGAGATCATCGCGTTTCACGGCTCGAATCTCTCCGGGGAGTTGCACGCCCCGGTGGTGCGCATCGAATCGGGCGCGAAGGTGAAGGTCCAGACGATCGAGTGCGCGCGTCTGCGCCTCGCGGGC
>CAJCIA010000104.1 GCA_903970275.1 Betaproteobacteria bacterium
TGATTGCCGGGCGTGGCGAAAGGTTATCGAGCACGCGTCGGCGGTCATAGACCGCCGCTACAGTTGGCAGGTCGCGGTCAGGCTGAAGCGAGGGCGCGACGGGCTTTTTTGCTTCCGCTTTTGAGCATCTTGGCGAGGAAGGGGGCAGTGGCGGAGTTCTTGGTGTGCGCGACTTCTTCCGGCGTGCCTTCGGCCACGATGCGACCGCCGGCTTCGCCGCCTTCGGGGCCGAGCTCGAGCAGGTAGTCGGCGTCGGCGAGGACGTCGAGATGATGCTCAATGACGATGACGGTGTGGCCGGCATCGACGAGCTGATGCAGCACGTGCAGGAGGCGCTGCACGTCCGCCAGGTGCAGGCCGATGGTCGGCTCCTCGAGCAGGTAGAGATGGTGAAGTGAGCCGAAGCCGCGCGTCTTGAGCCGCTTTTGCGTGTTCATCTCCAGCGAGCGCGCGAGCTCCGCGACGAGCTTGATACGCTGCGCCTCGCCGCCGCTGAGCGTGGGGCTGCGCTGGCCGAGCGTGAGATAGCCAAGCCCGGTGTCGCGCAACAAGGCGAGCGGCCGGTGCAGCCGCGGGACGTCGGCGAAGAAATCGACGGCCTGGTCAATGGTGAGTTCGAGCACATCAGCGATCGACTTGTCATTGTAGAGGACCTCGAGCGTTTCGGGATTGTAGCGCCGGCCGGCGCAGGTCTCGCACGGCACGAAGGTGGAGGGCAGAAAGTTCATCTCCACCTTGCACGCGCCCTGGCCCTGGCATTGCGGGCAGCGGCCGTCGCCGCTGTTGAAGGAGAAGCGCGAGGCCTCGTAGCCGCGCTGGCGCGCGAGCGGGAGGCGCGCGAAGAGTCCGCGAATTTCGTCCATCAGGCCGATGTAGGTGGCGGGCGTGGAGCGCGAGGTCTTGCCGATCGGCGCCTGGTCGACCTCGTAGACAGAGGTGAAGAGATCGAAGCCCTCCAACTTTTTCCAAGGGCCTTCCGCGGGCTTGGCGCGGCGCTTCTTGCGCGCGGCGACGGCGGCCTGCGCGGCAGGCTTGATGACGTCGTGCAGCAGCGTGCTCTTGCCCGCGCCGCTGACGCCGCAGAGCGCGACGAAGCGGCCGGCGGGCAGAGCGGCGTCAACGCGCTTGAGATTATTCGCGCGCGCGCCGGTGACCTTGAGCCAGCGGGTGTTCGCATCGACTGCACGCCGCTCGCCGCGCAAGGGATGGCGCAGCGGCTCGCCGAAGATGCGGCCGGTGGCGGACTCCGCGTGGGTGGCCAGCTTGTTCCAGGGACCTTCCGCCACGATCGACCCGCCCTGGGTGCCGGCGCCGGGGCCGAGGTCGATGATGCGGTCGGCGAAGCGCATGGTGTCCTCGTCATGCTCGACCACGACGAGCGTGTTGCCCTTGGCGCGCAGGGCGCCGAGCGACTCGAGCAGGCGCGCGTTGTCGCGCGGATGGAGGCCGATGGTCGGCTCGTCAAGAACGTAGAGGACGCCCTGCAACTCGGAGCCGAGCTGCGCGGCGAGCCGGATGCGCTGCGACTCGCCGCCGCTGAGCGTCGCGGCCGAGCGGTCGAGCGAGAGATAACCGAGCCCGACTTCGACGAGAAATTTCAGGCGCTGGACGATTTCCGGCAGGATGTCGCGGGCGATGCGCGCGTCGCGTCCGGCCGGCTTTACCGTCTTGAAAAAGCGCAGCGCCTCCACGATGGAAAGCCGGCCGACGTCGCCGATGGTGCGGCCGCCGGTAGATCTAACGCCTTCGCCCAGCGGCAGGCGCACAGCCCGGCCGAGCGGGTTGATGCGCTCGCCGTGGCAGACGGGGCAGACGACGCGCTCGTCGTCCTCGGCCCATTCCTGCGCGAGCTCGATTTCCACCTCGCGCTCGGCTTCGGTCTCGGCGTCGCTGCGCATGTCGATGACGGTGCCGAAGCCCTGGCAGGTGGGGCACCAGCCGTGCGCGGAGTTGAAGGAAAACAGGCGCGGCTCGAGTTCATCGAACGAGCGGCCGGTGCCGGGGCAAAAAAGCGCGGTGCTGTAGACGGTCGCGCGGCCCTTCGCATCGTGCGCGTAGAGCGTGCCGCGGCCGAGTGCCAGCGCGGTCTCAACCAGGCGGCGCCGATCCGCGGGCGGCAGCTTCCTGCCGAAGCGGCCGACCTCGACGCTGACCGTGTGCTCCACGTAGCGGTCGAGCGCCTTGAACTTCGCGGGCTCGATCCATTTCTTGTCGACCAGCAGCCAGCGATAGCCTTTCTTCTCCGCCCACTTGGCAACCTCGGTGTGGTAGCCCTTGCGGCCCTTCACCAGCGGGGCGAGGATGCGCAGTTCCGCGGCGCGCGCGGCGGTCTCGAGACGCGCGAGGATTTCCGCGGGCGTCTGGCGAATGGCCGGCTCGTCCGTCTCCGGGTCGCGCGCCTGGCCGAGCTTCGCGTAGAGCAGGCGGATGAACTGGAAGATTTCCGTGATGGTGGCAACGGTGCTTTTACGGCCGCCGCGCGTGACGCGCTGCTCGATCGCCACCGCGGGCGGGATGCCGGTGATGGAATCGACGTCCGGGCGCTCGAGCTGTTCGACGAACTGCCGGGCGTACGCATTGAGGCTGTCGAGATAACGGCGCTGGCCTTCGGCGAAAAGCAAATCAAAGGCGAGCGTCGATTTGCCGGAGCCGCTGAGTCCGGTGACGACGGTCATTTCGTTGAGCGCGATGTCGAGCGAGAGATTCTTCAGGTTGTGATGGCGTGCGCCACGAATAGAGATGGCGTGAGGCGCGACGGCGAGCCGTTTCGGCGTGCGGCGGTCCTGGCCGTAGGTGACGCTGGCTTCCTTCACGTGGCCGTTGGTGCGCGGCAGGGCGAGCTTCGGCACGAGAAAGCGGCCCGTGTGGCTGCCGGTCGTGGCGGCGACAACTTCCGGCGTGCCGGCGGCGACCACGCGGCCGCCTTCCATTTCCGCCTCGGGGCCGAGATCAATGAGCCAATCGGCACACTTGAGGACGTCAAGATTGTGCTCGATGACGACGAGCGAATCGCCCTGCGCAACGAGCCGCTGGAGCACGGCGAGGAGCAGGCGGATGTCCTCGAAGTGGAGCCCGGTTGTCGGCTCGTCGAGGATGAAGAGGCGCGTCTGGCGCGCGGATTTGGCGTGGCCATTCGCAGCTGCCACCTTTTTCAATTTGCGCACGGAGCCGGATTCGGCGGCGCCGGGTTCCTCGGGATCAGTAATTTCCAGCGGCGTGTCGCTGAGGTAACGGAGCAGCTTGATGCGCTGCGCCTCGCCGCCCGAGAGCTGGTTAAGCGGCTGGCCCAGCCGCAGGTAACCGAGTCCCACGTCGTTAAGGAGCGAGAGCTTGGCGACGATGCCCTCGAGCAGCGTGCGCTGCGCCGGCGCGGGGGCGACCTGCGCCTCGGGATCGAAATGAGCGCGCGCTTCGTCAACGGTGAGATCGAGCACCTGATGGATGTTCTTCCCGCGCCATGCGACCTGCAGAAGATGGTCCTGATAACGCCGGCCCTCGCAAACGGGACAGGTCACGAAAACGTCGGCGAGAAACTGCATCTCAATCTTTTCCGCGCCGGAGCCAGAACAGCGCGGGCAGCGGCCGTTGCCGCCGTTAAAGGAGAAATCGCCCGCGGTGTAGCCCTGGGAGCGAGCCGCATCCGTGGCGGCAAAAAGTTCGCGAATCGCGTCGAAGACGCCGAGGTAGAGCGCGGCGTTTGAGCGCGGCGTGCGCGAGAGCGGCGCCTGGTCGACGCGCACGACCTCGGAGACAAACGACGCGCCGCGCAGCTCGCGCAGCCGTGCGGTTTCCTCCTCGTCGCCGCGGATGTTCTGCGCGGCGAGCAGCGCGGGATGCAGCACCTGGTGCACGAGGGTGCTTTTGCCCGAACCGCTCACGCCGCTGATCGCCACGAACAAGCCGAGCGGGATGTTGACGTCGATGTTCTGCAGGTTGTTCGCCTCCGCGCCGAGCAGCTCGAGCTGGAAAACAGGATCGGGCGTGCGGCGGACGTCTGGCAGCGGGATGGTTTTCTTGTCACTGAGATAAGCGCCGGTGAGTGAATTGCGGTCACGCAGCATGGCGGTGTAGTCGCCCTCGAAGACGACCTCGCCACCGCCGGCGCCCCGGCCGGGACCAAGCTCGAGCAGATGATCCGCCTCGCGCATGACCGCCTCCTCATGCTCGACCACCAGCACGGTGTTGCCGCGATCGCGCAGCCGCTTCATCACGCCGACAAGCTGGCCCATGTCGCGCGGATGCAGGCCAATGCTTGGCTCGTCGAGGACGAAGAGCGTGTTGACCAGCGAATTGCCCAGGCAGGAGGTGAGATTGACCCGCTGGATTTCCCCGCCGCTGAGCGTGCGGGTGGAGCGATCGAGCGTGAGATAACCGAGCCCGACCTCGAGCAGGTAGTTGATGCGTGCGAGCAGACCCTCGCGCAATTGCGCGACGGCGTCGTCTCCCGCCGGGACGGCGAGGAACTTGAAGAACTCGTGCGCGCGCGCGAGCGGCAGTCGATTGACCTCCGGCAGCGTGAGCCCGTGCGATTCGCCGTGCGCGCCGATGCGGAAGAGCAGCGTGGTGGGCTGGAAGCGCGTGCCGCCGCAGGTGGAGCACGACTTGTAGGCGCGGTAGCGCGAGAGAAACACGCGCACATGCATCTTGTAGGTCTTGGTTTCCATCCACTGGAAGTAGCCCTTCACCCCGTACCAGCCGCCGGCTTCCCAGAGCTCGTTCAGGTTCTCGCCGGACTTCAACTCGCCCTCGACCACGAAGGTCTGCGCCCATTTCGGCAGGTCGCAAAAGGGCTGATGGATGTCGATGCCCTGATCAGCGCAATGACGCAGCAGGTCGCGCTGGCACTCGAGCGATTGGCCGCTTTGCCAGGGCTTGACCACGCCGCCCTTGATGCTGAGCCGGCGATTGGGCAGCGCGCGCTCATAATCGATCTCGATCGTGCGGCCAAACCCGCGGCAGGCGGGGCAGGCACCGACCGGATTGTTGAAGGTGAAGAGCGAGGGCGAGGGTTCGCGGAATTCGGTCCCGTCGTAGGGGCACGTCCAGTTGTTGGAGAAACGAAGCTCGTCCTGCGGCTCGGGCGCATCGTTGAAGACCTGCACCTGACCATGGCCGTGGCGCAGCGCGGACTCGACCGCCTCGGCCAGGCGCGAGCGGTTCCCGGGCGAGACGGAGACGCGATCCTGCACCACGCGCAGGAAAGGCGGCGCGAGGTCCTCCGCCGGCACGACCTCGTCGGTGCGGCGCAGCCGGCCATCAATGAAGACGCGGAGGAAGCCCTGCTGCTTCACCGTGGCGAGCGCGGCGGCGAGACTGGGGCGGCTGGGCATGGGCAGCGAGAAACCGACCAGCACCTCGTGCCCGGCGCGATCGGCCAGGACCTGCTCCACGATCTGCGTCGCGCCCATCGGCCGCACCGGCCGGCCGCAGGAGGGACACGTGAGCGAGCCGAGCCGGGCGAAAAGCATCTTCAGGTAATCGGCGCACTCGGTCATCGTGCCGACGGTGCTGCGCGAGGTCTTGACCGAGTTGCTTTGCTCGATGGCGATGGCAGGCGGCAGGCCGTCGATGCGGTCGACCTCGGGTTTGTCGATGCGCTCGAGAAACTGGCGCGTGTAGGGCGAGAAGGTCTCGACGTAGCGCCGCTGGCCCTCCGCGTAAATCGTGTCGAAGGCAAGCGACGACTTGCCCGACCCGCTCAGCCCCGTGACGACAGTGAGCGCGTGGTGCGGGATCTCGACGTCGACGTTCTTGAGATTGTGCTGGCGCGCACCTCGGACCGAAATATGGGAACTCATTGCAGGGGTAAACCGGCGCCACGAGACGCGCGGGAGGACAACGTAGTGCACGGCGCGGGGATGGCAACCGGGGCAAACCATTTAGTAGAATGCCTCGTGGACCTGCCATGAAATCACCGCTGGAAGACACTCTTTGGGGCGCGCACTACGGGTCGGTTGCGGCCGTGCGCGAGGCCTTCGATCGTTCGGGCGCCCGGTATCACGATGCCATCATGCGCTCCGGCGTGCCCGCGCGTGCCGCGGCCTGTCTGGCACCCCATCTCGAACCCGGCGGCCGCGGAATCGATTTCGGTTGCGGCGGTGGCGCCATGGGAATGGCGCTGCGGGCTGCCGGGTTTTCCGGGACGATGGATGGGATTGATTTGTCGCCCGGCATGCTGGAGCTGGCGCAGCTATCGGGCTGCTACGCGACGCTCAAGCAGATCAATCTCTTCGCGCCGGAGGAAGCGGCGGTCGTGCGGTGCGGCTACGACTTCGTTGTGGAACTGGGACTGATTGGCGATTACATGCCTTATTATCTGGTGGTGCCGATGCTGGCGACAGCGGTAAAGCCGGGCGGGTTCATCGGCTTTGGTGTGGAGCCGAAGAGCACGCCACAACATCCGCTCTTTCGGGTGATGGCCGAGCAGGGGCTTGAGGTATTAAGCGAGACGGTGCTGGAGATTCCGGCCGAGGTGCTGGAGTTGGAGACTTACCATTTCTTTGTGGCGCGGCGGACGTAAACGACGCCGTGTTCATGATGCTCGCGGACAGGCGAAGAGCGTCTTGTGGTAGCCGTCGACCTCCGGGCGAGGAATGTTTAGGGAAGCGCTTCCGTCTTTCGTCCGGCGCCCAAAGGTCGACGGCTGCCAGATCATGCCGAAATTCTGCTGCCCCTAACGCACCGTGACCGTGGAGCGGTTGGCATTCCGCGCGTACTTGAGGACCACTTCCTTGAGCATCGAGATCTTGAAGGGCTTGAGAACGTAGTCGTCGATGCCGACTTCCTGCGCGCGCTGGCGGTCCTCTGCTGTCGCGCCGGCGGTGATGGCGACGATGACCGGCTGGTAGTTAAGATGCTCGCGGGCGTAGCGTGCCACCTCGAAGCCGTCGATGTCCGGCATCTGCAGGTCGAGCAGGATGAGGTCGTACTTGTGCGAGGTCAGCTTGTCGATGGCCACGCGGCCGTTTTCCGCCATGTCGGGCTGGTAGCCGAGCGCGCGCAGGACCATGAGCACGACCTGCTGGTTCGTCGGGTTGTCCTCCACCACGAGTATTTCCACCGGCGCGCTCTCGGCCATGTTGGGGTTGAGCAACTGCGTCGGTGCGACGATGCAGGCGGAGACCTCCCGCTGGTCGAGCACGCGGGTAATCTCGCGCTGCAGGGTGGCTGGCTTCCACGGCTTGGGCAATGTGAAGATGGCGGCGAGTTCGTCGGCGGCCGGCAGCGCGGCCTCCGACGCCAGGGTGGAACGAAGCAGGATGAGCGGGATGTCGACCGTGGCCGGAAAACGCCGCAGCGCCTGCGCCAGCTCGAGGCCGGAGAGTCCGGGCATGAGCATGTCGATTACGGCGACGTCGAACTGCGCGCCCTCTTTTACCAGTTGCTCCGCCTCGTCGCCGGAGGCGCTGGCGGTCACGATCATGCCCCAGCGCTCCGCGTGGTGCGCGAGCAGCTCGCGGCTGGTCTCGTTGTCCTCCACCACGAGCAGGCGCCGGCCGCGCAGCTTGCTCCCGATCGCCTCGGTAATCGACTTGCGCCGGCCCGGCGCCTCGGGCACGCGGATGGTGAAGATGAAGGTGGAGCCCTGGCCCACCTCGCTCGTCACGGAGATGGAGCCGCCCATCATCTCCGTCAGCCGCTTGCTGATGGCCAGGCCCAGCCCCGTGCCGCCGAAGGAGCGGGAGTTGGTGCTGTCGATCTGGCTGAAAACCTTGAAGAGGCGATCCATCTTGTCGTGCGGGATGCCGACGCCGGAATCGCGCACGCGGAAGGTCAGCTCCCAGAGCTCGCGCGGGTCGAGCGAATCGACTTCGCCCACCGGGACGAAGCGGCCATGGACCTCGATATAAATTTCCCCACGCGTGGTGAACTTGACCGCGTTGCCGACGAGGTTGATGAGGACCTGCCGCAGCCGCTGCTCGTCGCCGGAAACCATCCCGGGAACTTCCTCGGCGACAAAGTAGATGAGATCGAGACGCTTCTCCATCGCGCGCGGGCCGAGCACATCGAGCGCGCTTTCCACGCAGGCGCGCAGATCAAACGGCGTCTCGCTGAGGGAAAAATGGCCCGCCTCGATCTTCGAGAAATCGAGGATGTCGTTGATGATCATCATGAGCGACTCGCCGCTGGCACGGATGGTCTCGACATAGTCGTGCTGCAAGGGCGAGAGCGGCGTCTCGGCCAGCAGGCCGGTCATGCCGATCACGCCGTTGAGCGGCGTGCGGATTTCGTGACTCATGTTGGCCAGAAACTCGGACTTCGCGCGGTTGCCCACCTCGGCCATTTCCTTGGCCTCGTGCAGGCGCTTCTCGTTGCTGCGGTGGTCGGTGATGTCGCGGCCGGCCAGCGTGTAGATTACCTTCCCATCGAGCCGCGTGTGGTCCAGCGCCACCTCGGCGGCGAAGCGGTGGCCTGTGCGGGAGATGGCCTCGGCCTCCACATAGGTAACAGTTTCCTGCTGCGCGCACTGCTCGCTGGCCTCGGCGAAGAAGCCGGGCTCGACGAAAAGATGGTCGATGCTTTGCCCGAGTAGCGAATCCGCGTCG
>CAJCIA010000105.1 GCA_903970275.1 Betaproteobacteria bacterium
CGGTCACAGACCGCCGCTACCATGGAAGGCAGAGCAGGGATAGCCGCTGCCCTGCGAAGGTGACCAAGGCATGCATGATGCGGAATGTGAATGACCATCCGTTTTGCTTGTCATCCGTTCCGCGGATTTTACCGTGCGCGGATGCTTTCTTCCGCCCCCTGGCCCGCGCTGCGCGCGATCTATCATGTCAACGCGCCGGATGCAGCTGAGCTGGACGCCCGCGTCGAGTCCCTCCTGCTGGAGCAAACCGTGGAGTTGCCGCGCAAGGCGCTGCGCGATCCCTTCGTCCTCGAACAAATCCTCGGGCGCCTCGCCGGGACGGAGGAAATCGCGCCGGGCCTGCATCGCGTCACCATCGACTTCCCGATCATTGCCACGGCCGATGATCCCGCGCAGTTCCTCAACGTCCTCTTCGGCAACTCCTCCCTGCAAACGCACGTCGAGCTGGCCGACTTCGAGCTGCCGGCCGATTGGCCCGGGCGGACGCGCGCGCTGCCGGGCCCGCAGTTCGGTGCGGCCGGCTTGCGACGAAGCACGGGCGTGCACAGTCGCGCCATCACCAGCACCGCGCTTAAGCCCATCGGGCTGAGCACCGCGCGGCTGGCCGAGCTGTGCGGCCTCTTTGCGCAGGGCGGCATCGACTTGATCAAGGACGATCACGGGTTGGCGAATCACACCTTCCATCCGTTCGCCGACCGCGTCCGCGCCTGCCAAAAGGCGGTGAGCGAGTCGAACCGTGTCTCCGGCCGCAGTGCGGTCTACGCTCCAAATCTGACAGGCACGCCCACCACCGTGCTCGCCCAACTGCGGCTCGCGCAGGACGAAGGCGTCGGCGCCGTGATGATCGCGCCCATGCTGCTCGGCCTTCCGCTCATGGCCGAAGTCGTGGCCCAACACGCCCGCGTCCCGATCCTCGGCCACCCCAGCTTCGGCGGCGCCACCCGCATCGCGCCGGCCGCGCTTTACGGCAAGCTCTTCCCCCTTTACGGCGCCGACGCCACCATCTTCGCCAACTTCGGCGGACGCTTCGCCTACAGTAAAGAGACCTGCGGCCGCATCGCCCGCGAGCTCACCGCGCCCAGCCTGGCCGGCCTCGCCCCCACGCTGCCCATGCCCGCCGGCGGCATTAAATACCAGCAGGTGGCCGATGTACTCGATTTCTACGGGCAGGACGTAATCTTGCTCATCGGCGGAGGGCTCTACGAGGCCGGCGACGATGCCGCCCTGCGTGTGCGGGTCGCCGAGTTCGTGCGCCACGTCGCCGAGTTCCCGTCCCGCGCATGAGCCCAAGGGGCGCTCGTCTCTCCGCAGCGCCTCCGTGGTAGCCGGCGCTCTCCGCGCGCCGGAGGGTGCCCGCAACTGACCGGAGATCGGGGATTGCCGGTTACCCGACTGGCGCAAATCTCAGTTAGGTTGTCGCTATTGCGGTAGGGAAAGCTTCGTCCGTTGGCTGGAAAACGGTGGAACTCCACCCCAACTGTCGGTAGCCGCCGACCGCCGGGCGGCGGAGGGAGCGTAGCGACCGGCATCGACCGGATCGTCCACGCCGCCGGTCTTCGGACAACTGCGTTCCGCGCGCGTGGCGCGCTCCGCCGCCCGGCGGTCGGCGGCTACCGATAAGGAAAAAGAGAAGGCCTTGCTGCGGTATGCGCCCCGTCGAAGCAGGACGCATGTCCCAGTTCAGCGCTCTACTCCCAAGGAGAGCTTTGGGAAGACGTCTTGGAAAAACGGTCTCGCTACACACTTCCCAACTCGGCGATATACCCGACCGGACTTTTGCCCTGCGTCTTAAGCCAGGCGAAACCGTCGCTGGAAATCTGGAAGAGCCGGCCGTGGCAGCCGGCGTCGCGGATGTAGCCGCGCTCGACCAGCTCGTGGAAGGCGGCTTCCCATTGCGCCATGGCGGCGTCGTCGCCGGGCGGTACGAACTGCTGGCCGTTGGCCTGGATCTTGAGCGTGTTGCCGTCCTTGAGCCGGCCGATGTAGGCCTCGGGGTCGTCGCAGGCGGCGAAGAGCAGCTGGTGGGCGAGCGTGGAAATTTCGGCCGCAGGAGCGGGGGTGGGCGACGGCGACGCAGCGGCCGAGGCTGCGGCCGTCGTTCGCGAGTCCGACTCGTCATCGGGCAGGGGATCGGGCGGCTGGCAGGGGGCCAGGCTGTTGGGCACGAGCTGAAGCGCAGCCTCCAGCTGCTGGGCAAAGCGGGCACGGAACTCCTTTTCGTCCTTGAAGGAGTCGACCACGGCGCGGCCGGCATAGCGGCTCTTGCACAGCTCGGCGTCCTCATGCGTTGCGCCGGCATGGCCGAAGGCGGTGCGGGCCTCGGACAAGTAAATGAACACGGGCTTGGTCTCATTGAGATAGGAGCCGATTTCGATCTCCATGGTTTCCATCGGCGCGCCGGGCGTGGGATGGAGAAAGGCGACCAGCATGTCGCAGGAAGGCGCCGCCGGCTCGGCCATGGGCACGAGCACTTTGTGGTCGCGCAGGGCATGGCCGGCGTTCCACTCGCGGATAACGTCGCAGGCCATGGCGGCCTCCATCGCCACGTCACGAGGACTAGCGATTTTCACGCTGAACAATGTGGCCGGGGAGGACATTGCCGTGAAGGGCGAAAACGTCTGACCATAAGCCTCGCGCGGCATAAAGGCCAGCAAAAAGTTGTGATTACTGCCGATTGTCGCACTGGCATTTTTCTGGGTGAACCCTCGACAAACGACGCGCTGCCCGACATTGTCGGCACCAGCGTGGCCTCCCCGCCCACCACGAACCGTTCGAACACGCTGCAGATGGCTGGCGAGCGCGCCGCCGCGACTTTCGCCGCCATGGCGCCCAGCACGTTTCTCAAGCGTACCATCTCGTGGATCGTCCTCTGGGTCGTCACGCTCTTCCTCATCTTCTCGCACTGGCGCACGCCCTCGCTCATCTGCATCGCGCTGCTTGGGCTGGCCGGGCAGTGGGAGTTCTACCGAGCGCAGGAGGAGAAAGGACACAAGGTCTTCAAACAAAGCGGCCTCTTTTGCGGTGCGCTGCTTTTCCTGGTCACGTGGGTGTTGCTCATTCACCAGCCGCAGGATGCGCGGCTGGTCCACTTCGGCCTGGAGATGGTGATCTGCCTCAGCATCCTGGGCGCCTTCATCCGGCTGGTCGTGCGGCAGGAGGATCATCGCGCGCCCATCACCACGGCGGCGCTCACGATCCTGGGCCTGCTCTACGTGCCGTTTCTCTTCAACTTCGTCGCACTGCTGGCCTTCATGCCGCTGGACCCGGCGGAAAACCGCTTCCTGCTCATCTACCTGCTGGCCGTGACAAAGTTCTCCGATGTCGGCGCCTACGTGGTCGGCTCGCTTGTCGGACGCCACAAGATGATCCCCCGCATCAGCCCAGGCAAGACGTGGGAGGGCTTTGCCGGCGCGATCGTCACTTCGCTCGTCATCAGCGTGCTGCTTACTCGCTTCCTGGAAACGCGCGCGCCGTCGCTTTCCTTCACCTCCAGCATCGTACTGGGCATCCTGCTGCCGCTCATCAGCGTAGTGGGCGACCTGGCGGAATCCGTGGTGAAGCGCGACGCCTCGATCAAGGATTCCGGCCACTTCATTCCCGGCATCGGCGGCGTGCTCGACCTGATCGATAGCATCCTCTTCACCGCCCCCGTGCTGTACTTCTACCTGCAGTTCACGGCGGGGCCATGATGGAGCCCTAGCGCTCCAACGTCGTTCTTTTCCCGCGCGGAGCAGAAGGCAAAACCTCAACGAGCCTAGGCAGTAGCGGCAAAATGTCCTCGAGCCGGTTTCTCCGGACTTTCAACACAACGACTGCAATGTCGTAAGCGGACAAGTTGTGTTCATACGATAGATTGTCGTCCAAGGTCAGAAAAACTTCGAAACCGGTTTGGATCGCCCTTCGCAGCAGTTCGCCGTTTTTTGTTCCGCTCCATCCGAGCGACTGGACAGTTGCAATGTCGTGCCCGGGAAGAAAACGCCGGATCCGCCAGTTTAAGTTTTCATCGAAGAGAATTCGCATCAGCGCGCTGCGACGGTGCCCAAAGCATGCTCCATCGATTCCTCCAACAGGGTCATGACCTGTTCTCTCGTCACGCTGGGAAATCCATCGAGAAAAACCTCAATCGAATCGCCGCCTTCGATATGATCGAAAAGGGTTCTGACCGGGACACGCGTGCCCACGAACACCGGGGTCCCACCCAAAATTTCCGGATCGGAATGGACAACCTTGCTCATGCCCAAATTGTAGTGCTTGGCAGGAAGAAAATCCAGCCTACCCAATCCCAAACCCCCGAAACGCGCCGCTGCCCTTGCTCCAGGTTTCCGGCCGTGTCGCGATGCAGCTGCTCAGCTCGCTGCTCGCGATGCCGTCCAAGAACGCGCGCAGCTCGGCCTTTACCCCTTCCGCGACAAGCTCGACCCGGCCATCCGGCAGGTTTCGCACCGTGCCGGTCACGTCGTAGCCGCGTGACAGATGCCGAACCGTCGCGCGAAAGCCCACGCCCTGCACGCGGCCGGTGTAAAGGACGGTAACGCGTTCCATGCCCCAGCCTATCGCACCGCGCTCCGTCTGCCAACGTTCCGCCCGTCGGCAGAGCGATTCACCGGATTAATGATTTGCCAGTGCGCCGAAGGTGGACATTAATTTCCCCTTCCCCATGTCTATTATCCACCGATTCTTGCAGCGGGCCATGAGCTTGGTCGCGCGGCTGGTCTGCGCCGCGCCGGTGGCGATCGTGGTGGTGGCGCTGCTGCTGGCGGCTGGCGGCGTCTTCATGCTGGCCACGCGTTTTTCGGTGGTGAACAACACCAGCGACCTGCTCAGCGACAAGTCGAAGTCGAAGCAGAGCTATAACGAGCTCGTCAACGATTTCGGCACCGACTCGCGCTTCATCATCCTGATCAAGAGCGACGACCCGGCCACGAATCGGCAGGCGGCCGACGCCATCGGCCAGTGGCTGCTCACCCTCCAGCCGGAGAAGCATATCTCCACCGTCCTCTACAAGATCGACTACGCGTCGGTGAAGCCGCGCCTGCTCTTCACCGCGGATATCGACCAGTTGAAGAAGGTGGCCGATCAGGTCGAGAACGACGTCAAGCAGCAGCGGGCCCAGCAACAGGGAGCGCAAAAGGCGGCGCAGACCGCGCTCGATCTCAACTCCGTCCTCGAGGAGGCCAACGCCAAGTTCACCGATTCCTACCTGCGCCAGAAATCGAACTGGAAGGACTTCAAGCCCTTCGTCGCCCAGTTCATCTCCATCCTCAACAAGGTCGCCGACCAGGCGGAAGGCAAGACGGAGAAGGCCGCGCCGAAGCCTGCCGACGGTGCGAAGAAAGCCTCGGGTGACGACACCAATTTCGACACCGGCGACGCGGAGGAGATGCTGGCGCAGCACGAGTATTTTAGCCTGCAGGGCGGCAAGGCGCTGCTCGTCTTCGCCTATCCGGGCGAGGTCGAGCCCGATTCCCCCGCGCCCTACAGCAACACGCTGGCCAAGATCCGGCAGCACCTCGTCGATCTCCAGGGCCAGTTTCCCGGCGTGGAGATGAAGGTGACGGGCGAGCCCGCACTGGACGACGAGCAGATCCGCTCCTCCACCACGGACGCGATCCACGCCGGTATCATCACCGTGTGCCTCATCCTGGCCCTGTTCCTTTTCAGCTACCGCATCTGGCCGCGGCCGTTCACGGTTCCGCGCCTGCTCATCGGCGTGTTCCTCTGGCGGCCGGGGCTTACCTTCCTGGCTCTCATCATCGGCGTCATCTGGTCGCTCGGCTTCGCGTTGGTTTCGGTCGGGCACTTCAACATCCTTTCCATCGCAGTCATCCCGATGGTGCTCGGCATCGGCATCGACTTCGGCATCCAGATGCTCGGCCGCTATGAGGAGGAACTCGGCCACGGCCGCAGCGTGGCACAGGCGATCACCACCGCGATGGAGCACACCGGCGTGGCGATCATCACCGGTGCCAGCACCACGGCCGCGGCGTTCTTCACGCTCTGCTTCAACGATTTCACCGGCCTG
This sequence comes from Betaproteobacteria bacterium, assembly GCA_903970275.1. Classification (GTDB taxonomy): domain Bacteria; phylum Verrucomicrobiota; class Verrucomicrobiia; order Methylacidiphilales; family UBA1321; genus JABDGH01. Next base: position 6,023 of record CAJCIA010000105.1, read on the forward strand.
GCGGAGCTCGGCGTCATCGCGGGCTGCAGCATGGTCTTTTGTCTCTTCGCCAATCTCGTCCTGCTGCCCGCCATCTTCATCCTGCGCGACCGCGGGCTCGACCCGGCATATCTCGCCAAGCAATCCGACAACTCCGCCTGGAACTTCATCCGCAACTGGGATCACTCCATGGTGCGGACGCCCGGCCTCTGGGTCGTCGTCGCCATCGTCATCTCCATCATCTCGGCCCTCAGCCTTCCCTACCTCCATTTCGACTACAACCTGCTCCATCTCCAGAACCAGCAGGCACCGGCGGTCAAGGCGCTCTACGAGGTCATGGACGCCTCCAAGGGCGACAACGGTGACGAGGTTTCCACCATCTACGCATCGGTCGTGGCGGACAATGTTGACCAGGCGCGGGACCTGCGCACCAAGCTGCTGGCCTTGCCGGAAGTCGCGCGGGTGGACTCTCCCCTCGATCTCATCCCGAGCGGGCAGGAGGAAAAGATCCCCATCATCAAGCGCATCGTTGCCGCCGCGCACGAGCTCAACGTCAAGACGCCCGCGCCGGGCGCGAAGGTGAACATCCCCAAGGCGCAGGTCGATATCCACAAGTTGCTCGGCGCAGCACAGGACGGGCTGAAGCAGGCCAAGGGTTACGCCGGCATTTCCACCATCGCGAAGGAAGCGGTTGCAGCGTTCCAGTCGATGATCCCGGCGCTGGAAAGGGCCGACAAGGCGCTCCATTCCGCCAGCGTTCCCGTGCTGGAGAAGCGCTTCGCCCCCACCAGCAACGGCGCCTTCACCAATCTGCAAAAGAACATGGAGATGCTCAAGACGCAGAAGGCTGATCGCGGGCTGACGCTCGACGATCTGCCGCCGCAGTTGAAGACGCTCTACGTCGCCAAGAACGGCAAGATCCTGCTCCAGGTCTACGGCAAAAAGGACCTGTGGGAACGCGCGCCCGACGTCGCGTTCAGCAAGGCCGTGCTCCACGTCGCGCCGCAGGCCACCGGCACGCCCATCCTCAACGACACCTACACCGAATACCTGCGCGTGAGCTACCTGCACGCCGCCGGCTGGGCCTTCCTCGCCATCGTCGTGCTCATCTTCCTGCATTTCCAGAGCTTCAAGTACCTGCTGCTGACGCTCGCCCCGCTGATCCTGGCGGTGCTCTGGCGCACTGGCGCGATGGTCTGGCTCGGGCTCGACTTCAATCCCGCCAACATTGTCACGCTGCCGCTCATCATCGGCATCGATGTGGCCTTCGGCGTCTACATCATCGACCGCTACCGCGAGGACGAGAAGCTCAGCATCTTCAGCGGCAGCACGGGCAAGGCCATCATCATGTCGTCGCTCACCTCGCTCTTCGGGTTCAGCTCGCTGCTCATCTCGAAGTTCGCCGGCATGTACTCGCTCGGCCAGCTCATGTCCCTTGGTATCGCCATCGGCCTGGTCACCGCCATCTTCTTCCTGCCGCAATTGCTCGCCCTGCTGCATCCCTCGGTGCCGCACGACAAGGAAAAGAAGGCCGAGCCCCTCAGCCGGTAGCCGTCGACTTCCGGGCGACGGATTCGATCAAGCGCGAGATCTTTAAAGCCACACGGCGTGGTGTTGAATCCGGTAGGCCGACACCGGCCCGATGTCTAACTGCCATGGCGAAGACAGGGTGTGGTTGGAGGTTAGCGCAAGACCAACTCTGTCGCCCGGAGGTCGACGGCTACCGACTGCGGTTTCGCTGATTATCCTTGATCAGTCGAATTGGGCGAACCTGCGAGCAAACGCCTTCCCGCGACGCCGATCACCATGCCCCAATAAACACCGATCATCGAACCCACTGCGACATCGGACGGATAATGCTTGTTCAATTCCAACCGCCCCCACACTACCGCGAGCGCAAACGCGGTAGCGAGCCATCCCAGCGGCCGGCACACCAGTAGGAGCGCCACCGCCATGCCGACATCCGACGCCGCGTGCCCCGACGGAAAACTTTCATATCGCCCAAAGAGCGCCTTGGTCGGCCCATAGAACCCATCCACCACCGCCGGGTAGACATCCGGCCGCGGCCGCCCCAGCGTCAGGCGAAAGCAATCATCGAACAACCCGGCCAGCGACGCGCCAAGGAACGCCACGAGCGCCACCTGCCGCCACGCCCGGCTCTTCGTCGCCGCTCCGTAAATCCAGATCAAGATAGCAGCCGGCAGGTTATAGGTCGGATAATCGCCCCAGCGCCCCAGTTGCCAGGCGATCGCGTGTCCCGTGGTTTCCGCGTGGCCGCGGAGGAACTGCACGCCCACCAGCAGCGCGCGGTCATGCGGGAAAAGCAGCGCGGGAATCGCCGCGGAGCCAAGAACCAGCGCAATCGCCCAGCCATAGTGGCGCCGCGCCTGCCGCCCGATCTCGCGCAATAGCGCCAGCAGGTTATGCCAAGCCTCGAGAAGCATGCGGCGGAAGATAGTCCGCTAAGGACGCTTGGCCAGCAGGTCGCGGATTTCCATCAGCAGCGCCTGGTCAGTCGTCGGCGCCGGCGGCTCGGCCGGCTTCTCCGCTTCCTTGCGCTTGAGTGAGTTGACGCCCTTGACCACCAGGAAAATAACAAACGCAACAATGATAAAATTGATGACCTTGTTGATGAAATTGCCATAAGCGATGGCCACTTCGGGATGCGTGACCTTGCCCGCCCCGTCGACGACCGCCGGCGCGATCACCGCCTTGAGCGACGAGAAATCGATCCCGCTCATCATGTAGCCGATTGGCGGCATGATCACATCCGCCACCAGCGAACTGACAATCGCGCCAAACGCCGCGCCAATAATGACACCCACCGCCAGATCAATAACGTTCCCGCGCGAGATGAACTCCTTGAATTCCTTGACCATGCTCATGGCACTTAAGTAGGCGCTTTGCCTAGGCAGGGGAAGGATATTCAGAATTTAGGGTTTCCAGTGACTAAATACCCGCTCGAGAGGATTGCGCGGGAAAGGCCAACAAGCTGCGAGCTGGCGATGGTGCGGGAGGCTGGTAAAGACGTGAACTTAAACGCTGGACTAACAAACTATCTTTCGTTGCTGCTGTGCGCGGCGTTTCATGCTGACGGTGTAGGCGTGGCCGTTGCCATAAGATTCGACCTTGCCGATTTGAGACCATCCTTCTCCGCTGAAGTTTACCGCCTCGAGGAGCACGTTATCTTTCGAGCCCCAAAGAATCAGAGTTCCGTCGGTCATTTCTTTGCTACGCACGCGCATGAGCGTCGCCCGCGCGCGGTTAACGACCTCCAGAAGAAAACTCAAAATTGGTTGCAGCAGAGATACCTACCGCGGATGCCAAGCGGAAGTTGGCGGCAAAAGCGTCTGCCGGTGCTCCGAAAGGTCCATTTGCGCCGGCAAGCTCAAAGGCAACTGTGTCGAAGAATAGTATAATCGCGTATGCGCAAACGAACTTGAAAAAGGCACTGATGACCTCGTTCTGCGACAGCTCGTGCAGACGTTTAAGCACTCCTTCGATGGCGCCCCAACTTTTAATCACGGAGACGAGAGCAGTGATGCAAGCGGCTGTCGCTCCGGCGCAAACAAAATAATCCCTAGTAGTCATCAGAATAGGATTATTCCGGCATTTTCGGGAAATTTCCAGCTCTCGCGAAGTTTCGTTTTTAACCACCCCGACTCGGGACGGGCTCCGGCGAAAAGCCGCCGAATCTCCTCCCAATCACTTCATCCCATGTGATAATGGAACATCACAGCGACTTTCCGGCTGAGGTGTGGAATGGAGGGTCTAATTTTCCTCTTGTACAACGCGCTATCCTGCCCAAAGCTGTTCCTCCGCGCTTACCAGCTTCGACCGAGTCGGGGCGGCGTGGAAAGGTAACCTTTAACCCTTCATCGCCAAGGCCACGAGGCGATTGTCTTGAAAGCACGTCCCGCAACACGGCGGGACATGGCCCGGCACCGTTACCGCCGGGCAGACCGCAGCGCCGATAAGCGGCGCGTTTGATCAGAATCCATGAGTGCAACCATGCAGGAATTGTTGGGGAAGACGATGCGTTCGTTTTCCGAAGGCAGCATCGTCAAGGGCCGCGTTCTCCAGAAGCGCCCGAATGAAGTCCTCATCGACATCGGCTACAAGTCCGAGGGCGTCATCAGCCGCAGCGAATTCGAGGACGACGCCGACCTCGAGATCGGCAGCGAAGTCGAAGTGCTCCT
>CAJCIA010000106.1 GCA_903970275.1 Betaproteobacteria bacterium
CTCGAACCAGTCCTAGGTATCGCTCGCCTGACGAAACGAAGCAAGAGGCTTCGTCCGCAAAACCTGTGGAGTGATTCGTTCATATCATCCCAACAAGATGTTCAGAAACGAAGAGCTGCAGGAGGTAGCCGGCGTCGGCCCGACGCCGGGGCGCGCCTCGAGACAATGACCAAGCGCAAGGCTTCGGTCGCGCGCCTCAACAAGTCACAACGGAAACCACGCTCGCGGTGGATCGCGGAGCGGAGATGGCCTCGGAGTGCGAGCTCAATTGGCCGCGACCGGCGTCGGGCCGACGCCGGCTACCTTGCGCTTCCGCGGCACGGCCACATGATGTGGAAAATAGAGCATGGCCGATCTTTCGCCAGGCTCCAGATGACGGCCCGCTCGTATCTTCTTAAAGCATCTGCCCGCCTTGACCTAGATCGCTTCCTCCACGTTCCACCACTTTGAAAGGCGCTGCTGCGTCATGCGGGGAAAGGCGTTGCCCGGCGCCGTGTAGTGCGAGGTGTCGTTGAAAAGCATCAGGCGCGCGCGGCTGGGATCGCGAAAGTCGATGATGTTCAGCGCGGCGGGCTGCTGGTCGAGATTATCGCGGTAGCGGCGTGGATCGAAGCCGAGCAGCGAGCTGAGAATGAGCCGGATGGTGGCCTTGTGCGAAACGGCGATGATCTGCTGCTCCGGATGCGCCCGCACCATATCCAGCAGCGCGGGCAGCGCGCGGGCGGTCACGGCCAGCCCGCTTTCGCCTCCGGACGGCGCAAAGGTGAAGGGATCGCTCTCCCACTCGTCCGCCTCGACGGGCCAGGCCGCCTCGACTTCCTGCCGCGTCATGCCCTCCCAGTGGCCGTGGGAAATTTCGCGCAGGCCCGGCCGAGGAATCACTTCCAGCTGGTGCGGCTTGGCCAGGATGCCGGCCGTCTCTAGCGTGCGGGACAGGTCGGAAGCGTAGACCGCAGCGATTTTTTCCAGCGACAAGCGCTCGGCTAGTCGCGCCGCCTGCGCCCGGCCCTCGTCGGAAAGCTTCACGTCGGTCGAGCCCGCGAAGCGGTCCTCCGCCGTGAGCATGGTCGCGCCGTGGCGGACCAAGAAAATCCGCGTGTTCTTCATCTTCAAAAAATCTGGCGAAAGCACGCCGAGCTGTCGAGCCATGGGCATGGAAATAGCTGACGCTGGGCCTGGAAGTCGTTTTACACTCATGTTCATGGCCCACCCTTCCCTTGACGACGATCGCCGGCGCGTGGATGCGGAGGTCGATCAGATTACCGGGCGGCTGAGCGCCATGCGCCGCCATTTGCACGAAAATCCGGAGCTGAGCTCCCGCGAATTTGCCACCACCAGCTATGTCGCGCGCCAGCTGGCGGGCGCAAAAGTAAATCACCGGCTGGCTCGCGGAAAGCGCGGGGTGGTAACGGCAATCACACCCTCGCGTCGCTCGCGCGGACCCGTCGTGGCCCTGCGCGCGGATCTCGATGCCCTGCCCATCGTCGAGGAAAACAAGGCCGCCTATCGCTCACGCCAACCCGGCGTTATGCACGCCTGTGGCCATGATGCGCACACCGCCATGCTGCTCGGCGCCACCCTGGCGCTTCATCGCGCCGGGCCGCTTGAGGTCGGCTGGCGCAGCATCTTCCAGCCGGAGGAGGAAGCGGGCCACGGTGCACGCAGCCTGGTGCGGCAGGGCGCGCTCGAGGGCGTGCAGTCGATCCTCGCGTTCCATGTCGACCCCACGCTGCCGGTCGGCCAGGTCTGCATCACCGCCGGACCGCAGACCGCCTTCTGCCAGGATTTCACCATCACGCTGCGCGGTCAGGGCGGCCACGGCGCGCGGCCGCATCTCACCATCGATCCCATCGCCACGGCGGCGCAACTTATCACCACCATCTATCAAGCAGTGCCGCGCCAGAACGATCCGCGCGATCCGCTGGTCGTCACCATCGGCTCCATCCAAAGCGGCCAGACCAATAATGTCATCCCCGACGTCGCGACGTTGAAGGGCACCATCCGCAGCTTTGCCGAGGCGACCTCGACCGCGGCGCGCGAGACGGTCGAACGGGTTTGCGCGGGAACGGCCCGCGCCTTTCGCGCCGAGGTGCGTCCGGAATTTGACCGGCTCCTGCCCGGCGTGATCAACGACGCGAAGCTGGCCGCGCTCTGCGTGGCCGCCGCACGCGAGATGCTGGGCGAGAAGAACGTCGTGACCGAGCGGCGTCCCAGCCTGGGCGCGGAAGACTTCGCCGATTATCTCGCCACCATTCCCGGCTGCATGATGCTGCTCGGCACCAAGGGTCCGGGAAAGAAAGTAACGCCGCTGCACACGCCCACCTTCGACATCGACGAAAAAGCGCTGGCCATCGGCACCCGGCTGCTCGCCCACGCGTTGTTGAAACTCGGACAGGAACCTCCCGCATGCTGATCAAGATTGGTTACGACATCGAGCTGATGCTCTCGGTTCATTCGGCCGTCATCTTCGCGCTCTACGTTCATCCGTCCCGGGAGGCCGACCTGCTCGCGCCGGAGGATTTTCACGTCTTGCCCGACGTGCCGGTGGAGGTTTTCCACGACATGTTCGGCAACAAGATGGGCCGCATTTTCACGCAGGCCGGGAAGGTGCGCTTCACCAACAGCGCCACCGTCCGCGACAGCGGCCTGCTCGACGAATATGCGCCGGAAGCCGCGCAGCACGAGATCCAGGACCTACCGACCGAGGTGCTGCCCTTCGTCCTACCCAGCCGCTACTGCGACAGCGACAGTCACCTGCTCACCTTTGCCTGGAATAAGTTTGGCCGGGTGCCGAAAGGCTGGACGCTCGTGCAGACCATCGTCGACTGGGTCCACCAGCACCTGAAGTTCGATTATCAAAAGGCGCGGCCGGACCGCACAGCCAGCGACGGCTTCAAGGAGGGCACCGGCGTCTGCCGCGACTTCACCCACCTCGCCATCACGCTTTGCCGCTGCATGAACATCCCCGCGCGATATGCCACCGGCTACCTCGGCGACATCGGGGTCCCGCCGGTCCCCGATCCCATGGATTTCAGCGCCTGGTTCGAGGTTTACCTCGGCAATCGCTGGTACACCTTCGACGCGCGCCACAACAAGCAGCGCATCGGGCGCATCGTCATGGCCCGCGGCCGCGACGCCAGTGACGTGGCCCTTACCACTGTTTTCGGCTCGCATTACCTGACCAACTTCAAGGTCGTGACGGAGGAAGTGCCGGAATAGCGGCCGAAGCGCAAAGTTGACACCACGACCGTCGGCAAGGAACGTGGGCCATGGTCACGCGACTGCTGCACACCCGTTACCGGGTCGACGATCTCGACCGGATGGCGAAGTTCTACGTCGAGGTGCTCGGGCTGAAGGAAATCTCGCGCCACACGTCGCCCCGCGGATCGACGCTCGCCTTCTTCAAGGCGCCCGGCAGCGAGGAGACGATCGAGCTTTGCCATTACCCGAAGAGCGGCCCGGTCCATGTCCAGGCTGACCTGACCCACCTCGCCTTCGAGGTTGAGAACCTTGAGGCCTTCGCGCAGGAAGCCGCGTCAAAGGGATTTCCCCTGAGCGACGGGCCGACCGTCACCAGTTCCGGCAGCAAGATCGGCTTTATCGACGCGCCGGAAGGCTACGAGATCGAGCTCATCGAAAAGAAGAAGACGTAGCCGCGCCCATGAGAACCTGCCGCCTCGCCGCCAGCCTGCTTGCCGCCGACCTGGGCCGGCTGGAGCAGGAGGTGCAGCGGGTGGAAAAAGCGCTCGTGGACTCCATTCACATCGACGTGATGGACGGCCATTTCGTCCCCTACTTCGCGCTCGGCGCCGAAGTGGTGCAGGCCGTGCGCCGGCTCACGCGCTTGCCGATCGAGGTGCACTTGATGATCCAGCAGCCCGACCGCTACGCGCGCACCTTCGTGGAGGCGGGGGCCGACCTGCTCATCGTCCATCTCGAGGCGTATCATCACCCCCAGCGCACGCTGCGCACCATCCGCGACATGGGCTGCCAGGCCGCCCTCGCGATCAACCCCATGACGCTGGTGGAAAAAACCTACTCGCTGCTCGACGAGGTGGACCAACTGCTCTGCATGTCGGTTAACCCCGGTTTCATGGGCCAGCCCTTCATCATCGAGGTGCTCGAAAAAGTGCGGCTCGCCCAGGCGTACCGCGATAAGAATCATCTTTCCTACAACATCTCCATCGATGGCGGCGTGACCGACGAAACCATCGGCCCTTGCGTCACCGCCGGCGCCAACCAAGTCGTGGTCGGCCGGCCCATCTTCACGCAGAAGGACGCCTGCGACGCCACCCGCCTGCTGCGCGCGCGGGCGAACGAGGTAGGCGCGGGAGGGTGAGCACGTGCTTGTAGGATCGCTCATCATGGCTACTCCAAAGGAATTTCTCTGCGAGCACCATGCGCGTTAGTCACCTTGAAGCCGTTTTTCGCGCGCTTAACCAGGTGCAGGCGGAATACCTCGTCGTGGGCGGGGTAGCTGTGATCGCGCACGGGCATATGCGCATGACGAACGACCTAGACTTGGTCATGAACTTATCGTCGGTCCGTCTTTCAGTTGCTTTACAAGCCTTGGCCTCTATTGGCCTGCGCCCTCGCATCCCTGTCGATATCTTGGAATTTGCAGATGCAAAGTCGAGGGAGTGCTGGCAACAGGAAACGGGCATGGTGGTTTTCAGCCTGTTTCACCCCGATCATCCCGAGATCGTTGTCGACCTTTTCATATCCGATCCGTTCGATTTTGCTTTTGAGTATCGGCAGGCGAAACAACAAGAATTGGCTCCGGGGCTGCTCGTACCGGTGGTTTCACTCCATCGTCTTATCGCTATGAAAAGGGAAGTAGGGCGAGCTCAGGATTTGATCGACGTCGAGAAATTGACTATTCTGCACTCAATCGCCGATGAAAATTCCTGACGAAAATTGGCCTGTATCGTGGGATGCTAACGAGCGTGCTCGCTTACGTGATAATCTGAAGCTGACGTTTCGAGAAAAAATGCAGTGGTTGGAGGATATGTCGGATTTTGCCAAAAGATTGCAAACCGCGCCGACGAGAACTCCTCAGGAAGTCCATGCGACCTATGCGAAAGCTGCCGCAGGCGATCAGGACAGGAAGCAAGCGTGACCCGGCTTGCCAGCCTGCGCCTTTATTGTTCCGTTCCGTCCTCGCTCAAAAACTTCCGCAATCCAACCAGGTTTCGGATCGAGCGACCCACCGCCCATTTGCCGTTGAGGAAGGCGCCGAGCTCCTCGCGCGTGGCGAGCAGACGGCCGATCTGGCCATTGGGCGGACTTTTCCAAAAGGCGTGCCAGCCGTCGCGATAGCGGTGGAGGTCGTAGGGGATCTCGGCCGGCGACAGATAAACCGACTGACCTTCGGTCATATCGTAGCATCGCTGGGCAAGCGTGGGATAGGTCTTCTCGACTGAGATGATACTTCCTCCTTTGGTTGGTTCGCCTGAATAAGCACCTGACGTGCCACTCAGGTAGGCACCTTACCAACGCGATCGTCAGTTTTTCGCTTAGAGGGTGGGCTGCGGCGACGTGCTTTCAGTAGCCATCGGGCGCGGCTTTGGTACAATCGACGGTTCCATGCCGGTCCCGTCGAACATTCGTAATTTCTGCATCATCGCCCACGTCGACCACGGCAAGACGACTCTCTCCGATCGCCTGTTGCAGACCACCAACACCATCAGCACCCGCGTGCTGACCGATCAACATCTCGACTCGATGGACCTGGAGCGCGAGCGCGGCATCACGATCAAGGCGCACCCCGTCTCGATGAATTACCGGGCCAAGGATGGGAAGGATTATCTTCTCAACCTGATCGACACCCCCGGCCACGTCGACTTCGCCTACGAGGTCTCGCGCAGTCTCTCCGCCTGCGAAGGCGCGCTGCTCATCATCGATGCCGCGCAGGGCGTTGAGGCGCAAACCGTGGCGAACGTCCACCTGGCCAACAAGCAGGGACTCAAGCTCATTCCGGTCATCAACAAGATCGATCTGCCCAATGCCGACATCGAGACGGTGAAGAAGCAGATCGAGGACGTGCTCGCGATTCCTGCCGAGGAAGCGATCCTGGCCAGCGCGAAGAACGGCATTGGCATCGACGAGATCCTCGAGGCCATCGTCGCCCACATCCCGCCGCCGCCTGACTTCGCCGACGGCCTGACCCGTGCGCTTGTCTTCGATTCGCTCTTCGATACCTACCGCGGCGTGGTCACCTACGTGCGCGTTTTTTCGGGCGAGTTGCGTGCGGGCACACCCATCCTGCTCATGGGTTCCAACTCCAGCTATGGCGTCAAGGAGGTGGGTAACTTCACGCCCAAGATGAACAAGACCGAGGTGCTGCTGCCCGGCCACGTCGGCTATCTCATCGCCAATATCAAAACCACCCAGGAGGTGAAGATTGGCGAGACGATCACCAATTCCCAACGGCCCGCGCCGGAGCAACTGCCCGGTTTCAAGCACATAACCCCGATGGTCTTCAGCGGCATCTACCCCATCGACACGGGCGACTTCGAGGCACTGCGCATGGCCATGGGCAAGCTGCAGCTCAACGACGCGGCGCTCACCTACACGGCGGAAAGTTCTGTGGCGCTCGGCTTCGGCTTTCGCTGCGGTTTCCTCGGCCTGTTGCACATGGAAATCGTGCAGGAGCGGCTGCGGCGTGAGTACCAGATGGACATCATCGCCACCTACCCGAGCGTTGTCTACGAGGTCACCAAGACGAACGGCGAAAAGTTCATGATCGATAACCCGATGCAGATGCCCGATCCCTCGGTCATCGAGTCGATCGCCGAACCGATGGTGAAGGCGTTCATCATGGTGCCCAACGACAACATCGGCGACATCATGCAGCTGGTGATGGAAAAGCGCGGCATCTGCGAGCACACCGAGTCGCTGGATGCCCGGCGCGTCATGCTGCGTTGCGACCTGCCGCTGAACGAAATCCTCGTCGACTTCAATGACCGCATCAAGTCGATCACCCGCGGTTACGGCAGCATGGATTACGAATACGCGCCCTACCGCGTGGGCGACCTCGTGAAGATGGACATGCTGGTCAACGCCGAACCGGTCGACGCCTTTTCCTGCATCGTCGATCGCAGCAAGGCGGAATCGCGCGGCCGGCACATCGCGGCCAAGCTCAAGGAAGTCATCCAGCCACACCTCTTCAAGATCGCCATCCAGGCGGCGATCGGCGGCAAGATCATCGCGCGCGAGGATGTGAAATCCGTGGGCAAGAACGTCACCGCCAAGTGCTACGGCGGCGACATCTCGCGCAAGCGCAAGCTCCTCGAGAAGCAGAAGGAGGGCAAGAAGCGGATGAAATCGATCGGCAGCGTCGACATCCCCCAGGAAGCCTTCATCGCCGTGCTGAAATCAGAGAGCAAGTAGCATAAGCTGCTAGAGCCGTGGCTCGCTGCCGCGGCGACCGTCCAGATGCGCAGGACAACGACGCCCCTAGCTCCTCCTTATAGATAATCTTATAGGCTCCCTCGACGATTTACGACAACCGAACCGGGGCCGGTAGGAAGAGCCGCTGCCGGGCGCGCGCTGTAACTAACGGCATCGAGCAATCAAGCGGCTTCCGAATTGCTCCGCCGCTTCCCAGTCTTCATTTCGCTTCGTGATATATCGGAGAATCTCAAGCAGATCGCGGCGCGCCACCGGCTCAATTTTAAGCTGAAGTGGCATTATCCCGACAAAGCTTGCGCATCTCTTCTTCGACTTCCTCGATCGTCAAGGAAGGGGATGGATCGTTCAGGGCCTCGTCAATTGCCGCATTCATGGCCCGAAGCTCCGGGACGCTGACACCTTCGTCGATCGCCTGCAGGCTTTCCACGAGTTCCGCCCGTTCTGACGGAGAGAGACTTGGCAAAGCCTCCATCATGTCGGCGAAAGTCATTAGTTGGAGCGTAGAAGAGCCGCGCCTCTCTTTCAAACCCCGCCCCGCCCTCTTCGCTCTTGTGCCCCGCTATCCGCTTGGCCAAGCTCCCAGAGTGAAGCTCTTTGCGTTCAGCCTCATCGCGTTCGCCTTGAGTGCTCCCGCCGTCCAGGCACGCCTCGGCGAAACCGAGCCCGAGCTCATTCAGCGATTTGGCGCTGGCGAGCCGCGCGCGCCGTTCTTTCCCGGTTCGCGCCACCTTGTCTTCATCAAGCAGGGCTTCGTCATCGACGTCGCCCTGATCGACGGCACGTCGCAGATGGAGCTGTACAGCCTCTACAACCAGCGCTCCGACGCCGTGCTCGATGGCGACAAGGTCAGGGAACTGCTCGGTGTCGAGGACCAGGGGCATCGCTGGTCGCCCGTCGCCACGGACGAGGATAATAAGTGGATCCGCGACGATGGCGCCGTCGCTTTCTTCAATCGCACCAACCAGACCTTCTCCGCCGAGACCCGCACCTACCTGGAGCGCGAGAGCGCGTTCACGCACCCGCGCCAACCCAGCCTCGACGGCTTCTAATTTCCCATGTTCCGTTACTTCCTACCCCGCAAGAACCGCAAGATTCTCGACGAGGCCGAGGCGATCCACGCCAGCCTCGTGCGCAACCGCATTTACTCGCAGGACACACTTTCCGCGCGGGACAAGGAGGCGCTCGACGAGCTCGACCACCGCTACGCCCCGCTCGTCAAGGCGCGCGATTACGCCGGGCTGGAAAAGCTCAACGCCGACTCCATGCGCATCGGCAATAAGCTCTTCCCCCCCTCGCCCTGGGATGGATGGCGTGAGAACGTGGAGGTCTTCGTCGTCTCCGCCATCATGGCGCTGGCGGTGCGCACCTTCTTCCTCCAGCCCTTCAAGATTCCCACCGGCTCGATGGAGCCGACCCTCTTCGGCGTCGAGCCGCAACTCACCAGCGCACCGCCGCCCAACCCGGCGGTGCGCGCCTGGGACTTCGTCGTGCACGGCAAAAGCTACAGCCGCGTCGCCACCAAGCAGGGCGGCCGGGTCGTCAGCATGAAGGGCGGCACCATCTTCATCTGGTTCGAATACACCGACCTTTACCTCGTCGACAGCCAGGGCAATCAGGAAACCGACCGCGTGTGGATCCGCCCCTCCGACGTCGAGAGCAAGCTGGGGATCTACCCCGTCGGCACCATCGACCGCGAAGGGCATGCCCTGACCGACCGCACCTACAAGCCCGGCGAGGTGCTGGCCAACTACGTCACGCAGACCGGGGACCAGGTGCTGGTTGACAAGGTCACCTACAACTTCCGCCCGCCCCGCCGCGGCGAGGTCTTTATCTTCAAGACCGCCGGCATCGAGGGCCTGGAAAATGAGCACGGCGCGGGCGGTGAAGGCAGCGAGGATTTCATCAAGCGCTGTGTCGGCCTCGCCGGTGACATCGCCACGGTCAAGCCGCCCATGCTGCTGATCAACAATGCGCCGGCCACGGGCGCCCCGGCCTTCGCCAAGCAATTTGCCCGCAGCGACAACTATCCCGGCTACACCCTCGTTCCGTACGGCGGCTGGGTCTCGCCCGGCAGCCTTCCCTGCGTCGGCGACACCGCGCATCCCGATCGTCCCTTCGATCCCTACGACGCCGGCAACAGCCAGACCTACTATGTGCCCGCCGACTGCTACTGGGCCATGGGCGACAACAGCCCCGACAGCGAGGACAGCCGCTACTGGGATGGCGTGCCGCGTCAGAACCTCATCGGCCGCGGTTATTTCGTCTTCTGGCCGTTCACCCCGCGCTGGGGCTTTATTCGTTAGTCGGCTTCAAACCGGCAGCTGGGCTTCAAACGTTGCGCTTTAAGAAACGACGAACCTCCTCGTGATCTCCCAGCAGGTGAAAGTAAAGAATCCCGCCGGGAAGAACCTCAAAGATAAGGCGCAGCCGCAGCCCGGACCGTCCCTCAAAAAACGAGGCGCCTAGCTTGCGCAATCCGATCCCCGCATGCTCGTGCGGCTTACCCATGGCGAGGCCAATTCGAGTTATCGTCTCGCCTATTTCACGACGCTTTTCCTGGCTCAGTTGCCGGAGTTGATCGAGCAACCGCGGGTCGAACTCAACCTTTGAGGGCGGCTTCGATGTCACCGTTAAACGTGCGGGACTTGCCTGTTTTCCGGTTCTTTTGCCCTTGGACATGAAGATGTTTCAAACTGCGTTTCACCTCAGCCTTCGATAGGCCGTATTCCTTCTGCGCGTAATCGACCGACTCGATTTCCACCGGGCGCAGGGCGATGACACGATCGCCAAAGAGAATGCCGACATCTTGTCCTGAGGCTGCTTTCTTCAGCCATGTCGTCAGGTTAGACCGTGCCTGGGTCGGGGATAACGTCGTCATAGCGTCTATATAGCGTCTCTCTATAGTCTGCGCAAGAGCCGTAATCTCCGGCTTCCTTGTTCCGCCGTTATGTCGACTTCATTGCCAGCCCCCGATTCCTCTTGTATGATCTTCGTTCCTCGAAATGAAGACCACCACCCATTCCAAGTCCAAAAAGGCCGCCGCGGCGGCCTCCAATCGCGGCACGTTGATGAACGGGGCGGAGACGCTTGTTGGCTGCCTGGAGCGTGAGGGAGTCGACACGATTTTCGCCTATCCCGGCGGCGCCAGCCAGTTCCTGCACCAAGCGCTGACCAAGTCGAAGAAGATCCGCACCATCCTGCCGCGCCACGAGCAGGGCGGCGGATTTATGGCCGCCGGCTACTCCCGCGCCACCGGCAAGACCGGCGTGTGCATGGCCACCAGCGGCCCCGGCGCGACTAATCTCGTGACCGCGCTGGCCGATGCCTACATGGATTCCATCCCGCTCGTGTCGGTGACCGGCCAGGTGCC
>CAJCIA010000107.1 GCA_903970275.1 Betaproteobacteria bacterium
CGGCCAGCTCGGGCCGATTGCGCGCGGCGTGGTGCACATCCACGACACGACTGCCCCGCATGTGCTCAGCGCGCTGACCGATGGACCGTCGACGTTGAACCTCGCCTTCTCCGAGCCACTGGACGTGGCGACTGCCACGGACCCGGCGAACTACGTCGTTGCGCCGGCGGCACCGGTCAAAACGATCACGCTCTCGCCGGATCACACCGTGGCCGTGGTGAGCTTTGCCGCTCCGCTCACGGAAGGAACCAGCTACACCGCAGCGCTGAAGGGAATCAAGGATGCCTCGCCTGATGGCAATCCTATCGCGGCGGTCATGCAGCCGTTCAACGCGGAGAATATCGTTTACACCCTGGCCAGCGCCACGCTGCCGAAGGACGCGGTAAAGGCGTCGCCGCTCGGTCTACCCGTGCTAAAACGCGACTCGTGGACGATGAACCTGCTGGTGAAGACGGACGCGAAGCCGGATCATCGCGTGGTGCTCGCCGGCTTTGGAAAGCCCGGGGACGCACAAGGTGCGGGGGCCGGAACGCGCTACATCGCGGTTTTCCCGGAGGACATCGAGTTCTGGTATGGCGGCAAGAATCTCAAGACCAACTCGCCCCTGGATCTCGGCCGCTGGCAGATGCTCACGGCGACCTATAACGGCGATTCCCTCGCGCTGTACAAGGATGGCGAGCCGATTGGAAAAGAGCGCACCGGCTTCGACGCCGACGCCGCCCCGTTCGTCACGGTGGGAGCGAGCGATCCCTGGGAGCATGCGCACACCTTCGCGGGCGAGGTGAAGCATTTCACGATTCGCCGTGGCGCGCTCAGCGACAAGGAGGTCAGGAAGCTGTTCGAGGATAATCCGCCGTCGCCATGAGACGTCCGGATGCGCGACGGGCCGTACTGGCGCTGGCTCTCGCGCTCGCCTGCAACAGCGCGTCGGCGCATCCCACCCAGTTTACCACGCTGCAGGTGACGATCGATCCGTCGGGTGAATACCGCGGCACACTGAACATCGACATCCTGTCCTACGCGCTGGGGCAGACCTCGCAGGACACGTCCAACGAGGAGTTGCAGGCGCTGCTGGATGGTTCGCGCCCCGCGCTTGCCAGGGACTTGGCGGAGTCGGGCGAACGCTTCAAGCGCGAATTGGTTATCCGCACCGATGTCGGCGAGACCGCGCCCGCGACGTGGAACCTGCCCGGCCTGCCAGAGGTGAACGCGGTCTTGGCGCGGCACATCCAGCCGTCGATCCTCATGCCGGGCGAGATCGATTTTTCCGGCCGGCTGCCGGCGGGTGCGCGAACTCTGGCGGTCCGGCTGCCGTACATCATGGGCGACACGGTGCAGGTCTACGAACTGCCCGACGGCAACAGTCACGACGAGCCCGTTGCCGCAGGCGGAAACTCGAGCCAAATCCCGCTCGGGATCACGGTGCCGGCGGCATCACCCAAGACGCGAATGACCTTCGCGCATGCCGTGGAAATCGCGGGCACCGCGGCGGTGCTCTTCGTGATCCTGGCGGTGCGCGCTAAGGCGCGGCGCTCGTGACGGCGGGCGACGTGGCGGGCGCGGCAGAGTCTTTCCAGTAAACCGTGTAGCGCTCGTTGAAGAGCTTGTAGAACGGCACAAAGCGCACATCCCGCGGCTTGATCAGGTCCTCGGATTGGAAGGTGAGCGGCGCGCCCTCCACCGGCTGGAGATGCGCCGCGATCTCGTCGATCGGCCGCGCGATCACCGGCGGCTGCGGCAGGCGCTTGTTCGGATCCATGTGCTGGTTCGCGAAATCCTTGTCCGTCAGTCCCTCGAGCCCGAGCTTGCCGGCGAGAACGAGCGGGCCATCGAGCACGGCGACGTAGTCGCTGCTGTGCGGCAACATCTCGGTGTGGAGCGTCATCGGCGTCTCGATGCGCAGGATGTCGCCTTCTTTCCACGTGCGCGTGAGGGCGGCATACGAGCCGGGCTGCGCCGTGACGGCCTGCGGCTCGCCGTTGACGGTCAGCTTCAGCGCGCCGGGCGCCACCCAGCCGGGATAACGGACGTCGACCTCCATGGACTTGGGCGCGGCGGCGTGGAAGACCAGCGTGCTCGCCGCTTCCTCCGGAAATGAGGTCCTCTGCTCGATCTTCAAGCCCACAGTCGGCCAATCCAGCGTGGAGGCGATGAAGAGATTCACGAGAAGTTTGCCCTCACCCTCGTGCGCGTAGATGGCCTTGCCGTACTTGGCGTGGTTCTCCATGCCGGTGCCGACGCAGCACCAGAAATCGTTGAAGTCGGTCGAGTAGGACCGGTAGGAACCTGGGCTCATAGACGTGTAGTAAACGAAGCCGTCCTGGCGCGGGCGAATGGTGGCGAGGATGTGGTTGTAAAGCGTGCGCTCGTAGTAATCCATCACCCGCGCGTCGGGATGATCCTCAAAAAGATGCTCGGTCAGCTTGAGCATGTTGTAGGAATTGCAGCTCTCCGGCCCGACCGTGTCGTTCATCTGCGCCTCGAACGCGGCCGGTGCGAAGAAATGCTCGTTCTCGCTGTTGCCGCCAATGACCCACGCGCGGTTTCCGCTCACGGTCTTCCAGAAATTCTCCGCCGCCGCGTGCCACTCCGCGTCGCCGGTTAGCTCATAGACGCGCTGGTAACCGATGAACTTCGGAATCTGCGTGTTGGCGTGCAGGCCGGTGAGGATGTCGCGGTCCTGCGCCAGCGGCAGAAAGACCTGGTCGTGCCGGAATCGTTCCGCCAGCGCGAGATACTTCGGGTTGCCGGTAAAACCGTAGAGATTCGCCAGCGCCTCCGTCATGCCGCCGTGCTCGATCTCCAGCATGTGCTGCATCTGCTCGTGCGTGAGCCCGCCAATCTCATCGCCCACCCAGTCGGCAAATTGTGTGGCCACCGCAAGCGCCTGCGCGTTGTGGCAATAGTGGTAGACGTCGAGCAACCCCGCGAATTCCTTGTGGATGGTGTACCAGGGAACCCAGCCGCCGTTGAGGTTGCCCGGCGTGTTGATCTGGCCGGCCTTGATCTCCGCGAAGATCTTTTTGCCATTTGGAATCGCGGCGACATAGCCGTTGCCATTCGCCTGCTGGCAGAGCGCAAGTTCGCCCACCATGTAATCGGCGCGCCGCTTGAACTCCGCGTTGCCGGTCGAGGCGTACATTTGCGCCAGCGCACTAAGGTAATGACCGCCATCGTGCCCCGCCACGCCCTGGCTCTCCCATCCGCCGTACACCGCCGCCTTGGGCGTCAGGCCCGCCTCCCTGCGAAACCAGGCTAGAAAGCGATCCGGCTCGAGTTTGAGCAGGTAAGCCGCGTCCGTTTCCTGCGCCGTCTTGAAAGGACCGGCTCCCAGGCGGACCTGATCGAGCTCGAAGAACTGCGCCTGGAGCGCGATGGGGGCGGCGGCCGGGGGTGGACTCGGCGCGCCGATAACGACGGACGGAATGGCGAGCGCCATCAGCGCAAAGGAGAAACGACAAGAAGGCATCTGACGTTGGACAGGATGAATGGATTTACCGGATTGGAAAGACGGTTGAGGCTCTGGGGAATGAACCCCGGCGAGTGGCGGGAAGTTGCTTGGATGGCGAGGCGGAAGTGACTTTTCTTTGCGGCGCCGGGAGAATCCTCGCATTCCCCTAGCGGGCCTGCTCGGGCCGCGGGGAACTAGGGCGCTCTTTTTTCTGCTGGGCTGGGTTGAACCGTTAACGAAAGATGAATGCGATGAGGAAAATGAATATTGGAACAGGCATGAAGTGGCTCAGCTTGGGCGTGGTGCTGGCTGTCCTAAGTGGCGAGGCCTCGGCACGCGCACAAGGAGCCACGTCGTCCGCGCCTCCCATGGAAATTTCGCAGGGCTGGCAATTGCAGGACGCCGTCAAGGTAGCCGAAACCGGCGACGCCATCTCGAAGTCCAGCTACATCCCGGCCGCCTGGAACGCTGCCACCGTTCCCGGCACCGTCCTGACCTCGCTGGTCAACGACAAGGTTTATCCCGAGCCGCTTTATGGCGAAAACAACCGGCCGGAGAAAATTCCGGAGAGCCTGTGCCACACCTCCTACTGGTACCGGACCACGGTGCCCGTGCCCTCCACTTATGCGGGCCGCAAGATCTGGCTGAACTTCGACGGCATCAACTATCAGGCCGAGGTGTGGGTGAACGGCACCGACCTGGGTCCGATCAAGGGCGCGTTCGCGCGCGGCCGGTTCGACATCAGCCCGCTGGCGAAAGCGGGCGAGACCGCCGTCGTCGCCGTGCAGGTGACGCC
This sequence comes from Betaproteobacteria bacterium, assembly GCA_903970275.1. GTDB lineage: Bacteria > Verrucomicrobiota > Verrucomicrobiia > Methylacidiphilales > UBA1321 > JABDGH01. The sequence continues at coordinate 4,248 of CAJCIA010000107.1, forward strand.
GCAGCCGCACCCCGGCATTCCCCAGGAGCAAACCATCCTGAACGGCATCGGGAAGAATGGCGGCATTACCGCCATCGATGGAGCGACTTTCCTCTGCACCATCGGCTGGGACTGGATTCCCGGCATTCGCGATCGCGACACCGGCATCTGGCAGAAGGTTTATCTTTCCGCGAGCGGCCCCGTCACCGTGCGCGATCCCTACGTGATCAGCACGCTGCCCCTGCCCAAGACCGACTCGGCCGACTTGTCGGTGGAAGTGACGCTGCAGAACACCGATGCAGCGGCCAAAACGGGCACGCTTTCGGGCGATTGGGGAAGCGGCTCCTTCACGCAATCCGTGACCCTGCAGCCGAACGAAACCCGCGTCGTGAAGCTCACCGCGCAGGACCAGCCCTCACTGCACCTGAACGAGCCGAAGCTCTGGTGGCCCAACGGCTACGGCCCGCAGAACCTCTACACGATGAAGCTGCGTTTCACCACGGATGACCACGCAGTCTCCGACGAGCAACCGGTGACCTTCGGTGTGCGCCAGTATTCCTACCAGGTGCCGAATTCCCAGAACCTGACCATCTCGTGCAACGGAGTACCGATCTTTTGCAAGGGCGGCGACTGGGGCATGGACGAGGCGATGAAGCGCATCCCGCGCAACCGGCTGGAAGCGGAGATTCGCATGCACCAGCTGGCGAACTACACCATCATCCGCAACTGGGTCGGCCAGAGCACGAGCGAGGATTTCTACGAGCTCTGCGACAAGTACGGCATCATGCTGTGGGACGAATTTTTCCAGCCGAATCCCGGAGACGGGCCCAACCCCACCGACCTCCCGCTCTACATGGCCAACGTGCGGGAGAAGATCCTGCGCTTCCGCAGCCATCCCTCCGTCATGCTTTGGTGCGCGCGCAACGAGGGCTTCCCGCCCAAGGAAATCGACGCGGCGCTCAAGCAGATGCTCGGCGAGCTCGACAGTGGCCGCCTCTATCAACCGAGCTCGACCTCGGGCCGCGGCGTCCGTTCCGGCGGGCCCTACTTCTGGAGGCCAGCCCGTGCCTATTACCGGGTTGATGCCCCTTTCAAGACGGAGATCGGCTCGGTCTCCGTGCCGACTCTGGAAACGATTCACGGCTTCATGCCCAGCACGGATTGGGAGTCGATCAACGACGACTGGGCCGAGCACGACCTCGCCAAGGGCGCGCAGGGCGGGGACAAATATCCCGGTGAATTGAACGAGCGCTACGGCAAGGTGGTCAATCTCCCGGACTTCGTGCGCAAGGCGCAGCTGGCGAATTACGAGGCCTTTCGCGCGATGTACGAGGGCCGCGAATGCCAGATGTTCAAGGGCAGCACCGGCGTGATTACATGGATGAGCAGTCCGGCGCAACCGAGCTTCGTCTGGCAGCTCTATGGCTATGATCTTGAACCGAACGCTTCGCTCTTCGCCGTGCGCAAGGCGTGCGAGCCCATTCACGTCATGTTCAACGAAGTGACCGACCACGTTGAGGTCATCAACAATCTTCCCGCCGACTTCACGGGCAAGGCATCCGTCACCGTCTTCAATTTGGACGGGACGGTTAAATACCAAAACAGCTGGGACGTTTCCGCCCCCGGCTCCGCGCCGGACGACTTGGGCGCGGTCGTCTGGCCGACCGACCTGACCCCGGTGAACTTTGTCAAAGTCGACCTGCACGATGGCAACGGCAGGCTCATCTCCGATAATTTCTACTGGCATACGCCGGCAACGGTCGCCCCGCCACCGCCCCCCGCGGTGCCGGGCCAGAAGCCGCCCCGCCCGCCGGCTGCGCCGCTGGAGATTTACACCGACCTGAACCAGCTCAATCCTGTTGCACTGAACATCAGCGCCACGCGCCACGACGAAAATGGAAAGGTCCTGCTCGACGTGACCGTCAAGAATCCGACCGATCACATCGCGCTCATGGCTCACCTGCAGTTGCGGCGCAAGGCGTCCGGCGATCGGGTGCTGCCCGTTTATTACTCGGATAACTATGTGTCCCTGGCGCCGGGCGAATCGAAGACCATTGGCATCGAAGCCTCCGCCGACGACCTGAAGGGCGACGTGCCCCTGCTCGCGCTCGACGGCTGGAACGTCAGCACCAACGACACCGGAAATGCGCAGGTTGCGATCGGGAACAACGCGGACGCGCTCGTTTCCAGCGTGCCCGCGCATGACTTCGTCATCGTCCCCGGGAAGAAGTACTAGCGCCGCCGTGAGATCCTGCGCCTTCCTCCGGCTCTTCCTTGCCGTCTTCACGCTCGGGATGTTGTCCGGACAGGCGCGGGAGACCGCCAGCTTCCATCCGGAGCGGCTGCGATGCGAATACCTCGTCGATCCCCTCGGCCTCGACGTTACGAAGCCGCGGCTGGATTGGATTCTCACCGGTGCGGCGGACGCGCCGCGCAACCAGCGGCAGTCCGCGTATCGCCTGCTGGTCGCCTCCTCCCCTGCGCAGCTGGAAAGGAACATGGGCGACCTGTGGGACAGCGGCAAGGTTCAGTCGGCGGAGACTTCCTTCATCACCTATGCGGGATCGCCGATGAAGTCGCGGGAGATTTGCTACTGGAAAGTGCGCTCGTGGGATGCCGGAGGGAAGCCAAGTTCGTGGAGCAGCGCCGGCTCATGGGAAATGGGCCTGCTCCATCCCGACGATTGGCAGGCGAAATGGATCGAGTCGTCGCCCGCGCCGGTTAGCTCGCCGCCTGATCCCAAGCACCTTTCCGAATACGCACCGGTCCCGCTCCTGCGCACCGAGTTTACGCTGCCAGCACAGCAGGTGGTACGCGCCCGGCTCTACGTCACCGCGCTTGGCCTCTACGAGATGCACCTGAACGGCCAGCGCGTGGGCGACCACATTTTCGCGCCGGATTGGACCGACTATAACCGGCGCGTTCGCTATCAAGTCTACGACGTGACCTCGCTGGTGAAAACCGGCGGCAACGCGCTCGGCGGCATGCTGGGCAACGGCTGGTACTGCGGGCACATCGGCAACGGCAGTTACCAGGCTTGGGGCCCGGTGCCTGCGCTTTTCGCCCAGCTGGAAGTGACGCTCGCGGACGGAACCGTGACGCGCGTGACGACGGACGGGAGCTGGAAGACGCATGCCAGCGCGATTGCTTCCTCCGACTTCATGCTGGGCGAGATATACGACGCCCGCAACGAGATTGCCGCTTGGGATCAGCCGGGGCTCGACGCCAGCGGTTGGGGCCAGGCCACGGAGCGCACGGAACTATCCCGCCCGCTGGACGCACAGGTGGACCAGCCCGTGCGGCAGACCGGCGAACGGCCCGCACAGGCAATGACCGAGCCCAAGCCGGGCCAGTACACCTTCGACCTCGGGCAGAACATGGTCGGCTTCGTCCGACTCAAGGTCTCCGCACCGGCCGGCACGAAGATCACGCTGCGCCACGCGGAGATGCTCAATCCCGACGGCACCATTTATACCAAGAACCTGCGCAGCGCCGTCTCTGTGGACACCTACGTTTGCAAGGGCGGCGGGGTGGAGACATGGCAGCCGCGCTTCACCTTCCACGGCTTCCGTTACGTGGAGCTGACCGGCCTGCCACAGGCACCCACGCAGGACGCGGTCACCGGCATCGTGGTGGGCACCGACATCCCGCGCTCGGGCGAGTTCACCTGCTCCAACGCCGACGTGAATCAGCTGCAGTCGAATATCCAGTGGGGCATGCGCGGGAACTATCTTTCCGTGCCGACCGACTGCCCGCAGCGCGACGAGCGCATGGGCTGGATGGGCGACGCCGAGGTGTTCATTCGCACGGCCGCCTACAACGGTGACGTCGCCGCGTTCTTCACCAAATGGCTGGTGGACGTGGACGATGCGCGCGACGCCGCCGGCGCCTTCGACGACGTCTCGCCCGCGCCGGTGGGCCGCGGTCACGGCAAGAACGGCACGCCTGCCTGGGCGGATGCCGGCGTGATCTGCCCCTGGACGATCTATCTCATGTACGGCGACAAGCGGATTCTCGAACAGCATCTGCCGGCAATGAGCCGCTGGATTGAGTGGTGCCGGGAGCACAGCACCAACCTGATCCGCGATCACGACCTCGGCGGCAACTACGGCGACTGGCTGTCGCAGCACGAGAACACGCCCAAGGATTTGATCGGCACGGCCTACTTCGCCTATTCGACCTCGCTGGTGGCGAAGGCTTACGCCGCGGTCGGCGACACGGTTTCGGCCGCCAGGTACCAGGCGCTCTTCGAGCAGATCAAGGCCGCGTTCAATCAGCGCTACGTTTCCGCGGACGGTCACGTCGCGGGCAACACGCAGGCCGGCTACTGCATGGCGTTGCGGTTCGATCTCCTGCCGGAAAACCTGCGGCCCGCCGCGGCGCAATTCCTGGCCGATGACATCGCGGCACACCAGAATCATCTCACCACCGGCTTCATCGGCGTGAGCTATCTCCTGCCGTCGCTTTGCTCTCATGGCAAGGTGAAGACGGCCTACGACGTCTTCCTTCAGGACACGTTTCCCTCATGGCTCTTCTCGGTGAAGCAGGGCGCCACGACCATCTGGGAGCGCTGGGACGGCTGGACGCCGCAAAAAGGCTTTCAGAGCCCGAGCATGAACTCGTTCAATCATTACTCGCTCGGCTCGTGCGGCGAGTGGATGTTCGACACGGTGGCCGGCATCGGTCTCGATGCGAACCATCCTGGCTTCACCCGCTTTATCGTTCGGCCGCTGCCAGGCGGCAATCTGACGCACGCCGCCGGGACCTTCGATTCAATCCATGGTCGGATCTCCACGGAGTGGAAGATGGAGGGAGGACGTTTCTCCCTGCACCTCGTCGTGCCGATCAACACCACGGCGCTGGTCGAATTGCCGACGTCCCATTCGTCGTCCATCGACGAGGGGGCAGACGGCGTGATCAGCCGGACCGAGGTCAAGCCCGTCGCGCAGGCGGGTTATCTCGTGGGATCAGGCGCGTATCGCTTTAGCTGCTCCATGCCGTGACGCCGCCGACAAGGTGGTCGATAGAGCCGCCCAGGTCGAGCCCTCGGTGCTCCGCTCAACCTGCAGCCGATGCCAGCGTCTCGGCCAGGCTGATCTGCCGCGCGGCTTTCCACGCCGACCGATGATCACCGCGCCCCGCTTCGTGCGCGAGCAGATGTTCCTTGATCGAAAGACCGCCGGCAAAGCCGACCAGCTTTCCCGAGGAGCCGATGACGCGGTGGCAGGGCACGACAATGGAAAGCGGGTTGCAGCGATTGGCGGCACCGACGGCGCGGAAGCCCGCCGGGCTCCCGACCCGCCGCGCGATGTCCCCGTAGCTGCGCGTTTCGCCAAACGGAATCTCCGCCAGCGCCCGCCAGACCTTGTTCTGAAACTCGGTGCCCACCGGGTCAAGCGGAACGGAAAACGAAGTCCGCTTGCCGGCGAAGTACTCCCCCAGTTCCCGCTCTGCCACCACGAGGATCGGATGATCCTTGCTCTCCACCAGCGCGCTGAGGGGAATGCGCTTGGGATCATCATTCTCCCAAAGAACGGCGGCGAGGCCGCGGTCGGTGGCAACCAGCTTGAGCTTGCCCACGGGAGAGGGCGTGATCTTGTAGGCGTAGGGCATGTCGTTTCCGGGTTGATCTTGAAATGGAGCGCACAAGCGTGCTCGTTGTTAAGGGTTCCTCCGCGCCTGTCATTCTCCAGCAAAACGCAGGTGAAAAAAAGAGAATCGTGCAGAAACTGAAGCCTTCTACGAGGCCCGGTGCTCAGGAGACTTTCGCAAGTGCTTTACTAGAAGCAATAAACGATGTTACTAAGGAGTGGCATGTGAGCTGCAATTCGAGCTCCGTCCATCACACAAACTATGAAAACCATCAGCAAAGCTATCCTCGCCCTCGCGATTTTGGGTATTGCCGGCGCCTCCGTGGCGAAGGCCGACTATTACCGCGACCCTCACTATGCCTACGGCCACAATGGCTACTGGGATGAACATCACCGCTACCACCACTGGGAGCATTATCATGATCATGATGGCTACTGGAGCCAGCGCAACGGCACCCGTATCTTCATCGATATCTAGTTTCTAAAGCCGCTCCAGAATGGCGCGTGCCATCTGGGCGGTCGAGACGCTGACCTCGCCCGATCGGGCGAGGTCGGCTGTTCTCAGGCCGTTGTTCAAGGCCAAGACGACCGCATTTTCTATCGCCGCTGCCGCCTCGTTTAGGCCAAACGAGAATCGCAGCATCAGCGCTCCCGACAGGATCTGCGCAATCGGATTGGCGATTCCCTTTCCCGCAATATCAGGCGCGGAACCTCCACTCGGTTCGTAAAGACCGAACGTGCCATCAGCCAGCGAGGCGCTTGGCAATAGTCCCAGCGATCCGACCACCGCCGCCGCCTCGTCGCTGATGATGTCGCCGAAGAGGTTTTCGCACAGCATCACGTCGAACTGCTGCGGCTTGCGCACCAGCTGCATGGCCGCGTTGTCGACGTACATGAAGTCGAGCTTCACATCGGGATACTGCGGCGCGATCGCCTTGACCGTCTTGCGCCAGAGCAGGCTGGTCTCCAGCACGTTGGCCTTGTCGATCAGAGTCACGCGTTTCTGCCGCAGCCGCGCCGCCTTGAAGGCCACGTGCGTCACGCGCTCGATCTCGCTGGTCTCGTAGACCATGGTGTCCACCGCCCGCTCGCCCGTCGCGGTCTTGGTTGTCTCCTTCGGCTGGCCGAAGTAGAGGCCGCCGGTGAGTTCGCGCACGACGAGGACATCGAAGCCGTCCGGAATATTCTCCGTCTTGATCGGCGAGGTGTGGAGCAGGCCGGGGTAGCACTTGGCCGGGCGCAGGTTGGCGTAGAGGCCGAAAAGCTTGCGCAGGGGCAGGAGCGCAGCACGTTCCGGTTGCTCATTCGGCGGCAGGCTTTCCCATTTCGGGCCGCCCACCGATCCGAAGAAAATCGCCTCCGCGTTGCGGCACCCGTTTACGGTCGAATCCGGCAGCGCGCTGCCGAGCAGGTCGATCGCCGCGCCGCCCACCGGGTATTCCAGCGCCTCGATCGTAAAGTCGAACTTTTGCTCCGCTGCCTGGAGGACAGTCAGGGCGGCCTTCATCACTTCCGGCCCGATGCCGTCGCCGGCGAGGACGGCGATTTTGCAAGTCTTGCTCATGGGAGGAAAAAGGTAAGGCGGGCGCCGCTCCGTTGTCGAGGGGAGCGTTGCGTTGCGCTGAAATGCCGACTTTCCGCCGGGTCTTTCCCTCCCCTACAGAAATCCGCCGGCCGCCAGCGTGCGCGTGAGCTCCGTTTGCTTCTTGAGCGCCGCCGCGTAATCGAAGTCGCGCCGCGGCTCGACCGCCTCCGCCGCGTTCACCTGCACGAGCACATTCGCCCACTCCGCGATCGACTTGGATCGATCCACCACCGAGACTGCCTGGATGGCCGCGCCCAGCGCCGCGCCTTCCGCCTCCATCTGCGTCACGACGCGGCAACCGAAGACGTCGGCGCAAATCTGCCGCCACGCCGCGCTCTTGCTGCCGCCGCCGATCAGCCGTATCTCCGTGGGCACCACGCCGAGCGCGCGCAGCCCGTCCATGCCGTAGGCTAGCCCGAGCGTCACGCCCTCCATCGTCGCGCGCAGCAGGTGACCGGGCTTCATCGTGCGAGGTGTCAGTCCGTGGAAAACCCCCGTCGCGTGCGGCAGGTTCGGGGTGCGCTCGCCGGTCAGGTAGGGCAGGAAAAGCAGTCCTTCCGCGCCCGGCGGCACGGAGGCGATCTCGCGCTCAACCTGCTCGTGCGACAAACCGAAGAGATGGCGCGCCGCCTCTGTCGCCACGGTCACGTTCATGGTACAGACGAGCGGCAGCCACGCGTCCGTGCTATCGCAGAACGCCGCAATCTCGCCTCGCGGATCGACCGCCGGCGTCGCGCTGTAGGCGAAGAGCGTGCCGGACGTCCCCAGGCTTGCCGTGACCCGGCCCGGCTCCACGTTCGCCGTGCCGATTGCGCCCATCATGTTGTCCCCACCGCCCGCGCTGACGATCACCGTTCCGGACAAGCCCCAGCGCGCGACGAGATCCGGCTTCAACTCGCCCGCCGGCTCGCGCGAGGAGGTCACCTCCGGCAGTTTGTTCATCAGCGCCACGTCGATGAACTCGCAGACCTCCCGCGACCAGGCGCGCTGCCGCACATCCATCAGCGCGGTGCCGGAGGCGTCGCCGTACTCCATCGTAATCTTGCCCGTCAGGTAAAAATTCAGGTAGTCGTGCGGCAGCAACACCGTGGCCAATTGCGCGAAGTTCTCCGGCTCGTGCCGCTTCAGCCAAAGAATTTTCGGAGCAGTAAAACCGGGCAGCATGTCGAGCCCCACCCGCGCGATGAGCGCGGCCGATCCGCCGAAATGCGCGCGCATCAGGTCGCATTCCTCCGCCGTGGACGTATCGCACCAAAGCTTCGCCGGCCGGATCATGCGCCCCTGCGCATCGAGTGGCACGAAGCCATGCTGCTGCCCGGAGACGCCGATGCCCCCCACCTCGCCGCGACGCGGCCCAAGCTTCTCCAGCACCTCGGCCACCGTTGCGTCTACCGCCGCCGTCCACGTTGCCGGGTCCTGCTCCGCCGCGCCTGCGGGCAATCCGGGAATCAGGTCATAAGCGCGCGAGGCCAGCGCCAGGACCTCGCCGGTCGCGGCATCCAGTGCCAGCGTCTTTGTGCTCTGCGTCCCGCAATCGATGCCCAGGGTGATCATGCGGGAAACGTCGGCGATTTTTCCGGCGGCGTCACGCCCGGATTGCGCCGGGACTCATCCCGCGCCACGTTACGGCCTCCCGCCATGTCCGCCGCTTTGCCACCCCTGCGCCTGGCCTTCATCGGCTGCGGCAACATCGCCATCCAGTATTTCAACGGGTTGAGACCGTTCCGGCACCTGGTCGAAATCGCCGCCGTTTCCGACCTTGATCTCCCACGCGCGCGCGAACAGGCCGCGAAGAACGGAGTGCCGCGTGCCGCGTCGGTGGAGGATGTCCTTGCTGATCCCAGCCTCGACCTTGTGCTCAACCTTACCACTCCCGCCGCGCACGCGGAAGTGAACGAGCACGCGCTCCGCGCCGGCAAGCATGTCTACACGGAAAAACCATTCGCGCTCACCAGCGCCGATGCCGCCGGCACCCTTGCGCTTGCGCAGGCGCACAATCGGCGCATCGGCTGCGCGCCGGACACCGTGCTGGGCCGCGGCATCCAGACCTGCCGCCGCCTCATCGAGCAGGGCCGCATCGGCCAGCCGGTCGCCATCACGGCCAACATGCTCTATCGCGGCCCCGAGGCGTGGCACCCCAATCCCGCCTTTTTCTACCAGCGCGGCGCCGGCCCGCTCTTCGACATGGGCCCCTATTATCTCACCGCACTGATCAATCTCGTCGGCCCGTTTCGCAGCGTCAGCGCACTGGCCCGCGCCTCGTTTCCGGAGCGGCTCGTCCGCAGCCAGCCCCTCGCCGGCACGCGCGTGCCGGTCGAAACGCCCACCCACCTTTGTGCCGCGGTGGAACTCGTGCCCGGCGCCATCGGCACCATCACCATGAGCTTCGACGTCTGGCAGCATGGCCTGCCGCTGCTCGAGATTTACGGCACCGAAGGTGCGGTGCAGTGTCCGGACCCAAACACCTTTGGCGGCCGCGTGCGTGCCTGGGAAGAGAAGACCAATCGCTGGGAAGAAATCGAGACGCAGCAACCGCCGCAGATCGGGCGCGGCCTCGGCGTCGCGGATTTGGTTATGGCCCTGCGCGAGAACCGGCCGCACCGGCAAAGCGGCGAGATGGCCGCGCATGTCGTCGAGGTGATGGAGGCCTTCCACATCTCCTCTGACACCGGCCGCCGTTACGATCTTCGTTCCAGCTGCGCCCAACCCGCGCCGATGCCCGAGGGCCTTCCCTTCGGTGCCGTGCTCTAGATCTATGCCCAAGAAAGTCCTCATCCTCTCCGGCGGCTGGGCCGGCCACGAACCGGAGAAGACCTCGGAGATTTTCCGCCACGATCTTACCACCGCCGGTCTCGACGTCACCATCGCCACCACGCTCGACGCGCTGCTCGCTCCCGACCTCGCGCGCACCTACGACCTCATCGTGCCCAACTGGACCATGGCCGAGCTGACCGGCCCGCAGGAAGCCGCGCTCTGTGCCGCGATCGAAAGCGGCGTGGGCCTCGCCGGCATCCACGGCGGCATGGGCGATGCGTTCCGGCCCAACGCCAACTACCAGTTCATCGTCGGCGGCCAGTTCGTCGCGCACCCCGACAATCACCACGATTATCTTGTCCACATCACCAAGCCGAACGATCCGATTGTCGCGGGCATCGACGATTTCGTCTTCCACTCCGAGCAGTACTACATGCACGTCGACCCCGGCAACGAGGTCCTGGCCACCACCACGTTCGAGACGAGGGCCGCGCCCTGGACCAACGGCACGGTCATGCCCGCCGTGTGGAAACGCCACCACGGCGCGGGCCGGGTCTTCTACTCCTCGCTCGGGCACAACGCGCAGCAGGTCGAACTCCCGCCCGTGCGCGA
>CAJCIA010000108.1 GCA_903970275.1 Betaproteobacteria bacterium
GCGGTCATAGACCGCCGCTACAGACTGCGGGAGAATCAGCCTCGCGGTCAATCGACGCGGTTTACTGATCCTTGTCCACCGTGCGCTCGCCGGTGAAGAATTCCTGCAGGTCGCCGCCGATCCCGAGGAAGGTGCGCTTCACGTCGGTGCCAAAGTCGTTCGCGTCGCTTTCCACGTTGCCGTGATGCACGGTCGTGGTGCTGGTGGTCGTCGAGGTCGTCGTGGTCGTCTCGTCCCCCGCGCCGCTTGGCGAGTAGGAGGCGACGGTGGAATCCAGCGCGTTGATATAGACGAAGCCGCGGCTCTGGTTGCTGTTCATTAGCTCGATGCGCCAGCGGAACGGCCGATTGAGTGCGTTTTGCTTGAGAAGGGCGCGCACGCCGTCGTAGGCGATCTGGTGCTGGGCGGCGTAATGCTGCGCGGCTTCCAGCGCCGGGCCTTCCGGCGTCATGCGCGCGGGATCGAAGGTGAGGTCCGCACGGTAGACCACGCCGCCATTGGCCGCGTAGGTCTTCACGATCTGGTTGTTGGCCACCAGCACGGCCCGGCCGTGGGAGGGGATGCTGGGATCGTAGAAAATGATGTACCACTTGGTGATCGAGTCGGGCGCGCCGGTGCCGTAGATCGACACGACCCGATCCTGCAGGCCGGGGCTGACCGCACTGCGCGCGACCTGGAACGCCTGGTTGACGGAGCTTTCCGCCCGGCCCACAGCCAGCGTGAGGGCCAGGAGAGCCAGCGCCACAAAACCCGACCGAAGCCGACGATAGGAGTTCATGCGCCATCTTCCGAAAAATCGGCCCGCCGCGCAATGCGAATTGCGACGGGGCGCCGGCTGGAAACAGATGAGCCGTGCGCTGAAAAACGGTGCGGCGGCCATTGATTCTTGCACGCGGTTGCGGCCTTGTTACTGTGACCTTATGTCATCGCGTCTTCCCCTCGCTTTCGTGGCGGCGCTGGCCCTCGCCGGTTGCAACCAAGCCTCCGCCGACAAGGACCCCGCGCAGACCGATTCCGATAGCAACCCAAACTACAAGCAGGCCCAGCAGGACCTCGACAACAACAACCCTCAGGCTGCCGCCACCGATTACGAGGCCGCGCTGCAGGCCAATTCCAAGCTGGCCGGCGCACACTACGAACTGGGCGTGATCTACGGCGACAAGCTCAACGATCCGATCGCCTCCATCTATCACTTCAAGCAGTTCCTCGCCCTCTCGCCCAATACGGACAAGAAGGACCAGGTGCAGGCGCTTATCGACAAGGAGGGCCAGGACTTCTCCGCCTCGCTGCCAAATAACAAGCCGCAGATCACGCAGGCGGACATGGACAAGCTGACCGCCGACAACGCGGCGCTGAAGAAGCAGGTGGATGACGCCAATAACACGATCGCACAGTTGCAGGACAAGCTGAAGCATCACGAGGAAGTGGCCGCAGCCTCCACCGATACGACCGCGCCCGCCGCAACTTCAGCCACGACGGACGCGCCCGCGGCTCCCGCGGCGCCGGCCGGCCCGCTCAAGGCGCTGCCGGTTGACCAGGCCGAGGCGGCGAAGGGCACCGCCGACACGGAAACCACGGCCACCGCCACGAATGGCGCGCCTTCTGCCGGTGCCCGCAGCTACACCGTGGTGAAGGGCGACAGCTACTGGAAGATCGCCAAGAAGATGTACCCCGGCGACACGAAGAACGGCGTCGCCAAAATCCAGGACGCCAACAAACAAACGGTGGGCAAACCCCTCAAGATCGGGCAGGTCCTGGTCATCCCCTAACTACACGACATGGCCCGCAAAACGTCTTCCGTCATTCCGCCCGACGATTATCCCGAGGAGCAGGAGGAGCTTCTTCCCTCCGCCGCGCCAACCGCCGACCAAGGTTCCTCCGCCAACGAGATCAACCTCAAGGTCCAGCACGTCCAGGAACAGCTCCTTGACCTGCGCCGGCAGCAGGAGGAAATCGAGCGCCAGAAGCGCGAGCTCGAGGAACTCAGTCGCAAGCAGCGCGACTTCGACGAAGGGCGCCGCGACATCGTGGAGAAGCTTACCCGCGGGCTCATCCTGCTGGAACGGCACGAGCAGGAAGCCAAGCGCGAGCTCGAGCAGATCAAGATTGTTCGCGACAACTTTTCCGAGCACCTCCAGCAGACCGAGACGCTCAACCCCGCCGACGCACCGGACGAGGAATTGGCCGGCGAGCTGACCCGCGCGCTCGCGCGGATCGAACAGGCGAAGAACATCTTCAGCCAATCGCGCGCGCGGCTCGCCGCCTTGCGCCAGTCGGAGGAAGGCGGCCCGGTCGAGATCGCTCCGGAGTACGCCCAGGAAGCCGCGCCGGCTTACGAGAAGTCATTCGGCACGATGGTGCGGGATGGTTTCGCCTATTCGCTGCCCGCGCTGGTGGTGGCGGTGCTCGGTCTCCTGGCCTACCTCGCCCTGCATCATTGATCGCGCGCGGGGAGATCTTCCATGCTGCGACCCCGCAAGGAACCCGATCCGCTCTCGGGCAAGCGCAAGCTGCTGGCCGAGCAGGAGCGGCTTCTCGCGGAGCGAATGGCCAAGCTCAACCAGCGCCTGGCCAATAACGGCGAGGAGGAGACCGGCCCGCCCAAGGTACCGGAACCGCCAGTGTGGCGGCTGGAGGAGGAGGTGCGGCCCGGCTCGCGCGTCGACACCACGGCCGCGGCGCGCCGGGTCCTCGCGGCGCAGCGCCAGCGTGACAAGCTCATCTTCTTTTTCACCATTGGCGCGCTGCTCGTGGTGGTCTTTCTGGTGCTGGCCCTCGCCCGCTCCCACCTCGCCGGCAGCCTGCCTAGGTCCTAGAAATTTTTTACGGCGTTAAGCACAAAAAGCCGTGCGCCGCGAAGAAAAGCTCGCCCGTCTTTCGGTTCGCGCTCAACCTTTCCCCGGTCGGTCGACATCGTCGGGAGTTAGCGAAAATGAAGTACTTTCGCCCAGCACCAAGAAAGAGTCGCCTTGGCTTCAGTCTCGTTGAAGCTTCCACGTCCATTGGCGTGCTCGGCCTTGGCCTGGTCAGCCTCACGCCGCTGCTGGGACTGGGCCTGACCTCCGCCCGGCAATCGCGCGATGGCCAACTCGCGGTCCAGATCGCCCGCGATGTGGCAACCGAGGCGCGCGAGGGCACGCTTGCCGCCGATCCCGGGTACCGCGACAGCGAGGGTAATGTGTGCTCCAGCGCCGACGCGCGGTTCACCATCCAGACGGCCGAGACGAACTTGGTGGGCAAGTGCATGCGGCTGACTATACGGGTCACCTCGCTCAACGCACCGACCCGCCCCTCGTCGTATGCGGTCGTGTTGCCTCCGCCCTGATCCCACGCGCCGCTGCGGAAGCAGCGGATTCACCCTGCTGGAGGCGCTGGCCACGCTCGTTGTGGTGCTGCTCGCCTTCGTGGCGCTCGGCGAATATCTCGACGGCGTGCACCGCGCGTGGCTCTCCGCCGCGGCCGATCCCTTTGCCGAGGCGGCCTCCGCTTTCGAGACGGTGACGCGTACGCTCGCTTCCGCCACGCTCGAGCCGTACCAGGATTACGCCGACTCCACCGGCGCGTTCACCGCTGCGGCGGGATCGACCTTCACGCCGTACCAACTGGCACGGAGGTCGGACCTCGCGTTTGTCTGCGGCCCGAGCGCCGGCCCCGCGGGGCTGCTGGCCGCAAGCAAGCGCATCACGGCAACAACCAGCGTCTTCTTCACCGCACCGGAAGGGCAGACGCAGCTCGACACCCAACACGGGCTCAACCACCTGCTCAACGCGGAGGGTTACCTTGTGGAGTTTGGCGGTGACACGAACGTGCCGAGTTTCTTCACCGGGCTTTCGCGGCAGCGCTGGCGGCTGAAGGAAGTGGCGCAGCCTTCGGAGGCGCTGCAGGTCTTTGCCAGCACAACCTCAGCGCCATGGATCGCGCAGGTGGCGGGGCCGACGGCAACGCCGGCGATCCTGGCGGAGAATGTCATCGCGCTCGTGCTCGTGCCGGAAAAAGCGCCGGCGCAGCCGATCGGCGGGTTTGCCTACGACTCGCGCAACCCGTCCGTGCCGGCGACGTTCGCACAGCTTCCGCCGTTCGTGCACGTGGTGCTGGCGGCCATCGACGAGCCTTCCGCCCAGCGCCTCGCTGCGCAAAACGGCGCCGCCGCGCCCATGCTCGTGCCGGGCTCGCTCTTCCAGGATGCGACCCAGGTCTCGGCCGATGCCGCGACGCTCGACAACACACTGACCGCCGCCGGGATCAAGCACCGCCTCTTCCAGCGCGACGTGATCATCGCCAGCTCCGCCTGGTCCAACACGCCTTGACCATGCACAAACGCGGCTTCTCGCTCATCGTCGTGCTCGCCTCGCTGGCGATCATGAGCCTGCTGCTGATCGCGATCTTTTCCGGCAACACGCGCGGTGTGCGCTTTGCGCAGAACGAGGCGGCGGTCGCCCGCGCCGGCATGCTGGCCGACAGCGCCGCCGCGCTGGTCATCGGCCAGATCCAGCAGGCCACCATGCCCGCGGGGCAGGCATGGATTTCGCAGCCCGGCCTCATCCGCACCTTCGCCGCGTCCAACTCCACGCGCACGCCGGCCGCCTGCTACAAGCTCTACTCCGCGGCGCAGATGACCGACACGAGCGGCGCGATGACCTTTCTCGCCGCCGACGTCCCCGCAAACTGGAACGCGCCGTCGAATGCGAGCGTTTACACGGATCTGAACGCGCCCGTGCAGAATCTCGCGGGCACGAACCTTTATCCCATTTTGGACGCGCAGGCGGTGACGAGCGTCCCCGGGCTGAGCAGCGATACCGGGCACGCGGTGGAGATGCCGGTGGCGTGGCTCTACCAGTTGCAGGACGGCTCGCTCGGTCCGGCGAGCGCGGCAACGGCGACAAATCCGATCATGGGGCGGGTCGCCTTCTGGACGGACGACGAGACGTCGAAGATCGACATCAACACCGCGGGCACCCCCTCGCCGTGGAATACGCCCTGCACGACCTCCGCAAGCGATGCGACGTGCGCGACGACGCAGCCCGCCACCGGCGAATTCGAGCGCTATCCGGGTCATCCCGCAGGAGTGGCGCTCGACGGAATTCTTGGCGCGCTGGCGGGCGATTCGTTGCTGGCGCTCACCCCGCGTTACGATGCGGGCGGCTCCGAGTTCGGCACGCAGACCACGACGACAGCGAGCAGCATCGCGCTGAAGATAAACCGGCTTTACGCCTCGCTCGACGAGCTCTGTTTCGGTCCGGTACTGGATACGTCCGGGCAGCGCACGACGAACCCGCCCGGCGCCGCGAGCCCCATTCTGCCGTCGCAGATCGAGCTGGCGCGGTTCGTCCTCGCCGCCCACAGCCACGCGCCGGAGACCACACTGCTGGGCGAGCCGCGCGTGGCGATCTGGCCGGTGAGCAACGCGCCGTCCGATACGACGCGCACCACCGCGGCGGATCGCGCCGTGGAAAGCGACGCCACGCTGGGCACGACCGCCTCCGGCACGACGGCATTTTATTTTCAGCGCCAGGATGCCACGAGCCCGACAACCGATCTCGATCAAACGGCGTCGCCGGCCAACTACGCCCTCTACTCCAACCTCGTGGCGGCGGGCAGCGAGCAACTTCCCGGCGCGGCCAGCACCTTCGCGCAAAAATATCCGGGCACGCAGTGGCCGCAGCTGATGGTGGAAATCCTCGACGCCATTCGCGGCTTCAACGCGGTCGATCCCGCGGCGGGCTCGGCCACCGCGGCGGGCTCGTTTATTCCATTTGCGGCGGGCGATAGCGCCGGCGTGGGCCGCGGGCTCATCGTTCCGCTCACCACGACCTCCAACGGCACGACGCTGCGCGGGCTGGGCCGTTACCCGACGCTCTTCGGGCTTACGCTCGTGCTCTACGTCTCGGGCTACGCCTTCAACGACGGAACCTCGATCGATTACGAGACGACGCCGGACTCCGATGGCTCGAATTGGCGCACCAATTTCCCGATCCAGAAACCGCCCGGCAGCCGGTGGAGCGCGGTCAACAAGGCCCTCGTCCGCGCGTTCCTGGTGCCGACCACCTTTCAGCCAAACTGCGGTTTTCCCGAGGTGAGCGAGGCGTGCTCGATCCAGATCACGGGGCTGGATCAACTTTCCGCCACCGTGAAAGGTGTCACGAGCAGCTTCGGCTTTCCCAAGGTTTGCACCTCGCGGCTGCTGAGCGATGCGGCCACAGTCGCACCCGCCGACCGGGTGTGGGGCGGCTGCGAAGGTCCGACGGCGTGGCGTGCCGCGGCTCTGGATGCGATGAACAACAGCGGGAGTTATCTCTTTGCCGGAACGAAGACCATCGCCGTTCCGGACGGAACGTTGATGGACAGCCAAACCAAGGGGCCATCCGCCACATATTCGTGGAGCAACACGGTCACGACCACAAAGGTCACGGGGCTCACTGTGCAGATTCTCGATCGTGCGGGCCAGACGGTGCAGACGCTGCTGGTCGATCTGCCCGCTCTTTCCGCCGTGCCGATCGCCAACGGCGAAGCCGATCACGCGGACGGCAGCACGCCGGCCACGTCGAGTTCGGATTGGGCGACAAATTCATCCGACGCGGTGGCGCCCTCTTATTACATGACCCTGCGCAACCGGCTGCTCGCTACGCAACGCAGCCGCATGCTCATGATCCAGGCGGGCGACGCGAGCGTGAGTGTCGAGCCCGCGACTGATCCGCGCCTGATCGCGGCATTGTCCTCCGTGCCGTCCACCTTCTTTCATCAGGCGACCTCGACGCGGACCACGGCGAGCGTGACAAATCCGGGGGCGACGTTTGGTTATCACTATCACAACCTGCGCTTCGCCGATGGCACGAGCGCCTGCTTCGTCGGTACGCAGAAACCCACACTGGCGGGCAATGTCTTCGCGACGAAGACGACCAGCTTTTCCGTCACGGATTGGGACACGGGAGGCACGCTCACCTACTCCTACGACACCAGCCCGGCAGTGAGCGCCCCGCTCGCCACTGGCGGCGTGACGATGACCGTGCCGGGAGGTTCCGCCGGTCCACGAGGCGACTGGGACACCGGCCCCGGACTGGGCGCGGACGGCGCCCTCGCGAACTTACCGGACGCGGGCACCACGCTCGATCCGGCGAGCGCCTACCAGTCGCTCGCCACCGGCCAACTCGGCGCGGCCACACGGCGTTCGCCGAATGCGCTGATTCCATCGCCTGTCGTGTTCGGTTCACTGCCGGCGGGCGTAAACCCGGCGCAGCCCGCGCAGTCGACCCCGTGGCGTACGCTACTTTTCTGCCCGTACGCGTCCGCGGACCAGAATCATCCCGGCCTCGCTTCACCGCCGGATGACCTCATCCTTGATCGGTTCTGGATGCCGATGGTTGAGCCCTACGGCATCAGTTCTCGCTTCGAAACGGCGGGCAAGATCAACCTCAACGACCAGATCGCGCCGTTCACCTACCTGCATCGCAACACCGCGCTGCACGCGCTGCTGCACGGGTTGCGCATCCCGGCGTTGGCCTCCGCCGATGCGGGAGTTTCGCCCACCACGGGCGGGAGCTACAAGATCCTGCCGGCCACTTCCGGTTTCCAGCCATGGCGCACGGTGGATGAGAACGCAACGATCACGCAGATCGAAAGCCGCTTCGCCGGGGGCGACGTTTACCTGACGGAGGGCGAGATCTGCTCCGTGCCGCTGATCCCGGACAATCTGAACGGGCTGACGCCGGAGGCTTACTGGACGAACACGACTGCGCCCGGTTTCCTTACCGGCGATAATCTGCGCGAGCTGCCTTACGCGCAACTCTACAGCCGCCTGACCACGCGCTCCAATTCGTTTACCGTCCACATTCGCGCGCAGGCGCTGCAGAAGATCAACGACCATTCCAACCCCGCCGTCTGGCGCGAGGGCGTCGACCGCGTGGTCGGCGAGTGGCGCGGCTCGTACGAGATCGAGCGCGACCTCGATCCTGCGGCCACCGCACCGACCACCGGTACGCCGCTGGGTCCGTACAAATTCCGCATCGTCAGCGCGCAGCGCTTCACGCCGTAGGTCTGGCGCCGCACGGGCTTCGTGCGATATTGGCCCCGCGCGCGCCGGGCGGCGCTGCGTTTTTCATGAATGGATTTGAAGCGCTGCAGCAGCTTCGGCTGCCGGATGCCTGGCAGGCGGAGGCGATCCGCGGCCTGGCGGCGGGCGACGACGTGATCGTGCAGGCGCCGACCGGCGCAGGGAAGACCTTCGTCTTCGAGCAATTTTTCCAGCAGCGCCGCGGCCCCGGCCAGGCGATCTACACCGTGCCAACCCGCGCGCTGGCCAACGACAAATTTGCCGAATGGACGCGGCGCGGCTGGCGCGTCGGCATCACGACGGGCGACGTGATTCATGCGCCGGATGCGCCGCTGGTGGTCGCGACGCTCGAGGCCCAGCAGGAGCCGGCCGACGCCGCGCTCTACTGCGTGGACGAGTATCACTGGCTCTCCGATCCGCTGCGGGGCAATCACTACGAGGGCACCATGCTTTCGCTGCCGCCGCGCACGCAGTTGCTCCTGCTCAGCGGCAGCGTGGCGAATCCCGAGGCGGCGCGCGACTGGCTGCTGCGGCTGGACCGCGGGCGCGGCGTCACGCTGGTCGTGCAGAAGGACCGGCCCGTGCCGCTCGAGGAGGTGGAGATTGAGTCGATGGCGCGCAACGTGCCGGAGGACATCACCGGCTACTGGACGCGGCGCATCGCCGGTGCCTTGCGCGAGGACCTCGGGCCGGTGCTGATCTTTGCGCCGCACCGCCGCGAGGCTGAGAAGATCGCGCGGGACGTGGCCGCGCGCATCCCCTGCCCGCAACCCATGCGGCTGACCAGGGAGCAGGAAACGGCCGCAGGTCCGGAGCTGGCCAAGCTGCTCGGCCAGCGCGTGGCGTTTCATCACAGCGGGCTCAGCTACCAGCAGCGCGCGGGACTGGTCGAGCCACTGGCCAAGGGCGGGCAGTTGCGGGTGGTGGTGGCCACGCTGGGATTGAGCGCCGGGATCAATTTCTCCCTGCGCTCCGTGCTTGTCACCGGCACGAGCTTCACGGCGGGCGGCGTGCCGCGCGAGGTCTCTCCCTCGGAATTGCTGCAGATGTTTGGCCGTGGCGG
>CAJCIA010000109.1 GCA_903970275.1 Betaproteobacteria bacterium
CGCCCCGCCGACCTCGATGCGCGGCAGAAGCTCAATCTTGCCGCCGTCAACCAGCCGGATGATTTCACGGACATCCTCCCGCGCCTGCTCGCCACGCCGGACCTCGCCTCGAAGCGCTGGATTTACCGCCAGTACGACCACATGGTGCAACTCGGCACCGTCACCGGCCCCGGCAGCGACGCCGCCGTCATCCGCGTACCTACGGGCGAGACGACATGGAAGTACCTCGCCGCCTCCGTCGACTGCAACGCGCACTACGTCGCCGCCGAGCCGCGCCTCGGCGCGCTCATCGCCGTCGCGGAATGCGCGCGCAACCTCGCCATGACCGGCGCTGAGCCACTCGCGCTCACCGACAACCTCAACTTCGGCAACCCGCACAACCCGGAGAATTTTTACCAGCTCCAGCAATCCGTCGACGGCCTCGCGGAAGGCTGCCGCGCCTTCGACATCCCCGTCACCGGTGGCAACGTCAGCCTCTACAACCAATCGCCCGCCGGCGCCATCGACCCCACGCCCACCGTCGGCATCGTCGGCCTCATCCCCGATGCGAAGCACATAACACCGTCCCATTTCCAGCAGCTCGGTGACTACATCCTGCTCGCCGGCCCGCAGGGCGAGGAACTCGGCGCCAGCCTCTACTTGCGCGAGATTCATAACCTCAAGCGCGGCGCGCCCCCGCGTCTCGACCTCGACCAGGAGAAGAATCTCCACGCCGCCACACGCGCTGCCATCCGCGCCGGTGCTGTGCGCAGCGCGCATGACCTTGCCGAAGGCGGCCTGCTCGTCGCCCTCGCGGAGTGCGCCATCGGCGGCCCCGTTCCCATGGGTGCCGACCTCACCATCGACCTGCCGCACGAGCGCGTGGATGCCCTCCTCTTCGGCGAAACGCAAAGCCGCGCCCTCCTCAGCGTCCCCCGCGACCGCGCTGGCGAGGTCGTCGACATCTTCCGCGCGCATGGCGTCCCCATCACCAGCCTCGGTGTGGTTGCCGGCGCCACCCTCCGCGTGGAAATCACCAACCGCCCCAACCTCAAGCTGCACTGGCAGGTCGCCGACCTTCACCGCGCCTGGGACGAATCGTTGGCCGCTTACCTCCAGTAGTCGGCCTTCAAAGACAGCCGTCGAACTTCGGCGACGGACGCAAAGCGGACGCGCCTTCACGTCAACGGACCCCCTCAACCGCGCCGCACCGCGTAACTATAGATCATCGCTCCAAAACTCACCCCGAGCAAAAACCCCATCATCAGAAGAAGACTCCACGGCCCGGGCAGGATGATGCACGGCAGCATCAACGCCAGCGCACCGATCAGCATGATCGACCCAAACAGCCGGTGCGTGCGGTTCCACACCTCCGGCGACGCCAGCGTCCACGGCGTGCGAATGCCCACGAAGCGATTGGGTCGCAGCTTCGGCAGATAATTCCCCAGCACCGCCAGCAGCAGCAGCGTGCCCAGCGTGGTCACGCGCAGCACATCCACCTTGTAGCCGAGCGAGAGAACGTCGATCAGCAGCGCCATGCCCGTCATGAAGCACGTCGTCGCCAGGGCGATCGTCCTGATCACGCGCTTCAGGCTACCTTGCGTCTCCGGCCCGTAACTTCGCACCCGCTTGTCCAGCGGCAGGAGGCAGGTGAGCAACAGCGCCAGCGCCACGTTCAGTACCGGAGTCAGCAGCAGTCCCCACGACTTGCTCGCCCAGCCATTCGCCCGCCCATCCAGGCCCCAATGGATCGGCACGCGCGCCGGAAATTTATCCCACAGCAGAACGAGGACCAGGAAGGGCACGGCGAGCAGCACCAGTTGCGGGCCGGCGCTTCTGAGCATGTCTTTTAGTTTCATAAGCGGATCGGCGCCCCGCGGCCACCAGGCCAGTCAGCCACGCCAGCGTCTCGTCCAGCACCGAGGTGTTGAGCGCGTAGTGCACGAACTGCCCGCGCTTCTCCGACACCACCAGATCGGCCTGCCGCAGCAGGTCGAGATGATAGGAAATGCTCGGCAGGCTCATGACAAAGTGGCGGCCGATCTCCCCCACCGTCAGCTCCCGCTCGCGCAGCAGCTCTAGCATCCTTCGCCGGGTAGGATCATCCAGCGCCCGAAAAAGCTTCGTCATGTACTTAGATAGTTGTCTATTTATACGTCTTTGTCAAACGTAACCGTCCGCCTCAGTGCGCCGGACGCGCGCAAGGAGAATGTCCATCGCGCTTTTAGTGCGATAAAGAGGCATGACAATCAGCGGGCGGCTCATGTTCCAATCGGCTCGGGACCGCGCCCCCGCATTGACCTCTCCGCCGTGTCCCCTATGCTCGGGGATTCGATCATGACTACGGTTCCCGGAACCCAGAGTTCCAAGACGATTTCCGTTTCCCTTGAGACCTTTCGTGACCAGGCCGCGCGGCCGCTGCTCGATCGCGCCCAGGAGGTCGTGCGCAAGTCACAGCAGTACCTGATGAGCCTGCAGAAGCCGGAAGGCTACTGGGTCGGCGAACTGCTCGTCGATTCCACCCTCGTCTCCGACAAGGTTGCGTTCATGCACTGGTGCGGCGAGGTCGATTTCGACAAGCAGTCCCGCTGCGTGAAGAACCTGCTCGACCGCCAGATGCCGGACGGCGGCTGGAACACCTACTACAAGGGCCCCAGCGAACTCAACGCCACGACCAAGGCCTACTTCGCGCTGAAGCTGGCCGGCTTTTCGCCGGACGACCCGCGCATGGTCCGTGCGCACGCCACCATCGTCCGGCTGGGCGGCATCCCCAAGGCGAACACCTACACCAAGCTCTTCCTCGCGCTCTTCGGGCAGTATCCGTGGAAGTACCTGCCGATCATTCCGCCGGAGATCATCCTGCTGCCGAACTGGCTCTACTTTAATATCTACGAGATGTCGTCGTGGAGCCGCGGCATGGTCGTGCCGCTCTCCATCGTCAATCACTTCAAGCCCATGCGGCACCTTGCGCCGGAGCAGCAACTGCACGAGTTGTTCCCCTACGGCACAGAGCATTCCAACCTCGGCATGCCCTTCGACAAGAAGGTTTTCACCTGGAAGAACTTCTTCCTGCGCTGGGACCGCCTGCTGAAGTTCCTCGACACGCTGCCGTGGAAACCGTTTCGCAAGAAGGCGCTGAAGAAGGCCGAGGCCTGGATTTTGGAACGGATCGGCGACGGCTCCGACGGGCTCGGCGCGATCTTCCCCAGCATGATGTACACCTGCATGGTGCTGCGAACCCTTGGCTACTCCGAGGACCACCCGCTCGTGCGCAAGGCGATGAAGGACTTTATGGACCTGGAGGTCAACGATACGGAGAAAGACGAGTTCCGCGTCCAGCCCTGCCTCTCCCCCATCTGGGATTGCGCCATCACGGTGTTCGCGCTGAGCGAGTCGGGCATCGCGCCGGATCACCCCGCGCTGCAAAAGGCGGGCGAGTGGATCCTCTCCAAGGAAGTGAACGATTTCCGCGGCGACTGGAAGTACAAGAACCCCGCCCCGGTGACGAGCGGCTGGGCCTTCGAGTTCAACAACAAGTATTATCCCGACGTCGACGACACCTTCAAGGTGCTGCTCGCGCTCGGCGCGATCAAGATGCCGGACGAGGCGGCCAAGGAAAAGGTGATGCAGCGCGCGCTGGAGTGGGCCATCAGCTTCCAGTGCAAGAACGGCGGCTTCGCCGCCTTCGACAAGGACGTGACCAAGAAGTGGCTGCAGGACGTCCCTTTTGCCGATCACAACGCCATTCTCGATCCGCCCTGCAGCGACATCACCTCGCGCGCGCTGGAGGTCTTCGGCCGCATGGGCCTGAGCCTGAAGGAACCGGTGGTGCAGCGCGCGATCAAGTTCGTGCGCGACACGCAGCTGCCCGACGGCTCGTGGGAAGGACGCTGGGGCGTCAACTACATCTACGGCACCTGGCTGGTGCTGCGCGGCCTGCGCGCCATCGGCGTCGACATGAACCAGGATTGGATTCTGCGCGGGCTCAACTGGCTCGAGTCGTGCCAGAACGCCGACGGCGGCTGGGGCGAATCGCCCGCGACCTACGACAACCCGCGGCTCAAGGGCCAGGGCGAAAGCACGCCCTCGCAGACCGCGTGGGCGCTCATGGGCATCATCGCCGCGAGCCAGCAGGTGCGGCCGAGCATCCGCGGCGGCATCGAGTATCTCGCCAACACGCAGAACGCCGACGGCTCGTGGACCGAG
>CAJCIA010000110.1 GCA_903970275.1 Betaproteobacteria bacterium
CCAACAAGGTCAAGGGCGTCCGCTGCGCCTATGTCTGGAACTCGCAGACGGCCGAGCTGGGCCGCAAGCACAACGACGCAAATTGCATCGCCTTCGGCCAGCGAATGATCTCGGAGTATATCGCGCTGGAGTGCGTGCAGATTTTCCTCAATACCGCCTTTGAGGGCGGGCGGCACGTCGAGCGCATCAAAATGATCGAGTAGCGCGCTGTGCTATATTGAAGGAATGGCCGACTATACTTTGCTCAAGTCCAAGCTGCATCGCGCGACGGTCACCGGCGCAAGCCTGCACTATGAGGGCAGCCTGACGGTGGCGGAAGACCTGGCCAAGCGCGCGGGCTTTTTACCCTACGAGCGCATCCTGGTTGGCAATATCAACAATGGCGAGCGGTTCGAGACCTATATCATCTTCGGGCGGGCCGGCAGCAAGGTGATCGAGCTGAACGGCGCCACGGCGCACCTGGGCAAGGTGGGCGACCGGTTGACCATCATGAGTTTCGCCCAAGTACCCGCCGAGCTGGCCGGCAAGCATCAGCCCAATGTGGTGCGGCTGGATGAGAAGAACGACCCGCTGCTGTAAGCCGCGACCGCCTCTGGTCACGCACGTTCGGTGGAGCAAAACTTAGCCAAACTTGCCTCTGGGCGGAACTTGCGATTTACTGGCCCCGTGCGCGACCACCTCTGGCTCTTCCTCGCCACCTTGGGATACCTGGCCAGTGCGGGCTGGGGTCTGTACGCGCTGGGGTCGCGCCGGCCGCTGGCGAACAGCTGGACGTTCCTGCTCATCCTTGGCGCCTTTCTGCTTCACACCGCCTTTCTGCACGAGCGCGGTGAGGAGATCGGCCACTGTCCGATCACCAATCTCTTTGAGACGCTGGCGTTCTTTTCCTGGTCGCTGGTGCTGACCTACCTCGTGGTCGGGCCAGCGTATCGGATGTCCATTTTGGGGGCGTTCACGGCACCGGTTGTTTTCCTCATCAATTTCTTCGCGCTCTCCACGCCGGTCGACGTGCCGAACGCGTTGCCCCATCTCGGCTGGACGCTGGAGCTGCACGCCACGCTGGCCTTGCTGGGCTTTGGTGTGCTGGGCGTGGCGGCGCTGGCCAGCGTGGCTTATCTCATCCAGGAACATCAGCTGAAGCGGCACGTTCTCGGCTCCTGGTTTTACTCGCTGCCCAATGTCGGCCGGCTGGAGCTGGTGCAGCAGCACGTGCTGGTCTGGGGCTTTGCCATCTTCTCCGGCGGCGCGGCGCTGGGGTTCTTCATCCCGCATCGCGGGCCGGATGACTGGGTCAAGATCGTTTGGTCGGGCGTGGTCTGGGCCCTCTACGCCGTGCTCATCGTCGTGCTTGCCGCCGGCCGGCTGAGCCACAAGAAAACCGCCCTGCTTTCCGTGGCCGGCTACGTCTTCATCCTGCTTACCTTTTGGGGCATCAACTCGCTGAGCGAGGCCCACGTCTTTCCGCACGAAGGCTGACCGATGATCTCCACGCTGGACCAGGTGATTTGCGGCGGCCTCACGTTTGAGAAAACGGCCGTCGAGCTGCGCGAAAAAGTCGCCTTCCGCGCCAGCCAGCTGCCGGCCGCGCTGGTGGAGATGAAGCGCGAACTGGGCCTGCACGAGGCGGTGCTGGTCTCCACCTGCAACCGGGTCGAGTACTTTGGCGCAACCTCCGGCCCAACTCAGGCAGCGGAGGCCTGGCCCGCGTTTCTGCGGCGCTTTCATAACATCGCCGAGGACTTCGCGGCTCCATCGTTTCAGTTGCGGGGCGAGCCGTGCGTTGAGCATCTCTTTTCCGTCGCATCCGGCCTGAAGTCGATGGTCGTGGGCGAGACCGAAATTCTCGGCCAGCTTAAGGATGCCTACGATATCGCCCGTTCCGAGGGACAGACGGGCAAGTGGCTCAATCGGCTTTTCCAATCCTCCTTCGCCGCCGCGAAGTCGGTCCGGTCGCGCACGGCCATCACGCGCGGCAGCGTTTCCGTGGGTTCTGTGGCCGTTGAGTTGGCGGAGAAAATCTTCGGCGATCTGCGCGGTTGCCGGGTCATGGTCATCGGCGCGGGCGAGACGAGCGAGCGGACCGCGCGCGCGCTGCTCAGCCACGGTCTGCCATCCATCCTGGTCGCAAACCGCACGCACGAGCGTGCCGCGGCGCTGGCGCAGGAGTTGGGCGGGACGGCTGTCCGCTGGGAGGACTGGGAGGCGCGCGCAGTCGAGGTCGACATCATGATCAGCTCGACCAGCGCACCGCACTACGTGCTCACGGCGGAGAAGCTCGAGGGCCTCGTGCGCCAGCGCGGGCGTCGTCCGCTTTTCCTTATCGACCTGGCCGTGCCGCGCGACTTCGAGCCCGCGATCAACCTGCTCGACGACGTTTATCTCTACGACATCGACGACTTGCAATCGATTGCGCAAGGCCACCTGCGCAGCCGCCAGACAGAAATCGTGCGCAGCGTCGAAATCCTCAAACCGCACGTCGAGCGCTACCTGCACTGGGCCAGCCGGCAGGGTGAGCCCGGCTTCGCCAACCGGATGCAGGCGTGAACAGGGTGATGTTCGGCAGCCGCGGCAGCGCGCTCGCGCTGGCCCAGACCCGCCAGGTCATCGCGATGCTCCAGCACGCGCATCCCGGCCGTTCGTTCGAACTGCGCGTGATCAAGACGCAGGGCGATCGCCTGAGCGAGGACGAGCGCCGGCCGCTCGGCAGCATGCTGAGCAAGGGACTTTTCACCGGCGAGCTCGAGCGGGCGCTGCGCGAAGGCGAGATCGACCTCGCCGTGCACAGCCTAAAGGATCTGCCGACCGCCAATGCGGACGGACTCGTTTTGGCCGCCATTCCGCTCCGCGCCGATCCGCGCGACGTCCTGATTACCCGCGGTGAAAAAACGCTGGAGGACCTCCCGCAGGGCGCGCTGCTCGCGACGGGCAGCCCGCGCCGATCCGCGCAGGTGCGGGCGATCCGGCGCGATCTGCGCATCGAGTCCATCCGCGGCAACATCGATACGCGTATCCGCAAGTTTCGCGAGAACCCGGCGCTTGCCGGCATCCTGCTCGCCGCTGCGGGGCTGGACCGCTTGCGGCCGGACCTGCGCGGCCTGACTCTTTCGCCGTTGCCAATCGCGGCCATGCTGCCCGCGCCCGGCCAGGGCGCGCTGGCCTTGCAAACGCGCGCCGATGCACGCGATGTCCATGAACTCGTCCGCGGCATTCACGATGCGACTACGGGCTTCACCGTCGCCGCAGAACGCGCTTTTCTCCACGCGCTCGGCGGCGGTTGCCAGTTGCCCATCGCGGCCTTCGGCGAGCCCGGCCCGAACCGCACGCTGACCTTGCATGGCGTGGCGTGGCTGAACAATGCAGAGCAGCAGCGCTTCCATTTTTCCGGCAGCGTCACGGGTCCGATTGCCAGCGCGGGGCAGATCGGCAAGGACTTGGCGCAAAGTTTCCTGGAAAGGCTGGCCTTGTGACCGTCGGCGCGGGCTGCGTCTATTTGGTCGGGGCCGGTCCCGGCGCACTGGATCTCGTTACCGTCCGCGCGATGGAACTGGTGCGCCGCGCGGACGTCATCATCTACGATTACCTCGTCAATCCCGCGCTGCTCGACGAAGCCGCGCCAACCGCGGAAATCATCTACGCGGGCAAGACGGCGTCAGCCCACACGCTGACCCAGGACGAGATCAACGCCTTGCTCGTGGAAAAAGCGCGCGCGGGAAAAACCGTCGTGCGGCTCAAGGGCGGCGATCCTTACGTTTTCGGGCGCGGCGGTGAGGAGGGTCTGGCGCTCAAGCAGGAAGGAATTCCCTTTGAGGTGGTGCCGGGGGTTTCCTCTGCGATCGCGGCGCCGGCCTACGCGGGTATTCCGGTGACGCACCGTAACGTCGCCTCGCAGGTGACCTTCATCACGGGCCACGAAGATCCGACCAAGGCGGAGTCCGCGCTCGACTGGGCCGCGCTCGCCCGCATGGGCGGGACCAAAGTTTTTCTCATGGGCATCGAGCGCTTGCGCGACATCGCCGCGCAGCTCACCCAGCACGGCGCAGATGCGGCGACGCCCGTCGCGCTCGTCCGTTGGGGCACGACGGCGCGACAGGAAACCCTGGTGGGAACGCTCGGCACCATCGCGGGGCTGGTGGAACAACGGGGCTTTCGACCGCCCGCCGTGATTGTGGTTGGGGAAGTCGTGAAACTGCGGGACGAACTGAACTGGTTCGAAAAGCGGCCGCTCTTCGGCCAGCGCATTGTCATCACGCGCGCACGCCACCAGGCCGGCAGCCTGCGTCGGAAGCTGGTTGAACTCGGCGCGGACGTGCTCGAGATTGCCACGATCCGGATTGATCCGCTTCCGCTGCCCGCTGAACAACTCGCGCGCTTGGCCCGGTTTGGCGAGCACTTCGACTGGCTCGTCTTCAGCAGCCCGAATGGCGTGGACCGTCTCTTCGGCGAAATGCGCACGCATCGGCTCGATCTTCGCGTCCTCGGCGCGGCCAGAATTGCCGCGCTTGGACCCGCCACGGCGGCGCGAATTGAAAAGCGCGATCTGCGCGTCGACCTTCAACCATCGACCTTCACCAAGGAGGCGCTCGCCGCCGCCTTTGCCGAGCTGGACGTGAAGGGAAAACGATTTTGCCTCGTGCAGGGGACGCTCGCCGACCCAGGTTTGGCCGAGCGGTTGCAGTCTCGCGGTGCGGTGGTAGAGGCCTGGACCCTCTATCGTACGCAGCCCGAAACCACAGACGCCGGCGGCGCACGCGAACGATTTATGCGGGAAGGTGCGCATTGGATCATCTTCACCAGCGCCAGCACGGTGGAGAATTGGTACCGCTTGGGCTTGCAGCCGACTGATGGCGTGTCCGCACCTCGCGCCATCAGTATCGGGCCCGTGACGAGCGACGCGCTCCGGCAGCGGAATATCGCTCTTGCGGCGGAAGCCCGGCAAGCCACGTTGGATTCGGTCATCGATTCGATCCGGCACCTGATATAGAATTCCACATGGCGACCCTTGAAGAGCTGATGGACGACGGCAGCGCGGCAATTGCGATTGGCGAATTGGAGGAAGCCGTGTCGGTCTTCCGGCAGGTGACGGAGACGAACCCCGACTATTTCGACGGATGGCACGCGCTGGCCATGGCGCTCTACAAGCTGGATCGCTATGAAGAAGCAATCGCGGCGGGCAAACACGCCGCCGAGATAGATCCTAATAATCAGTTCGCCTGGTCGAGTCTTTCACTCGCTTATAATGCCAACAAGCAGAAGGAAGAGGCCGAGGCGGCGGGTGCCAAGGCTCGAATCATCTCGTGGGGTGGTAAAATTCGGCTCGATCCACCTCCGCACAAATAGACGCTTCTAGGGGCGATCCATCGAGTATAGATTCGTCCGTTTTTGAACATTGCTAGAATAATATGATTGCACAAAGCCGATAGTTCCATAGCGTCCTCTCTATGGATATATCTAAGTTGAGCAGCGCCCAGCTGGCGCGTGCCATT
The DNA here is from genome assembly GCA_903970275.1 of Betaproteobacteria bacterium. GTDB lineage: Bacteria > Verrucomicrobiota > Verrucomicrobiia > Methylacidiphilales > UBA1321 > JABDGH01. The sequence goes on from CAJCIA010000110.1 coordinate 5,484, forward strand.
CGGTTGGTGAAAGAGAAGGAAACCCTGCAAGCCAAGCTCGATCGCGTGGTCAGCGAACTGGGAACGCTTGAAGGCGGCACGCCCACCCGGCGCGGACCCGGCCGTCCGCCGAAATCGGTGGGACGTCCTCCCGGTCGCAAGGCCCGGCGCGGCAAGCGCCTGAAGGACACGCTCCTCAAGACGTTGAAGAGCGCCGGCTCCGAGGGCATCACGGTCAAGGACCTGGCGGCCAAGTTAAAGGTGAAGCCGAACAACGTGTTCAGCTGGTTCTATACGACCGGCAAGAAAGTTTCCGGGATCAAGAAGGTGGGCGAAGCCCGCTACGCTTACAACGGCTAGGAAGGTCGCTTAGTGGTCGGACGGGGCGTTATCACGCGGCGCCCCGTCCCGCGATACCAGCGCTGCGCTCATGGTGATGCGTTCCAGCGGATCGCTGCGCCGGTCAGTTGGCTGCGAGGAGATGCGATCCACCACGTCCATGCCGGAAATGACGTGACCAAAGACGGTATATTGATCGTCCAGGCTCGGGCAGGGCGCGACGCAAATATAAAACTGGCTGCCGTTTGAGTAGCGCTGTGGATTCACCGAGTCCGGCAGGCGCGCCATGGCGACGGCGCCGCGATCATGGTGCAGCTTGATTTCCGGCGGCAGCGTGTAGCCGGGATCGCCCTGGCCATAGCGGCCGCGGTCGGAACCCACGGTGTTCGGGTCGCCGCCCTGGATGATGAATTGCGGGATCACGCGATGAAAAATCGTGCCGTTATAGAAACCCTTCGCCACGAGTTGTCGAAAGTTCGCGCACGTCCGGGGTGCGGCAAAGTCGTCCAGTTCAACGACGAAGCGGCCAAAGCTGGTATCGACAACCACCACTTGGTTTGAATCCGGCAAGGCAGGAGCAGCCAGCGGCAAAGGCGTCCCGGCAGTCGGGGCCACGAAGGGCGCGGTGTTGGTGAGCGGCGCACCCGGGGCTGGCACGATCGAGGGTGCCGTGTCCGCTGTTTGTGCGGGAGGCAGTGCGCCGTAGGTGGCTGCCGTCGTGTCCGAGATGGGCTCGCTGGCGGTGGCAGGCGCAGGCGCACCTTGCGCCGCGGTCGCGGCCGTTGTGAGCGGCATGGCCGCGCGGGCCGCCCCGGGTGGCGCATCGATGGCCGGCAGTGCCGCGACATCAACGGGCATGGCCACCGGATAAGCACGGCGATAATGGCGGGGAATCCCTGTGCCGGTGTGAGCAACGACGGGAGCTGACTCCTGCGGCTCTGGATGGGTGCAAGCCACCAGAGCCAGCGGAATCAACGCCATGCCGAGACGCCGTTTCATGCGGCCTTTGGAAATGGCAGAGGCGTTGCGACGGTGAGCGCCAGACCCTCCGCCTGCAGGATCGAGCCTTCCGTCGCTGTTCGCGGGGGCACATAACCCAAGGCGATGCCGAAGCCCAGCCGGGGCGAAAATCCGCCGCTCGTCACGGTGCCGACTTCCTTACCCTCCGCGACCAGCTTTGCGCCGGGCGCGGGAAAAGCGGCCGTGGCGGAACGAAGGAAAACCAGCGTGCGGTTGACGTGGCCCACGCTCTTTAGCCGCGCGATGGTCTCCTGGCCGACGTAGCAGCCCTTGGTGTAGCTGATCGCATCGAGCATCCAGGGGCCACCTTCCGGCGGCAAGGTCTGGGGCGTCAGCTCCGCGTCCCAGCGGGGTAGCCCGTGTTCAAGCCGCAAGACTTCGACGGTCGCGGCGTCGGCGGTGCCGCCAATCATCACGGCATCGGTGCCGGACATCCACACATCATGCCCCGGCAATCCAAACCGCACATGCCGCACGGCGAATGCCCCTTCTGGAATCACGGGCGCAATCGTGCCGAAGACGTGGCTCAAGGTCCAAGACTCCGAGAGATCTTCCAACTGCGCGTCATCGGCGATCAGGTATTTCTCCAGGCGCGGCCCGAGGCTGTCGCGTAGATTCGGCGCCGCATCGAGATAAAATGCCTCGGCGTGCGAGGCGATCCAAACAGCGCCCTCCATCCGGCCCTTGGCCGTGCAAACCGCGGCGAGATGCGCCTGATCCTCCGGCAGGGCCGTCACATCCTGCGTCACCTGGCCATTGAGATAACGCACCCGGTCAGGACCGGAAAGACGCCAGAGCGCCTCGCCGGCCATGACGAGGGTCAGGGCTTCGCCCGCAACAAGGCGCCGGTAGGTTTCCGGGTTCATTTCTTTGTCGAGCTCGGCAGCGGCGGCAAGGGCGCGCTCGCCTCCTTCGGGTGAATCCACTTGTCCGCGTCGATCCAGTGATGGCGGAACATGTAGTCGGAAAGCACGGCCGTGACCTCGCGTGCGGTTCGCCGGCTGTCCTCGGTCACGCCGTGCAGGAAATTGCCGATGCCGCCAAGGCCAACGCCAACCACTGTCGTCACCGGGTCCGTCCAGACGCCCGTGATCGCGCCCGGCTCGGCGTTGCTCCCGCCGGTGGTGGAGAAGGTAAGAAAGGGCTGCTCGTCGCTGACGTCGAGATCGTACACCTGCACCCGCGTCTCCAGCTTGGTCGCGCCCGCGCCGAGGCCGATGGTCCCGCGCAAAAGGCGGCTCCCCTGATTCACCCGCTTGAAGGCCCCGCGAATCAGCCAGGCGTGCTGGCCCAGCATTGTGCCGTGCGCGGGCGCTTCCTCCGCCGGGATCAAGCGGCGCGAGATATCCTCCACCATCGCCGTCTGGAAAAGCGAACGCAGGTTACTCTTGAAGTCGCGCAGCTCCGCGTCCTCACGGTCGACGTTAAACGTCCCATGCGTGGTGCTGAATCCCGCCACGTAGATTTTAACGGGCCGATGCGCCTCATCCGACTCGCTGTGAGGCTGGATGCTGATCGACGCGCAGCCCACCGTGAAGAGCACCACGACGCCAAGAGCGAGAAGACTGGAATAGCGGAGGATGAGCATGCGAAGCGACCATACCGGCCATGCTTCGCACGGCAAGCAAACCGAGCCAGGCGGGCAATCGTTCCTGCCCGACTCGGAGCGATCCGCAACCTCAGAGGTAACCGAGCAGGTAGAGAACCAGCAGCACGACAAGGACGAGACCCAGGCCGCCGCCACCGCCCACCGGCCCGCGGTAGGCATACCCGCCACCGCCCAGGAGCAGAACCAGAACAACAATGATCAGAATAGTAAGCATGAACTCATTTTGGTTGCGGGGCGCCTCAGCACAACCTGAGTGGCGGCTAAGGTGAACTCGCCTAACGGACCCTCTAGACGTCAGCTCGCCGCCGTGCTGTGCCGCGCCGAGGCGGGAAGCCAGCGGTCCAGCGTACTGCGCAGCTCATCGATACGCACCGGCTTGCTCAGGTAATCGTCCATGCCGGCCTCGAGGCAGCGTTCCTCCTCGCCCCGAATCGCGTTCGCCGTCATGGCAATGATGCGCGGGACATGCACGCGCTGCTCGGCCCGAATACGGCGGGTCGTCTCGTACCCGTCGAGTTCCGGCATCTGGCAATCCATGAAGATGATGTCGTAGGGCGTCTTCTTCATCGCCACCAAAACCTCCACGCCGTTGCAGGCCAGGTCCGCGGCATAGCCGAGCTTTTGCAGCAGCCCGAGCGCGACCATCTGGTTGATGCGATTATCCTCCGCCACCAGGATGTTCACCGGCAGGCGCGAGGCCGTCGGCACGCGCGGCAGTTTGCCGCTGGCCTTCACCGTTTCCGCCCACTTGGACATCGAGCCGGAAAGGACCTCCGTCAGCCGCTCGAGTAGCCGGGCCTGCTGCACCGGCTTGAGCACGCACGATTCAATGCCCGCGCCCTTCAGCTCCTCGGGATCAAGATGATGGCCCAGCGAGGTCAGCATCATGAGCTGGACGTTCTTCGTCAGCGGATCCTCCTTGATCGCGCGGGCCAGCATCAGTCCGTCCATCTTTGGCATCTGCATGTCCAGGATCGCCAGCTCGAAGGGGTCGTCCGTCGCGGTAAAGCGCAACAGCCGCAGGGCCTCCTCGCCGCTGGCGGCGCACTCGCTGCGCAGCTTCCAGAGATGGCAATAATGAGTGAGGATTTCGCGATTCGTCGCGTTGTCATCCACGATCAGCACGTGCAGGCCGCGCAGGTCCTTGCTGTTGACCTGCTTCGTCGCGTTGTGGGGCAGCTCGAACTGCGCCGTGAACCAGAAGGTCGAGCCCTGGCTGGGCACGCTGTGCACGCCGATCTCGCCGTTCATCAACTGCACCAGCCGCTTGGAAATCGCCAGCCCCAGGCCCGTGCCGCCGTAACGCCGCGTGGTCGAGCTGTCGGCCTGGCTGAAGGCCTCGAAGAGCCGCTTCTGCCCGTCGAGTTCGATGCCGATGCCGGTGTCGCGCACCTCGAACCGCAGCGAGACCTGCTTGTCGCTCCCGCTGATGAGCGAGACCTTGACCACCACCTCGCCCTGGTTGGTGAACTTCACCGCGTTGCCCACGAGATTGTTCACGATCTGCCGCACCCGGCCCGGATCGCCGCGCAAATTGGTCGGCACGTCGGGCGGAATGTAGGCCGCCAGCTCCAGGCCCTTGCTGTGCGCCTGCGCCGCGAAGAGGTCCATGATGTTGTCGATCGCCTCGCGCAGGTCGAAGTCGATGAT
>CAJCIA010000111.1 GCA_903970275.1 Betaproteobacteria bacterium
CGTTCGGCAGACTGCGGCGCAATGCACCCGCTCGACCCGCTCCTGCGCAATAACCGCGCCTGGTCCGAAAAGATCCGGCAGGAAAATCCCGACTTCTTTCCAACGCTCTCGCGCCAACAGGCGCCGACCTACCTGTGGATCGGCTGCTCCGACAGCCGTGTCCCCGCAAACGAAATTTGCGGGCTGCTGCCGGGCGAGGTTTTCGTTCACCGCAACGTGGCGAACATCGTCGTGCACAGCGACCTTAACTGTCTTTCGGTCATGCAGTACGCCGTCGACGTGCTCAAGGTTGCGCACATCATCGTGTGCGGCCACTACGGCTGTGGCGGCGTGCGCGCCACGCTACTGGAGCAGAAGTTCGGGCTGATCGACAACTGGCTCCGGCACGTGCAGGACGTGATGAACAAACATCGGCCGCACCTGACCTGCATTGCCGATTCGGCTGCGCGGGTCGACCGCCTGTGCGAGTTCAACGTCATTGACCAGACGATCAGTGCGGCGCAGACGACCATTGTGCAGTCGGCGTGGGAACGGGGGCAGCCGCTGGCGCTGCACGGCTGGTGCTACGGGCTGGACGACGGTCTCGTGCGTCAGATCGGCATCGACATTTCAAGTCCTGACGAACTCAAGCAGGCCATCGCCACCGACTGGGAGAAGAACACCATCTCGCTTTACGAACCGGAAGCCTCCCCATGAGCGAGCTGGACCTGTTCGGGTTCGTGTCGGTCTCGCTCATGCTGGTCTTCTACGCACTGGAGCATCGCTCGCACTGGTGCGTGCTCGCCTTCGCGGCGACCTGCGTGCTGTCGGCCATCTACGGATTTCTGCAGGGCGCGTGGCCGTTCGGCTGCGTGGAAGTCGTCTGGACCTTCGTCGCCCTACGCCGTTGGTGGACACTGCGCCCGCGCTGAGCGCTATTTCGCGCCCAAGTGGCGTTGGAGGAATTCCGCTGCCCGGAGGGCGGAAGCTGGATCATGAAAACCGTGCCCGCCGCCGGGTATTACCACCAGCGTCGATTCCACTCCCGCTTTTTTCAACGCGTCGTTGAGTTCTGCGCTTTGCTGTAGCGGCACGATGGGATCGCGGTCACCATGCAGGATGAAAAACGGGCAGGACTGAGGCGAGACGTGGTAGACGGGGCTCGCGTCCTTGGCGATCTCTTCCTTTCCCGCGACAATGCCATTGTTCCAGAGCGGCGTGCCGAAGAGATGGGTCACGGGATTATCGAGATTCGCCCGCTGCTTCGCCGTGACCTCACTGGCCAGGGAGATGAAGTCGGTCGGTCCGAAATAGTCGACCACCGCCTGCACGGCGCTTGAGATGCCCATTAGGCCCTCCTCGCCCTCCAGGGCGGAATCGTTGCCGGTCGTTCCCAGCAGCGCCACCAGGTGACCACCGGCGGAGGCACCCATCGCTCCGATCTTGTCTGCCCGGTAGCCGTATTGCGAGGCATGGGCACGCACCCAGCGCACCGCCGCCTTGCAGTCGTGAATCTGCGCCGGCCACTTCGCCACTTCGCTCAGCCGATAGTCGATGCTCGCCACGGCAAATCCCAGCTGAGTGAGCGGCAACGCCTGCGGATGCGCCTTGTCGCCGGCTTCCCAGCCGCCGCCGTGAATCCAGATAACGATCGGCGGCAGCTCGCTCAAGCCAGTCGGCACGTACAAATCAAGTTTCAGCGGAAAGTTGCCGGGAGAAGCGTAGACGATGTCGCGATGCACAGTGACGACGGCGGCGGACTGGCCGCGCACATAGGGCATGGCCACGGTGGCGGCGAGCAGAAGGAGGAAAGGGAACTTCACTCCGGAAACTAGCAGAGCGCGCACGCCGCACAACCCGCGCGACAATCAGCCGGGCGGAATGAGCATGTTCGACGCGAACTCCTCGCGCGAGAGGAAGGGCGCCATATCTTCCAGCGTGGGTGTGGTCAGCGTCCCGTCATCCAGCCGGCGCGAGGTCAGCTTGGGCTCAAACTCCTGTGCGGGATCGAGCATCGCCTCGCAGAGCGCCGGTCCCTCGATGGCCATGAACTGCTTGAGTTCTCCCGCGAAATCGACCTTCTCCATCCGCATGGCGGGCAATCCGTAGGCCCTCGCCAGCGCCACGTAGTCGGGAAACGAAACGCCGCTGCGTGGCGCCTCGCCGATGAACTGGCCCTTGAAGAAACCGCCCTGCGTCAGGCGCATGGAGAGGTAGCCGGCGTTGTTCAGGATGAAGATTTTGATCGGCAGCTTGTGGAACTTGATCGTCTCAAGCTCCTGAATGTTGAAGTGGGCGCTGCCGTCACCCGCAAAGCAGACAACGCGGCGACCGGGCGCAGCCAAGGACGCGCCGATGGCCGCCGGAATATCGTAGCCCATCGAGGCGCTGCCCGAATTCCCGAAAAGCCGCATGCCCCTTTTGATGAAGGCAGTTTGCTGCGGCACGATGTGCGCCGTCGCGTCGCCGCAGACGACGATCTCGCCCGGCTCCATCGCGCCAATCACCGCCTCGATCAACGGATACGGATTGAGCAGCGGGCTCGTGCGGTGCTTCTCCGTCACGCCGGGATAGCGCTTCACCCGCTCGCGGCACCACGCCAGCCACTTCGGCGCATGCGGCAACGCAAAGCGCGTATCCTCGATCTGGCGCGCCAGCTCGGGCAGGAAGTCGCGCAAGTCGGCGCAGATCCCGAGGTCGGGTTTTACGGTTGGCTTGGCCAATTCGGCGGGGTCGACATCGACCTGGATCTTGTACGCCCCGCGCGCGAAATTTTTCCAGACGTAACTGACTTGCCTGATGTTCAGCCGGCAGCCAACCACCAGCAGCAAGTCCGCGTTCTGCACCACGAAATTGCCCGGCCGGTCGCCCACCGTGCCCGGCCGCCCGCAATTGAGCGGGTGATCGCTGGGCAGCGCGTCCGTCGCGGTGAAGCCGAGCGTGACCGGCACGCCGAGCCGCGTGGCGATTTGCTCAAACAGGTCGCGCATGCCGGAAAGGCGTACGCCGGTTCCGACAAGAATCACCGGACGTTCCGCGCCCTTGAGCCTGCGAAGGACTTCCGCGGCCTGTTCGCGCAACTGGTCAGCGGAAACCGGCACCGCGTCCTCTTCCGGATCGTAGCCGGAGAGCGTCGATTCATCGATCATGGTGGCCTGCACGTCGACGGGAATATCGAGCCAGCACGGGCCCGGCCGCCGATGCGTCGTCAGGTGAATTGCGCGCTCCAGGTGATAACGAATCGTCTGCGGATCATCAACCCGCACCGCATACTTGGTGACGGGCCCGACCATCTTGATGATCTCCACCTCCTGGTCGCCGAGTTGCCGCAGGTCTGTCAGTCCGTAGGTGGCCAGGCAGGTCTCGCGCTTGGCCTGGCCGGAGAGAATAAGCATTGGCAGCGAATCGGTGTACGCGCCGAAAACGCCATTGAGCGTGTTGATTCCGCCCGGGCCGCCCGTGACCTGCACGACCGCCGGCTTGTTCGTGATGCGCGCGTAGCCTTCCGCCGCCATCGCGCAAGTTTGCTCGTGGTGACAGCAGGTGTAGTGCAGGCCGGGGCAACGCGCGATGGCGTCATTGAGATGCATCGCCAGCCCGCCGGTGATGAGAAACACGCGGTCGATCCCGCGCCGCGCCAGCGTGGTTGTGACGTAATCGGCGAGGCGAATCATGACCGAAATCGTACGGCCCCGCCGTGTCGCGGCAAGCCCGGGACGCTTTACGGCTCTTTAGCAAACCCGCCGCCCGGCCTTGTTTCCCCGCGCCCCACGCCCTAGCTTCCAACCTGCATGGGCAAACTCAAGAAGGGCATCATTCTGGCAGGCGGATCGGGCTCGCGCCTTTATCCGCTGACCACGTTTCTGACCAAGCAGCTCCAGCCGGTTTATGACAAGCCGATGATCTATTACCCGCTTTCGACATTGATCGAAAACGGCATCTCCGATATTTGCCTCATCTCCAAGGCGGACCAGCTTCCGCTCTTCGACTCCATCCTGGGCGATGGAGGAAAGTTCGGCGTTCAGATCGAGTACCGCGACCAGCCCCGCCCGGAAGGCATCGCGCAGGCGTTTCTCATCGCGGAAAGCTTCATCGGCGACGAGAGCGTGGCGCTTATCCTGGGCGATAATATTTTTCACAGCTCCGCCGTCTTTGGGGGCGCGTTTCGCGATTTCGCCGAAGGTGCCTGCATCTTCGCCTATCACGTGCACGATCCGCAGCGCTACGGCGTGGTGGCGTTTGATCACCACGGCAAGGCGGTGTCCCTGGAGGAGAAGCCGGCCAAGCCGCGGAGCAGCTACGCGGTGCCGGGCCTTTATCTTTACGATCGCGAGGTCGTGCGGCGCACGCGCGAGCTCCGGCCTTCCCCACGCGGCGAGTTGGAGATTACCGACCTTAATCTGGCGTACCTGCAGCGGGGTGCGCTGAAGGTCTCGCGCCTGCCGCGCGGGTTCGCCTGGCTCGACGCTGGCACCAGCAGCAGCCTGCACGAGGCGTCCAGCTTCGTGCAGACGCTCGAGAAGCGGCAGGGCATCAAGATCGGCTGCCCGGAAGAAGCCGCTTACCGCGCCGGGTTTATCGACCGCAAGCGGCTGTGCGAGCTCATCCTCGCCATGCCCACGTGCGAGTACAAAGATTACCTGGTGAAGTTCGAAGCGGAGATCGACATGGGGACGGTCATTCCATGATCTGGCTCATCGGCGCGAGCGGCTACGTCGGCGCGGCCTTTGCCCGCGAGCTAACGCGGCGCGGTCTGGAATTCGAGGCGATCGCCCGGAGAAAGATCGATTGCACGCATTTCGGTACGCTGCTCGCCGCGCTGCAGGGTGCGCGTCCGGAGTTCGTGATCAACGCCGCGGGGTTCACGGGCAAGCCCAATGTGGACGCCTGCGAAACGCAGCGGGGCGAAACGATTCAGGGCAACATCGTGCTGCCCCAGACGGTGGCGGAAGCCTGCTCCGCCGCGGATGTGCGGCTCGGCACGGTTTCCTCCGGCTGCATCTACACGGGTGCGAAGATCGAAGGCGATACGGGCATCGACGCCGTCGACGCCGACCTCAACGCGCCGCAACTCCAGAAGCTGCTGCAAACGCGTTCACCGCGGGTGAAGGGTTTTGTCGAAACCGACGCGGCCAATTTCTCGTTCGCGCAAAACAACTGCAGCTTCTACAGTGGAACCAAGGCGGTGGGCGAGCAGGTGCTGGCGCAGTTCCCGGAGTTCTACGTCTGGCGCCTGCGCATTCCCTTCGAGGAGGACGACAACAGCCGCAACTATCTGTCGAAAATCCAGCGCTATCCGAAGGTGTATCAAAATTGGAATTCGATCAGTCATCTGGGCGATTTTGTCTCCGCCTGTCTGGACACCTGGAAGCTGGGGTTGCCGGGCGGCTGCTACAACATCGTCAATCCCGGCTATGTCTCCACCCGCGAGGTGGTCGATCTCGTTCGTCAATTCGTGCGCCCGGAATGGGAGCCGGCGTTCTGGAAAGACGACGCGGAGTTCTATCACCAGATCGCGCGCACGCCGCGTTCCAACTGCCTGCTTGATGCCACCAAGCTCGTGCAGGCGGGCGTGACGATTCGGCCGATCGATCAGGCGCTCGAAGAAACGCTGCGACGGTGGAAGCCGGCGCGGAGCTGAGAAGCTACTTCGCGGCGATCTGGTCGAGTTGGCCGATCACCGCCTTGGACCCGGAGCCGGGATCATACCCCTCGCTGCGCCCCTTTTCCTTCTCATCGTCGCTGACAATCATCAGGGTGGGAAATCCGGTGATGCTGAACTTTTGTTCCAGCTGCTTGATCTCGGCTGCCCTGTTGTCCGGGACCGGCGTGTTGCGAAGATCGTCGATCGTGAGGAACACGTAGTGGCTCGAGACGTAGTTGGTGAAGTCCTTGGTCGAGAGCACCTCCTGCTCGAGCATCTGGCAGTAGTGGCACCAGTCCGAGCCAGTGAAAAGAACCAGCATCGGCGCATGGGCCTGACGCGCCGCGGCCAGCGCCTGGTCATAGTCGGTGTAGCTGCCCAGTGACGTCCCGGCCGGGGCGGCAAGCGGGGCAGCGGCCGGGGCTGGCGCGGCGAGCGCCTGCGGCGCCGGGGCGGGACTCTGCGGATCGATGGCGGGATGGGTGGCCACGTAGCCCATGGGGTACTCGACGCCGTTCGGGGCCGCCGCGACGGCCGGCTTGGGCGGCGGGGCGGTTTCGGGGGACGGCGTGAAGTAGGGCGGCTTGAACGTGCCGATGATCGCCATGGTGTCCGTCGCCACGTCAGTCGCCAGCTTCTGGCAGCCGGTTGGGTCCTTATAATAGGCGTAGCCACAGGAGCCCAGCACGAGAAGCACGAGCAAGATCGAGACGATGCGCATGACGGCGGTCTAGCAGGAATGAGCCGAAAGACAATCCGCGTGCGCGAAGGCTAATCGGCGGCCGTGTACCGATTCCGCAGCGTTCCGACGCCTTTGATCTCCACCTCGTACACATCGCCGGGTTGCATCCAGCGCGGCGGCTTCTGCGCAAACCCGCAGCCTGCCGGCGTTCCGGTCAGCAGCACCGTGCCCGGCACCAGCGTGAGCGACCGCGAAAGCAGCTGATCAGGAACGGCACGCTGAAGATGAGCAGCGAGGTCGCGGACGATTTTCATAGGGTCTCCCCGATCTGGCCGCCGCCGGAGGGCTCCGGTTCGAGGCGGGCCCTCTCCAGCTTCAGCGCCTCGAGCGTCCGCTTCGCGTGCGGATCAAGCCAGCCTTCGTTCAGGCGGTGCAGGCATCGCTTCGTGCGGATGAGCAGCAGGCAGTTCGCGATCGCGAGCAGGGCGGTGAAGACGATCAGCGCGAGCAATCCGCCGGGCATCGTGCCGGCCTCGCGCAAGACGAAGATGCCTTGGAAAAGGAGCAGCAGCGCGATGGCTAAGTAGAGGATCGCCACCTGCCGCTTCAGGTCCTGATCCGCCTTGTGCAGGTATTCCGGCGAGCGGAGCAGATGGTTCTCAAGCTGCCGCTGGCGGATCGTGAGGTCGTCAAGCGGGTCGACGGTGGACATCGGCGGTGAGAATTAACGGCCGGGCGAAGGTGCCGGCGCGAGACGGAAATCGATCTGGTTGCGGGCAAGATCCACCGTCGCCACCTCCACGGCCACGGTCTGCCCTGCCCGGTAAGCTCGCTTCGAGCGCCGGTCGAGGAGCTCCAGCCGTTGCGCCTGGAAGATGTAATCACCCGAGCCGGTGGGCACAAGTCCCTGCACCTGGAATTCCGGCAACTGCACGAGCAGCCCCTTTTCCCGCACCTCCAGGATCATCGCGTTGAAAGTGGCCCGCTCGCGCGAGCGCGCCTGGATTTCGAAATACTCGAGCTTCTTCAGTTTCACCGATTCTTGCTCCGCCTCGGAGGCCGTGCGCTCGCTGGTCGAGAGATGCAGCGCCAACCGCGAGAGTTCGTCGTAGCCCCCCGCGCCTTCGCGCGAAAAAAGGATGCGGTGCACGACCAGATCGGAATAGCGCCGAATGGGAGAGGTGAAGTGCGTGTAGTTGATCTTCGAGAGGCCAAAATGACCCAGCGGCTTCGGGCTGTAGACCGCGCGCTTGAGCGACTTGAGCAGGCCGATCTTGATCGCGTCCTCGCCCGGCTTGCCGCGCGAGCTTACCAGCAGCTTCTGGATTTCCCCCTTCTTCGTCAGGTCGCCGCAGGGGAAGCCCATCGCCTTGGCCTGCGCGCGAAATTCCTCCAGTCGGGTCGGGTCCGGATTCTCGTGAATGCGGTAAATGCCCGGCCGGCTGCGCCGCTTGATCTCGAGCGCCACCACCTCGTTCGCCAGCAGCATGAATTCCTCGATGAGCTGGTGCGACTCGTCGTACTCCATCTTCTCCAAGCGCACCGGCACGCCGTTCGCATCGAGGCGCACCTTGATCTCCGCCATTTCCAGATCGAGTGCGCCGCGGGCGAAGCGGCGCTTGCGCAACGTCTGAGCCATGCGGTTCATCGCATGCACATCGCGGCCGAGCGAAGTCGATGGCGCTTGTTGCAAAAGTGTGAGCGCTTCCTGGTAGGTGAAACGCTTCTCGCTGTGAATCACGCCCTCGGCAAAGCGGAAGCTGCGGATCTCGCCCTGAGGATCGAGCGTGACCACCGCGGTCTTTACCAGGCGGTCCACGTTGGGCTGGAGTGAGCACAGCCCGTTGCTCAGCTTTTCCGGCAGCATCGGGATCACGCGGTCGACCAAGTAGATGCTGTTGCCGCGCGAGCGTGCCTCGACATCGAGCGGCGTCCTCGGCGTCACGTAATGCGAGACGTCGGCGATGTGGATGTAGACCTCGAACAGGCCGTCCGGCAAGATGCGGTAGGAAAGCGCATCATCGAAATCCTTCGCGTCATCGGGATCGATGGTGAAGGTGAAGATTTTGCGGAAATCCTCGCGGCGCTCGATCTCCATCTCCGAAATGCGCGCCGGGATGTCGGCCGCCTGCTGCTCCACCGCCTCGGGGAAGGAGGTGGGCAGGTCGTACTTGTGGATGATCGAAAGCAGGTCGACGCCGGGGGCATCGGGTGCGCCAAGCGCCTCGACGACATGGCCGGTGAGGGGCGCGTGCGGGCTGTTCCATTCGTGCAACTGCACGACGACTTTTTGGCCGAGCGGCGCGGGCTCGGCGGGTGCGTCCACCCGCACGTCGCGCGGGATGCGCGCCTCGTCCGGCCGCACGAAATAAAATTGGGCGTTGCGATTCAGCACGCCGACAAGCTGCCGCCGTTTGCGTTGCAACAGCCGGACGACCTCGCCCCGCCGGCGCGTTTCGCGGCCGCGCGCGGGCTTGAGCCGTGCCACCACCAGATCGCCATGCAGCGCGTTGGACGTGTCCTCACCCGCGATATAGAAATCGGCTTCGGCCGGATCGCTGGCGACAAGAAAACCAAAGCCGCGCTCGTTCATTTGCAGATGGCCGACGCAGAGGCCAAGCGACTTGGCGGAAACGAAGCGCTTCTTCGCGTCGCGCATGACCCCGCCGGTGCGTTCCTGCTCGGCGAGGAAGTCGCGGAAGGCATCCTGTTCGCCGGCCGGCACACCGAGTTTTCGCGCCAGCGCCGCCTCGTCGAGCGGATGATACTGCGCCTGCGCGAGCAGCGGTCCCAACGCGTCGCGCCAGTGCGAGGACGCCTCCGCCGAAGGGGCCGGGCGGGCCACCGGTGCGGGGGAAGGGGTCTGCCTGCGGGGTTCATGCGAGCGGGGCGGCGGCCGATTCGGCGCCTGTGCCGGTTGCTTCTGAGGCGGGCGTTCGCGCGTGGGCCGCGCCGGGCGTGCTTCCTTCTGCGGAGGAGGAGATGGCTTCGCGGTTCGCGCGCGATGATCGTTCTGCGGCGCGGGCTGTCGTTTGTGGCGCGTGCTGCCATCGCCGGGACGCCAATCGTCGTCCTGCGCCCGGGGGGCGGGCCGACGAGGTTGCCCATTGGATCGAGGCGGATGGGACGGATTCTTCGACGCTGGCCGGGCGGACGGGGTTTGCGGGGAGCCGGATGCTGGAGAGGGCGCCGATGCATCACTGCGCCTGCGGCCATGCCGCGAGTTGTTCATTCGCAACATTACCGCACGCGCCGTCCCCAATGTCGAGGGACGAACGGCGTCAGTCCGGCAGCGGATGGTGCGCGAAGAAGTCCCAAATCCGGTCCGTGGCGGAAAACGGATCGAGCGTCGGTCCTGAGATCACGCGGGGCAACGGCTCCACGCTCGTCGGCCAGTGATGGCCGTTGCCCGCGATCACCGTGAAAATGACTTCCGCGTGATCGCGCCCGGGACCGTATCGCTCCACCCGGACACCATCCTCGTCGCTCACGACTTGCGGCGTCGGCGGACAGCCATCCAGCTTCGCCCAGCGATCGGCCGATTCCCGCACGGGCGCGGTCTGCCGCATCTGCCCCCAGAGCAGCATGGAGCCGCCGTTGAACGGAATCAGCGGATCGGCCGTCCCCACCAGATAGTAGACGGGCAGCGGCCGCGCAAGCGTATCGACGGACGAGAAGCTCTGCGAGGAAACCGGCGCGATCGCGGCGATGCGATCGGAAAAATGGCCGCCAAGGGTGAAGGTCATGGCCGCGCCGTTGGAGAAACCGGTCACGTAAACCCGGCGCGAATCAATCGGCAGGACCGCCTCCAGTTTGCTCAGCAGCGTGGAGAAAAAGCTGACGTCGTCCACTTGGCCCGGAATGCTAAAACGCTCGTCGCGCCAGATGCGGGGATTGACCAGGAAGCTCGGCGCCGTTTCCGGCTGCACGCCCAGCCCTTCTGGAAAAACGACGAAGAAATGTTCCTTCCGCGCCTTCTCCACCCAGCCGTAGGTGTGGGCCGCCTGATCCGCGGAGCCGCCGGCACCATGGAAAAAGAAGACGATCGGCCGCTGGCGATCGCCCGCCATGCCGTCGGGCGTGAAGATGAGAAAGCGCCGGTCGCGGTCCGCCAGCCGCATTACGCCCGCGTTCTCTCCAGGCTTCAGGAAGGTGTTGAAATCAGTCACGCCGCTCTTCTCCTTCGCCCACACGGGCGCCACCAGCCAAACCAGCAAACCTAGAGACCACAGCAGCCGCAACATCGCCTATAAGACGTGGCTCGGCTGGTGGAAGTTACAGGCCGTGTGGACGCTCGTCGTCAATCCAGGTCACCAGCTCGCCCAGCGAGGCGCGGCCATCGTGGTGCCAGCCCAGCGGCGGAAACTGCATCTGCCCCGCCCCGCAGAAGCGCGAGACGCCCAAATCAAGAAACGCCTGCCGCACTTGCGGCTCGAGCTTGGAACCGGTCACGCCGACCGTGGAAATCTTGCCCCGCACGCCGGCGAGATCACGGGTCAATGAACCGGGCCGCGACGCTCGCAGATAAATCACCCCATGCAGCGGCGAGGGAACAAACGTCGGATCGGGATCATGAATCACCGTCCAGCCCAGATGCCGCGCCGGTGGCAGCCAAACGGCATGGCCCAGTGCCTGCGCCACGTCGCGTGCTTCCGCGATCCGCGCCCGCACGCCGAGGGGCCGCGCCGGTTTCGCCTCCATGGTTTGCCGGGTTTGTTCCAGCGCGAGCGCGATTCGGCCCCCGAGCCGCATCACGTCGGCCGGCTTTGAAAAATAGATCGCTTGCGACGAAAGGCAGCCCATCTGGTCGTAGGTCAGCACGTCCACTGCGCAGGCCCGCGCCTGTCGGGACGTCAACCTGTCCGCGTCGTCGATCCACAGCAAACTCACCGCGTGCCCGTGCGCGATGAAGCGCTGGTCGCCCCGAACCTTTGCCCGCAGCGCGGTCATCGTGGCGTCATTCCCGAACGCGATGATGACCTCGGCCTCTTGCAGCGCGGCGTCGTCGCGCTCCGATTGAAGCTCCACCAGCACGCGCAGGCTTTTCGGCAGGGCTTGCACAAAGGCGATAATTTCCCGTCGCGTCGTTGCGTCCTCCCGCGGGCTCGGCAATTTCACTGTATTGCGCGAGCCCACGATCAAACCGTGCGCGATGCTGGTGATGGCGGAGATGGAAAGGTTGCCTGCGCAAATGTGATGAATCGTTCGCGGGGCCCGTGCGCGCACCCGCACGCCCTTTCGTTCAATCCAGTTGTCGAGCGCACTGATGTGGCCGAGCTGCGTGCGCACCAGCCGGACCAGCTCCGGTCGCGGGAAAAGCTGCGGGAAAGCTCGGGCGAGCAGGTCGATTCGTTCGCGGGTTGTGGTCATCACTTCAGCGGGTAGCCAGCAAATCGTCCGCGCCGAGCGAACAGCCGCGTGGCTCGGTCCGCGGCAGACGGCCCAGGAGTCTGAAACCCGTCGCCGTGCGCACCGCGCGGTCCAGCGTCTGCAGCGCCAGGACCGAGTCCACGTTCGCAAGGTCGATCCAGCGCACCAGCCCTTCGCGGCCGGGCGCAACCTCGCGACCCGTGGCCGGATCGACGATCAGCACACGGGCCCACGGTGGCGTTTGGTGCAGGCCTGCATGCCCGCGCGCGTAGGCCTGGCTGGAAAGTTCGCTCATGCCGTATTCGTTCCAAATGGCGCGGTCGGCAACCCCGAAGGTTCGTGTCAACGCGGCGTACAGCTCCGGCTTGGGAATCTCGCGTGAACGACCCTTGAACCCGCCCGTCTCCAGCAGCCAGCTCCCGCGCGGCAAGGCCAGCCGCCGCTCGCCAAGGAAATCGAGGAAATGAACAAACCCGAAGGCCGTCCCGGCCAGCGCCACCGGGCACCGTGCCGTAACGAGGCGATCACGCAGCAATGCGAAATCGGCCGCACCCATCCAGAACTTGCCGCGTCCCGCCTCAGCCGCCCGATTCCAAAATCCAAACATCGCGCTGAGCGACGAATGCGGGGCCAGCCGCGGCGGGCTGGCAATGAAATGGAGTTCCGGCGCATCGGCGAAAAGCCCGATCCGCCGCGCGCCCGCGACACACACGGCTTCGTAAATATCCGTGCTGAGCAGGCGCTGCCGCCCGGGCTCGCCCGTGGTCGTGCCGCTGGTCTCGTAGACTGCGCCCGGCGTCCGTTCGCCATGCGCGTACAAGGTCGCGCGCTTGAAGAGCACCTGCGGCATGGCCGGAATCTCTCGCCAGGAGCGCAGCGTGTCCGGAGTCACCCCGTGCCCTGCGCAGAGCCGCCGGAAGGCCGGCACCCGCGCCATTTGCCAGGCGAACAGCTCCCGCGTCAGTTCCTCGAAACGCTGCTCGGGAAGGGGACCAAGCAGCGCCGCGATCCAGGCGCGCCGGACCGCGGGCCGGGAGAATTCGCGCGGTGAGAACATTCCCGCATTTTGTCGGCCAGACGAGGCTTGTCGAGGCAGCGGCTTTCAAAGCGGAATATTCTGGCATTTCAGCATAACCGAAAGTCAGCGACCGCGGCCGCGCCGCGCAAATTCCGCTGGCGGATTCGCGTAGCGAAGGGCATGACAACCCGCGGCCTACTTTACCGGTGCGGTGGCCAGCGCGACATTCCGGTCGCCTGCGCCGTAGTACATCATCCACTGGCCGTCATGCTGGATGATGGAGTTCATCCAGAGACAGTTCTTATTTTGACCGCTTTCATACGCCTCCGCGGGCTTCATGATGCAGTCATCGAGCTTGGCGACCGTATTCGTGGGATCCGTCTTGGAAAGCAGCATCTCCGAGATGGCGTAAAACCACCTGTGCTTTCCATTCAGTGTCCCCGCGATGAAAAGAAGGATATTGTCCGGCTGCTTTTTTGAGTAATTGGCCACCGCCACACAAGGCTCGTAAGGCCCAACCCAGCCTTGAGGCAATTTGATCTTGGTGTCGGCCGCGGGTGTCCAGGTGAGCAGGTCTTCGGAATAGGAAATCTTAAAGTTTCCGTTGCCGCAGATCATCGTAAACTTTCCGTTGATCTTGACCGGCGTGCCGTTCGGATCGGAGATCAAGGCCGCGTTTTTTGTATGCCCGACGACCACGCCCAGCTTTTTCCAGTCGGTCCCGTTCGGGGAAGTGGCCTCACAAATGGCAATGCCGTCGCCGGGATTGTTGCCCGTGTAGAAGGCATAATAAGTGTCCTGGTAATGAAAGAAACGCGCATCCTCGAGACCGTAATGTTTTTCGAATATTTCCGTCTGATCCAGGAGTGGTTGCGGATGACGGGTATAGGTAATTCCATCCAGGCTCTCCGCATAACCTTCGCGGGATCCACCGCTTCCCCTGCCACCCTGCGCCCGATAGAGCATGCGAAACTTGCCATGATCGAAGAGCACACCGGGATTGAAAGTGTTGACCGATTCCCAGGTTGTGCCCTGCGGCCGGAAAAGCGGATTGCTCCCATAGCGTTGGAACGGTCCGATGGCCCAATCCGGCCACTTACCGGCCGCGTCCACCGTGAAGGAAGAAGTGGCGGAAGTCACCGCAGCGCCCGCCGCGGGCAGGGCCTTGACGTACCACTGGTGTGCCCCAGCCGCGAGCGGGCTGGTCAAGGCGTCGTGCATGACCGGAAAGTTCGCCAGGGCGGGAACTTCGGCCACCTTTGCGTTGTCGACGTAAACCTCGTAGCTCTTCGCCTCGGGCACGGAGGTCCAGAACATCAGCGGCCTGGTCACCTCAAAATGATCGCCATCCTTCGGCGAACGAAGCTGGAGAGTTGCCGGATTGGCCTGCGCGGAAAAGGTGCCAGCGGTCGAAAATACGCCGCCGAGCACGAGGGCGAGGAATGTCTTCTTCATCATAGAAGGGGTTCGAGCGGCCAAGTAGTCGTCCATTGAACAAGGATCATCGCCAAAGGTTGCCTGGAAACCTGCATGATCTGCGTCCAGCCGAGCTAGAATAGCAGGTTTGAGCCGCAAGGTTGCGGGCAGCCGCGGTCCGGCGCATCGTTGCTGCTATGCACGCCTACGATCTTCTCCTGCAGCGCTCCCGCGAAGTAGCGGGGTACAACAGCACGGCCAGTGTTCTGGCCTGGGACCAGGAGACCTACATGCCGGAGAAGGCCGCGCCGTATCGCGCGGAGCAACTCGCGCAACTCGCCGGGTTGGCGCATCGCCTCGCCACTGCGGCCGAGGTGGGCGACTGGATCAAGGCCTGCGAGGACATCATGCCGGCCTGCGCGGATGATCTCGAATGCGAGCTGCGCCAGGCCAACGTTCGCGAGTGGCGCCGCGACTACGATCGCGCCACAAAACTGCCGGGACGTCTCGTGGAGGATCTGGCCAAAACCACCTCGCTCGCACGCGAGCACTGGGCCAAGGCGCGCGGGGCCTCCGATTTCTCCGCCTTCGCGCCGTGGCTGGAGAAAATCCTCGGGCTCGTTCGCGAGCAGGCCGATTGCTGGGGCTATGAGGATCAACGCTACGACGCGTTGCTCGATGCCTACGAGCCCGGCGCCCGCGTCGCCACGCTTGCGCCGCTTTTCGACGATTTGCAGGCGCGCCTGGCGCCGCTTCTGCCGCGCCTTCGCGCAGCCACGGCCAGCGCCGATCCCAAGCGCCTGGAGGGCAGTTATCCCGTGGCCGCGCAGCAGCGCTTTGATCGCCGCGTGGCCGAAAGCATGGGCTTTGATTTCGAGGCCGGCCGAATCGATTCCACCGTGCATCCATTCTGCACGGAGATGGGGCCGCGCGACTGCCGGCTGACCACGCGCTACAACGAGAACGATTTCACCAGCGCCCTTTTCGGCGTCATGCACGAGGCCGGGCACGGGCTCTACACGCAGGGCCTTCGTCCGGAACAGTTCGGCACACCAATGGGCACCTATCTCTCGCTTGGCATCCATGAATCGCAGTCGCGCCTGTGGGAAAATCAGGTCGGCCGCAGCCGCGCCTTCTGGGGTCATTGGTATGCCGAGGCGGTCGAGCAATTCCCGCGGCTCGCCTCGCTCCCGCAGGCCGACTTCTGGCTCATCGTCAACCGCGTCGAGCCCTCCCTCATCCGCGTCGAGGCGGACGAGGCGACCTACAATCTCCACATCGTCCTGCGCTTCGAGCTGGAGCAGAAACTCGTCGCCGGGGACCTGGCCGTAAGCGACCTGCCGGCCGCGTGGAACGCCCGCTTCGAGGAGCTTTTCCAGATCCCCGTGCCCGACGACCGCCGCGGCTGCCTGCAGGACACCCATTGGGCGCTCGGCCTCTTCGGTTACTTTCCCACTTACACGCTCGGCACGCTCAACGCCGCGCAGCTTTTCGACGCTGCGCTCGCCCGCGTGCCCGGGCTCGAGGACGACCTTCAGGCCGGCAAGTACGCGCGGCTGCTCGCCTGGTTGCGCGAGCACGTGCATGAGCCCGGCCGGCGCTTCTCGCCCGCCGAGCTGATGATCCGCGCCACCGGTTCGCCTACCGGGGCCGACGCTTTCATCAACTACCTGCAGGCGAAGTACGCGCTCGCGTAAGGTCCGCCCGGCGTGGTTGGATGCCCCGCGGGTCGCAACTCCTGCCTATCTTTCAGAAGCGTCTTTGCGGTAAATTGCTCGCCCTCAGCGACCAATTTGAACCGTTCCCCCTCGAACTCTCACGATTCCCTCGTCAGTAACAACACCTTCATGGAACCTCATCCCGATCAATGGTACGGCTGCAAAACCTATTCCCAGCACGGCGAGGACATCGTGTTCCTCAACATCTTCAAGCTGATCGGCTGCGAGAAGATCACCTGGCTTGACCTGGGCGCCCACCATCCTTTCAACATCAGCAACACCGCCCTGCTTTACGAGCGGGGCCACCGCGGGATCAACGTCGAAGCCAATCCCAATCAGGCCGAAAACTTTGCCATCCATCGGCCGGAGGACATCAATCTGCAAGTGGGCGTGGGCGAGAAGCCGGGCGTGCTGAAATTTTATCTCATCGATAAATTTTCCGGCCGAAACAGCTTCAGCAAGAGCTCGGCGGAGCAATTTGTGCGGGATTATCCGGCGTTCAAGATCGAGGAAGTCATCGACATCCCGGTGATCACCGTGCCCCATATTCTCAAGCAATGCGGCCGGGAGACCTATCCCGACCTGCTCAGTCTCGATGTCGAAGGCCTCGACGAGAAAATCATTCTCTCCCTCGATCTGCGAAAGGACGGGCCCAAGATCATCTGCGTGGAGGATAACGATCGGCGCGATAACTCCAGCAGCCCGCTGCGCCAGCATCTCGATGCGCAGGGCTACTTCCCCTATTACCGCGCCGGCGTGAACATTCTTTTCGTGCAGAAGAAATTCGCGTCGGTCCTCACCTGATCCTTCTCCATCCCGCTTCGCCATTTCTCCCAAGCGCCGGCGGCACGACGGCCGCGCCGCGCTGTTGCCTCCCGCATCGGTTCGGTTATGATCTTTAGATGATCTCTCTTCCTTTTTCCCTCCGCGACGATTCTCCCGAAGACAAGAAGGAGAAGGAAAAGGAACCCAAGACGCGCCTGGAGGAAAAATTCCTCGAGACCCGGACGATCATGATCTTCGGCGAGATCAGCCAGAAAGTGGCGCGCGAGGTCTCCGAGAAGCTCATTCTCCTGACCGCGCTCAACGACAACGACATCAAGGTGATTATCAATTCGCAGGGCGGACACGTGGAGGCCGGCGACACCATCTTCGACATGCTTCGCTTCGTGAAGCCCAAGGTGAAGATCCTCGGCACTGGCTGGGTGGCCAGCGCCGGCGCGCTCATCTACGCCGCGGTGCCGACGGAGCAGCGGTTCTCGCTGCCCAATACGCGCTATATGCTGCACCAGCCCAGCGGCGGAGTCGGCGGGCAGGCCACCGACATCAGCATCGAGGCACAGGAAATCCTCAAGATGCGCGAGCGGCTCAACAAGACCTTCTCCGTCCAGACCGGCCAGCCGGTGGAAAAGATCGAGAAGGATACCGACCGCAATTTCTGGATGAGCGCGGACGAGGCGCGGACCTACGGCCTCGTGGGCAAGGTGATCTCCAGCCAAGCCGATTTTTAGGCGAAATCCGCGAGGCGCGACTGTGTCCGGAATCCGGTCATTGCCGGGTCACTTTTGCCGCCGCGGACAGCGTTCCTGATCCCGGGCGGCCCGATCTCCGAGGGAGAGGGCCCGGAAAATACCCGGGGCATAAAAGGTGCTTTTTCGTCCGCCGATGAAAATCCTGGCCTGTTCTGCTGCCCTGGCGCTGTTCGCCGCCGGCCCCCTCTGGGCGCAGGAAAAGGCCGGCATGCCCGACCTTGCGCAGATCGACCAGACCTGCCTGCCCACGTCCACGGCCAACCTGATGCTCTGGTTCGGCAAGCACGGTTACCCGAAGCTCATCCTTCCCGGCGTGTCGGACGACGAGCAGGCCGAGCACACCGTACACATGCTCATGGCCGATACCGGCGCGCGCTACGATCTCGGCACGGAGATGGACCAGGTTACCCGCGGCATTGAGTCTTACATCCACCGTGCCGGTTACAATTGTGAGGTCGAGTACCGCGGCATCGACGGCAAGGGCGGCACGTTCTCACAACAGTGGCTGATGCAGAACCAGGACCCCAATACCGGCTTCGTCCTGCTGCTCACCTACTGCCGCTATAACCCGGGCAACGATTCTTTCAGCGACGCGTGGAACGCGGGCCACGCTGTTACCCTCGTCAACTCGCAGCCCGACTTCCTGCTCATCCACGATCCTGCCCATCAGTCGGATGAAACCGGACGCAAGATCATCACGCCGCACATCCTCACCCGCGGAAGCTTCGTCGATGACGGTCAACTTGTGCCGGTAAGCGGCCTCATGATGCTTTCCGGCTCGCTGCTCGAGGCGCCGCCCGAATCCGAAGTCATGCTTAGCGGCGCCGTCTGCATCACGCTGCACAAGGAAGGTCCGCCTTCTGCCGCGCCGAGTTCAGGTCCGAACGCCGTGCTCGCCGGCACGGCTCCGGCCAAGCCGGTCGCGTCCGGAGCATCCGCCGCCGCCGCCCAGTCGGGTTGGTGGAGCTGGGTGCTGAGCATGATTCTCGGCAAGTAAGAGAGTCGAAGGGTGGTCGCCCATGCAGGGTGCCTGACAGCGAGGCAGAAGGTAGCCGGCGTCGGCCCGACGCCGGTCGCGCGAACAGCAGCTTGGAAAAACGAAGCCGCCTCCGCCGCGCGATCAACAAGCAGCTTAGCTTAAAGACGAAGAGATTTTCCACGATGCGCGCAGGGGAGACGCTGCGCCTGCGCGAAATCCAACGGCGCGCACCGGCGTCGGGCCGACGCCGGCTACCTGCGGAAAACTCCCGTCCACCTCTCGCCTTTTTCCTTTCACGTTTCACCGTTTCCCTTTTCACTTCGCCCCATGAAGGCCGTCATTCTCGCCGCGGGGAAGGGCACCCGGATGGGCGAGCTCACCGCGCATGTGCCCAAGCCGATGAAGGAGGTCGAGGGCAAGCCGATCCTTCAACACATTGTCGAGGGGCTGCGCGACGCCGCCGGCATCCGCGATTTCTTCATCGTCATCGGCTGGTGCGGTCATGTCATCACCGAGCACTTTGGCGATGGCTCGGCCTTCGGCGTGCGCATGGCCTACGGCGAACAAACGGTCCAGGACGGCACCGGCAAGGCGCCCGAGCTTGCGCGCGAATGGGTCGGCACCGATCGCTTTGTGCTCACCTACGGCGACATCCTTATTCGCCCACCCACCGACTACGCCCGGTTGGCCGAGGCCTTTCGCGAGGACGGCGTGCTGGCGGTGAAGGACGGCGAGGACTTGACCAAGGGCGGCGCCGTTGTCCTTGATCGTGACGGCTTCATGATCGATCTCGTCGAAAAAGCCGCCGTGACGCCGCCGAACTCCTTCTACAACGCTGGCATTTACCTGCTCAAGCCGCGCATCTTTGAGTTCACCTCGCGGCTCGAGAAATCGCCCCGCGGCGAGTACGAGTTCACCGACGCGCTCAAGGCCAGCATCGCCGCGGGAGATAAGCTGCGCGGCGTCACCCTCACGGCGAAGTGGGCCGATGTGCGCGATCCCGGCGTTTTGGCCGAGCTCAACCAGCCGTCGTGAACCGTCGATGAACGCCGCGTGGCCGGAAGCCGTCGAGGGTTGTCTCGGTTATCTCGCCACGGAGAAAAGCCACGCCGTTCGCAGCCAGCTCATCAATCGTGCGGCGCTGGAATCGTTCGCCGCCTGGATGGGAAAGGAATATCCCGCCATCGCGCCGGCGGCGCTGACCCGCGAGCACCTGCGCCACTTCCTGCGCGCGCAGCGGGC
>CAJCIA010000112.1 GCA_903970275.1 Betaproteobacteria bacterium
CCACGCTCGAGCTTGCGGCACAGATGCAGGCCATCGGCGATGGGGAGAAGGAGGGACTGGATGCGCGGATCGCTGGCCAGCTTGCGGTTGAGCTCGTCGATCGCGCGCGTGGCGGGCTCGATTTTCGCGCCGACCCGCCCCAAACTCGTTGATTAGCTTCGACAGAGTGTTGAGGCTCGTGGGGGAGATCTTTCGCTTTTTTTAATCTTGCGACGAGCCCCGCCGTCGGGCCGACGGCGGCTACCTACACGACTGGAAACCAGCGGCAAGGAACGTGTAGGGCCAGTCTTCCGCCCGCGCGACTAATCCTGCTCGCACGGGATTGAGCCAGACATACTCCGCCTTTTGGCCCGCCTCGTTTTCGTTGCGCAAACGGTGATCGAAGAAGTTCTTTTGCCAGCGGATGCCATGTTGGCGAGAGAGCCACGTTTTCCACTTGCGGATCGCGATCGTGAGGGGCGTCTCGTCCGGGACGTTTAGGATGAGGTGGATATGGTCGGGCATGAGCACGGCCAGCTCGCAGTACCACGTCCCATCATCGTTGCGTCGGCGAATCGTTTCTAAAATCTCGAAGCCAATGTTGGGATGGCAGAACGAGTTTCGGACGCGGTAGTGAGCGCAGGCGGTGATCAAATAGGTCGCGTCACGGCTCACCCACGGCGGTGGCTCGTGGTTGAGTCGTTGGCTCATGAGTCGAGGGGTAAATTTATGGCTACGGCCGAGCGACGGATCAGGTGCGGAGGCTCGCGGGGGAGATCTTTCGCTTTTTTTAGGTCTTGCGACGAGCCCCGCCGTCGGGCCGACGGCGGCTACCTTCTGCATCTTGGTCGATGGCTTTGCTCGCTAACTCGTTAAACGCGCGTTCGATTCTCTTCGACAGAGGTGTTGAGGCTCGTGGGGAGATCTTTCGCTTTTTTAGGTCTTACGGCGAGCCCCGCCGTCGGGCCGACGGCGACTACCTACTGCATTGTTAACGGCTGACTTTTCTAACGACCAGGTAAAAGCTCGTTCGCTGCCCTTTCTCCGCACCAGCCCGATTTCTTGTTCCAGCCGCCTCGTCCATTCGGGGCAAGGCCGATCATAGGGAAGGTCATGCGCCAACTTGATCTCGTTCCACGTCGCACCATGACGGCGCTTTTTCAATTCCGCTTGGATCGTGTCTCTGAATTCCGGATAGGTCATGCCTACTCCTCCCGCGGCGCGCGGCTGAGCAGATTCTTCACCGCCTCGCGGGGCGGCACGGATTCGTAGAGGATGCCGTGCAGCTGCGTGACGATCGGTTTGCTGTCCTCGGGAATGGATCGGTCGAGATGCACGGCGCGGGTGGTGGGGACGCCTTCGCAGACGCCGTCGAGTTGCGGCAGCACCTTCTCCAGCGGCACGCCTTGCGCAAGGGCGAGGCCGCAGCGGAAATTGCGGCTCTGCTCGCTCGTGGCGGTGAGCAACAGGTCGCCCATACCGCTGAGGCCGGCGAAGGTTTCCGCGCGAGCGCCAGCCTGCACGCCAATGCGGGTCATCTCCGCCAGGCAGCGCGTGATGAGGCCGGCGAGCGAATTTTGTCCCAGCTGCAATCCCGCGCAGGCGCCGCCGGCAATGGCGTAGATGTTCTTGAGCGCGCCGCCGAGCTCGACGCCGACCAGATCGGTGCAGGTGTAGGTACGGAAACTCGGCTGGTGCAGGATGGACTGGAATTGGCCGGCCAGCTTTTCGTCCGCGGCGGCGATGACGCAGGTGGCCGGCAGGCCCGCCACGATTTCGCCGGCGAAGGTGGGCCCGGAAAGCGCGCCCACGCGCGTCTCGTTCCACACCTCGGTGATGATGCGGCTGACGCGTTCGCCCGTGGTGATCTCGAGGCCCTTGCTCAGGCTGAGCACGGGCACGCCGGGGGCGGGAAAGCGCCGCAGCGTCTCGCGCACGTGCTGCACGGGCAAGGCCATGAGCACGCAATCGGGCGCGTGCCCGGCCGGCCAGCCGGTGTCGTGGTGCGAGGCGAAGGTCACCTCGTGGTCGAGGCGTTCGACCAGCGTGGAAATAGCCCGGCCCCACGCGCCGCGGCCCAGGATGGTGATCTTCATGCGTCGTCCGGTTTTTCCAGCTTGGAGCCGAGCCTCGATTCCGTCCCGGCGGCCAGCCTCCTGATATTCGACCGATGGCTCCAGACGACAAGCACGCAGATGAGCAGCGCAAGACCGAAGAAGACCCACTCGCGCGGATAGAGCAGCCACGTCACCACGGGCAGTGCCAGCGCGGCCAGAATGCTGCCCAGCGAGACGAAGCGCAGCGTCAGCACCTCGATCGCCCAGATGCAGAAGCAGATCACGAGCGCGGCGGGCACGAGCGCGCCGAGCACGCCGGCGGAAGTCGCCACGCCCTTGCCGCCCTTGAAGCCGAGCCACGGCGTATAGTTATGGCCGAGGATGGCGGCGATCCCGCAAACGACCAACAGCACCTCCACGCTCCAGGAAATCTCGCCCGGGAAAGCGTAGATGCGCAGGAGAAAGAGCGCGATAAAGCCCTTGGCGAAATCGCAACCAAACGCGGCGAAGCCCCAATTGCGGCCGAGCACGCGACCGACATTGGTGGCGCCGATGTTACCACTGCCATGCTGCCGCACGTCGACGCCGCGCGACTTGCCCATGAGGTAGCCGGTGGGAAACGAGCCCAGCAGGTAAAAGAAAATCGGCCAGAGCCAGCAAAGCGCATGCGGGGTCATCCTGTGTTCATGACGCCCGGAAGGCAGCGCGGCAAGCGGATTTCTGGCGAGCCAGGAATTCCAACAGGGAGAGAGGAAGCGGATGAAGAACGGATAGAGAGGAATAGGGGTCCGGGTGTTAGGAGATCGGCGACATGGGAACAGAGAAGCTTCTGCGCGCGCTCTATCGGCATCATGTCTTTCTGTTGGAATTCGTGCCCTCGCCCAAAAAAAGCTTCCGCCTTGCGCGTCCGTGATTATCCTGCCCTCTCCCCACCGATGAAGATCGCGCTGCTCCACCCCACGTTTTGGCCGCAGGCCGGCGGGGTCGAGCATGTGATGCGCGACCAGGCCAACATGCTCAGCCGCGAGGGCCACGAGGTCACCATCATCTCGGGCGCTGGTCGGGAGACGGGCGAGCCTTACAAGGTCCAGGTCATCGCGGAGATCGCGCCGGCGGACAAAACGAACCTGGCGGTCAACGCCGATCTCCAGGGCGGGCAGGTCGGCAGCAACTTCACCAAGTACCGCGACCGGCTGGTTAAGCTCCTCGGCAAGGCGCTCGACCGCTTTGACCTCACCATCGTGCACAATCTTTTCACCACGCAGGCTAATCTCGCGCTGACTGCGGCGCTGCGGGAGCTGACCGGGAAGCACCGCATGATCGCGTGGACGCATGACGTGGCCGCGGCCGACGCCGACCAGATCGTGCCCATGGGCGATCGCGCGCCGTGGAATTACATCCGCACGGTCACGCCCAACGTTCTCTACATCGCCGTCTCCGAGGCGCGCCGCGACGAGCTGGCCGAGTACCTGCACCCAACCATTCCCGCCGAGGTTGTGCCGAACATGGTCGATCCCGGGCGGCTCTTCAGCCTCACGCCGGAAATGCGCGCCTCGCTTGGCTCGCTGGCGCTGGCGGAACGCGATCTCGTCCTGTTCCTGCCGGCCCGCGTGCAGATGCGCAAGAACATCGAATTTGCCCTGCAGGTCACGCGCCGCCTCTGCGAGATGGATTTCAATCCGCTGCTCATCATTACGGGCGACAAGGACGGCCTGAGCGAGGGCTCGGCGCACTACGCCGATTACCTGCGCCAATCGCTGCCCGACATCATCGTGGGCAACGTTGTTTTCGTGAGCGAGTTCTTCAAGGTACAGGACGACACGCTGCGCGATCTCTACCTGCTGGCCGACGTCCTGCTTTTCCCCTCCACGCGCGAGGGCTTCGGCCTGCCGATCGTCGAGGCGGGGCTTTTCCGCCTGCCCGTGTGGTGCAGCAAGATGCCCGCCTACTGGGCCACGGAGGGCGACGGCTGCTTCGTGCTGGAGGACCTGGACGAGATCCCCAAGGCGATCGACTGGCTGCAGAACCAGCCCACCTTTCGCGCGCATCGGCGCTGCCGGAAACTTTTCGACCCCGGGGTCGTCTATCAGGAATTCTACGAGCCCCTGCTCGCCAATGTGCCCACTTCATGATCGAAACCATCTCCCATCAAGGCTGGTCCAACAACCTGCGGCTGAGCGGCGCAAAAACGGAACTCGTCATCACCCTGGACGTGGGCCCGCGCATCATCCGCTATGCGATGCATGACGGTCCCAACGTCTTCGTCAACCTGCCCGAGCAGATGGGCGGCACGAAAGAGAACGAGTGGATGATCCGCGGCGGCCACCGTCTTTGGACCGCGCCCGAGGCCGATCACTCCTACGATCTCGACAACTCCGCGGTCGCCTGGAAACAGGTGCGCGAGGACGCGGTCGAGCTCACGCAGGCGCCGAGCAAGAAGTTCGGCTACCGGAAGGCGATCACCGTCGAGCTCCTGCCCGGCGCGGACGAAATCGTGCGGCTGACGCATCGGCTGACCAACATTGGCGAGAAGCCGCTGGAAGTGACGCCGTGGGTTTTATCGGTGATGGACATCGGCGGCACCTGCGTGGTGCCACAACCTCCGGCCGACCTGCATCCCAGCGAGTTTCCCGAGGGTCGCGAGACCCTGCCCGTGGAATTCCTGCCGAACCGCGAGTTCGTGCTGTGGCCGTTCACCGACCTGACCGACGGCCGTTATCGCTTCAGCGAGCACTTCCTCCGCCTGTCGACCAATCCCAGCCTGCCCGCCACGAAGCTGGGCCTCAAGATTCCCAATGGCTGGATGGCCTACGACAACAAGGGCGTGATCTTCGCCAAGCACGTGACCCGCGACGACAGCCAGCCTTATCCCGACCGCGGTGTGAACGTCGAGCTCTTCACCAACAAGATCATTCTCGAGATTGAATCTCTTGCGCCGTTCGTGCCTCTTGCTCCGGGGCAGAGCCGCGATCACATCGAGCATTGGGTCCTTCGTCCCGCCGGCGCCGGCCTGGCGGAGGAATCCGCCGCGCGTGAGTTCTTTGCCAAGTTGCCGAAGA
>CAJCIA010000113.1 GCA_903970275.1 Betaproteobacteria bacterium
CGGTCGGGTGCGGACAGGTGTTCTACTCGGACCGCCGCTGGGCGAGCGGCGGCTACCACCGAGGCGCCTCGCCTTGCCTAAGCGTTGTGGAACGAGAAGCCTTCTGTAGCGGCTGTCTATGACCGTCGGCGAAAAAGCGGAAGATGTTCGCGTCTACCCCGGCGGTCATAGACCGCCGCTACAATTGAGCTTCGCTCCCACAGCCGCGACGCAGCCAGCTATCCATTTCACCCAAAGACGTCTGCCGCTTCGGCGAAGCTCCGTGGTAGCCGGCCATGTCCCCTATCGCCGGAGCGAGCAAAGCGAGCGGAACGGAAGGACGAAGTTTCCTCGCGAAATCAAAGCACGTCGCCAAGCGACTGCCTTCCGGCCGCTGCTGCGGCCTCCGGCGCTTGGAGAGCACCGGCTACCACTGAGGCGCTTCGCTCTATTAAGCGATTTGGGAACGAGATGTCTTCTGTAGCGGCGGTCTATGACCGCCGGCGGAAAAGCGAAAGGTGTCCGCGTCCCCCGGCGGTCATCGACCGTCGCTCCAACGACACTGGCCACGCCATCGCAGCGTTTTGCAAGAACGCGAAATTTCAAGATTCATCTCCACGCCATTCATCACGTCTTCAAACAGCGCCGCCCCGACTAAAGACGAAACAGATTACTGCACCTTCATCACGCGGACGTTGACTTTTGGCTCGCGAAAAAATGGAATGACCCGTGCGTTGGCGATTTGCATGGGGCGTGGTGGTGCTGGGCCTTGCGGCCGGGTGGGTTCACGCCGTTCCCCTGCAGTCGGAGTACCTCGACATTTACCTCAAGATGAACGAGGCGCAGAAGCTGGAGGATTCCGGCGATGCGCGCGACGCGCTGGCGGGCTTTGAGGATTGCTACACGCGCCTGGCGAAGATTCACGAGGACAATCCCAACTGGGAGAACGCGCTGGTGAAGTCGCGGCTGAACGATTGCCGCGCGTCGATCACCTTGCTGGAAGCGAAGCTGGCGCCGCCCGCGGTGAAGAAAACGGCGCCGATCGTCGCGGCCGCGCCCGCGCCCACGAGTACCACGACGCCGGAAAGCACGAAGGCGCGCCTGGCAGAACTCGAGGCGGCGGCCAAGGCGGCGCCGACCGATGCGAATGCGACGTTCAACCTGGGCGTGGCTTATTATCAGGTGGGCCAGACGGAGGACGCGATCGCCACGCTCCAGCGAGGGCTGACCCTCGCGCCGGGCAACGCGTACGCGCATAATTTCCTGGGCTGTGCCTTGCTGCGCGACGGGCGCATTACGGCCGCGTCGAAGGAATTCCAGAAGGCGATCGCGGTGGACGAGGGCTATGCGGAGGCGCACTACAACCTGGCCATTCTGTATGCGACGGAGGATCCGCCCGCGCTGAACTCGGCCCGCACGCAGTATAAGCGCGCGCTGGATTTGGGCATCGTGCCGGATCCGCATTTGCAAAAAGTGCTGCGCGCTCCGGCCAGTCACGGCATCGAGACGGCTGCGAAATCGGTGCCCTAGGGAAAGTTATTAGTGCCGTGTAATTCAGGAGATCATTGACTTATTACGTCGGCGAAAAGTAAAATCAGGCGCATGCGTTGGCGTGTCACTTTGTCCTCTGTCGTCGCCACTGCGCTCATGCTCGCAACGGTGCACGGCGCCACCCTGCAGCAGGACTATCTCGACATTTATCTCAAGCTGAACGATTCCGAGCGGCTCGAACGCAGCGGCGATTTCCGCGGCGCATTGGAAGGCTTTGAGGATTGCTACAACCGGCTGCACAAGATCCACCAGCAGAATCCCGACTGGGAACGGGTGCTGGTAACCAGCCGCATGGACGATTGCCGGGCGAAGATCGCGGAGCTGGAGCCGAAGGTGGACCAGGGCGTGCCCCTTGCGCCCGTGACGCCTGATAACGGCGGCGCGCCGGTCACCACCACCTCACTGGAGGACACGGCTACCCTGAAGGCGCGGTTGCAGGATGTCGAAACCCAGCTGGCGGCGACCAAGCAGCAGTTGGCAGACGTGAGCGAGAAGTTCAAGAACTCGCAACTGGAAGTACAGATGCTGCATGCGCAGCTCGACGGCGTGAACCAGCAGTTGGCCACGCTGCGCGCCACGCAATCGGTCGACCAAAACATGGGCCAGCTGATGGCGCAGAACAAGGCGCTGACGGACAAGCTGGCCGCGGCGCAGGCGCAGGTGAAGGCGCTGGCCGGCAGCCCGAATTCCAAGGCGTCCAAGCTCATCGCGCAGCTGAAGGCGGTGCAGGAGAAGCTGGACGAAACGCAGATGGCCAACCAGGGCCTGACCGAGACGACGAACACGCTGCAGTCGCAGCTGAACCAGGCGCAGAACGACCTTGCGCTGGCCAACCAGAAGCTGGCCGCGGCCGGTCCGGGCAGCCCGGAATACCTGACCCTGAAGCGCGAGAACGAGGTGATGCGCGGCATCCTCACGCACGAGAT
Source organism: Betaproteobacteria bacterium (assembly GCA_903970275.1). Taxonomy (GTDB): domain Bacteria; phylum Verrucomicrobiota; class Verrucomicrobiia; order Methylacidiphilales; family UBA1321; genus JABDGH01. The sequence goes on from CAJCIA010000113.1 coordinate 2,457, forward strand.
TCAGGAGCAATCGCGGCGGGATGGCGCCAAGCGCATTGCGCAGGAGGAATTCGACCGGCTCAAGATCAACTCCAAGGTGCTACAGGAACAGCTCGATATTCTGGGCTCGCCCATGGCGCCCCCGGCCACGGACGAGGAGCGTTCGCTGCTGGCCAGCCTGAAGGCGGGCAACGGCGGCGTGATGCCGCTGGGCGGCGATAACACGGGTGGCAACCAATTCAGCGCCACCACGGGCGGCGGCTCCATCACGGAGAGCAACATCCCGGCACCTTCCACCAACGCGATCCCGGCCGCGACGGATACAAACAACGTGACGGCCACGCCCGCCGCCACGCCGGGCACGACCAACGCGTTGGCGGAAACGTCTGCGCCGGGCACCAATGCGATTCCCGCAACGCCTAATACCAACGCGGCGACGGCCATGACGAATACCGCGCCGACGACGAATGTTTCTGCGGACACCAATGCACCGGCGGCTTCCACCAATGCGGCCCCGAGCTTGGCCGCGGACACGAACACGCCGGCGGCGATGACGAATGCGATTCCTGAACCGGCTGGCACGCCCGCGAGCGCCGCGCCGCCCGTTTCCGCCACGAATGCGGTCGCGGCCGCGACCAACGCGATTCCCGCCCCCGCGCCGGCGACCAACGCCGCACCCATGGCCACGGACACCAACGCGGCGCCCGCGGCGGCGACGAATGCAACGGCGGCCGCGCCCGATACCAACGCGCCCGCCGCTTCCACCAACACGGCCACGGACAACGGCACGACAGGCACCGACCAGCGCGCGGCCGATCCCACCCGCTACTCCTACAAGCCGCGTCTGCCTGACGACATGCGCGAAGTGGCGCAGGAGGCGACGGACCTCTTCAAGATGCAGCGCTACGACGAGGCGGCAGCGAAGTACCAGATGATCATCGACAAGTATCCTGAGTCGCTTTACGCGTGGAGCAACCTCGGCGTGGTGCGCTCGCAGGAGGGCAAGCTACAGGACGCGATGAAGGCGCTGCAGCAGGCGGTGAAGCTCTCGCCCAACGACGCGTTTTCCTACCGCAACCTGGGCATTGTCTACTATCAGCTGAATCAGAACGACGCGGCGATCGACGCGCTGGAGCGATCCATCGCACTCGACCCGAACAACGTCTACAGCCACGACTATCTGGGCTGCGCCTGCTCGCAAAAGGGCTGGCAGGAAGTGGCCGAAAAGGAATTCCGCAAGGCGATCGAGATCAACGACGATTTCCCGGATGCGCACTATAATCTCGCCATCGTGTATGCGATGCAGAAGCCGCCGTCGCTGGAGCTGGCCCGCAAGCACTACAAGCGCGCGCTGGAGCTGGGCCTGCCGCGCGATCCGCGGCTGGAGAAGCTGCTGGGAATGTAGGAGCGGCGGTTTCCTAACGCCTGGGACTTTTGGCGAGCCGGACGGGTCCGTGGCAATTCCGTGTCTTCTATAGCGGCGGTCTATGACCGCCGGGGATCAGTGAAAGATGTTCGCTTTCTGTCAGCAGTCTGAGAACCGCGCCACAGAGACAAATTCGCGGTCGATTGCGCGGATGC
>CAJCIA010000114.1 GCA_903970275.1 Betaproteobacteria bacterium
CACGGTCCGTGAGATCAAAGAGGTTGCTCATGATTATTACCGATGCGATGGGGGATGTGGTTCCGCTTTTATCACTTCCTAGACGGCGCGCAACGGGGACGCCGGCCGGGCGCGGCCGGTTGGTCGTTTACCACGCCTCGATCACGGCCTGGATTTCGCCGATGAGGCCGTCGATCTTCTTGAGGTCCTTGCGGCGGCCGCGTTCGGGGTCGATCTGCAGGTGCTCGATCTTCTTCAGGATGGAACGCAGCTCCTTGTCGCGCAGGCTGCCGTCACGCGAGGCGCGGTCGAGCGCCTTGGTCAGCTCGGTGATCTCGCGATGCAGCCGGGCCACGTAGGTGCGCGCCACCTCATCGAGCAGGCCGTTGATCAGCAGCAGCCGCTGTTTCGCCACCGCTTGGAGCGCCTTGGGTTTGATCGCGCGGACGGCATCAGTCGCCATGCGCGGAGGCTGGGCGAAAAACGTACGCCGGTCACGCGCAAAGGCGCCGGCCTGGGATAACTGCCGCTGGGGGGTTTTCTCTTACTGCCGTCCGCGAGACCAAAACGCTCGTGACAAGGGCATGGCTGGTGCTCATGCTCAGCGCCCGCGTATGGCAATGGAAGCGAACGAGCTGGAAACAGAAAAGGGGCACCTCGAGGAGGAGGTCAAACAGTTCTCCGTCTTCATGGAGAACAAGGTGGGCCGCCTGCTCGACATCGTGAAAATTCTCAGCGCAGCCAACATCCACGTCGTCGCGCTCAGCATCCTCGATACGGCCGACTCGGCCATCGTGCGCCTGGTGGCGGATGATCCGGACAAAGCGCGCAGCGTCTTTGCCGAGCATGCGTTTGCCTACACCGAAGTCTCGCTCGTCGTGGTTGAGCTTTCCAGCAGCGCCACCGATTTGAAGGCCGTGCTCACCGCACTGCTGCAGGCGGAGTGCAACATCCACAGCAGCTACTCGCTGCTCACGCGCCCGCGCGGCAAGGCGGCGCTGGCCCTGCATGTGGAGGACAGCGAGGTGGCCAGTTCCGTCCTCCAGGCCAACCAGTTCAAGCTCCTCACGCAGCGCGATATTAGCCGGTGAGGCGCAGGCGGAATTTGGACAGGATTAGCGGGATTCATAGGAAGCGAGAGCTGGGCTTAGCCCTCAGTCGGTAGCCGTCGACCTCCGGGCGACGGAGCCGATCCTGGACCAGAGCCTCGAAATCCCACCGCGTTGCTCTCTCCCGGTAGGCCGACACCGGCCCGGTCGGAGCGCGCGGGATCGGCGCCTCGTACAAAAAGCAAAAGGACATTCCAGTCGCGGCGTTCCCTTCCGGCAGTCGGGCCAATGCCGGTTGCTGAGAGGCGTGGGCGTCCCCCGAAAGGCAGCGACGAAGATTCTCTAAAATTCCGTTAATCCCGTCCACAATTTCGTCATTCCGTCCTTTCTCGCCGCCCGCTAACCTGCGGCGATGTACAAGCACGTGGTCATCACCGGCGGCGCCGGGTTTGTCGGATCCAACCTCACGCTGGAGATGGCGAAGCGCTATCCCGAGGCGCAGTTGACGGTCATTGACGATTTTCGCAGCGGCGATTTCAAAAACCTCGAAGGCTACAAGGGCGACATCATCGCCGCCGATGTTTCCAGCATCAACCTGAAGCATTATTTCGGCGGCAAGAAGGTCGACCTCGTCTTCCACCTCGCCTCCATCACCGACACGACGGACCACAACCAGTTCCGCCAGGTGCACGACAATGTGGAGTCGTGGCGCAACCTGCTCGACTATTTCGCCGGCCGCAAGACGCGCCTGGTCTACGCCTCCAGCGCGGCCACCTACGGCATCGCCGCCGGCATCAACCGCATCGAGCAGACGCCGAAGCCGGCGAACGTCTACGCCTTTTCCAAGGTGCAGCTCGACAACCTGGCGCGCGCCTGGGCGGAGGAAAACAAGACGCAGACCGTGGTCGGCCTGAAGTACTTCAACGTCTACGGCCCCCGCGAATCACACAAAGGCGCGGCGGCCAGCATGATGATCCAGCTCGCGCGCCAGATGCGTCGCGGCGAGCACCCGCGCATCTTCAAGGACGGCGAGCAGAAGCGCGACTTCGTCTACGTGAAGGACATCGTCACCTGCACCATCCTGGCCGCGCGCGCCCGCGCCTCCGGCGTCTACAACGCGGGCAGCGGCGTGCCGCGCACCTTCAACGACATCATCGCGAACCTCAACCGCGTGCTGAAGACCGACCTTCCGCCCTTCTACATCGACAACCCGCACGTCCATTACCAGCCGCACACCGAGGCCGACCTCACCGCCACCACCGCCGCGCTCCGCTACAAACCCAAGTACACGCTCGAGACCGGCATCGACGATTATTTCGCCAGCGGGTTTTTGGAATAGCGCGGATGGCCGCGACACGGGCGAAAATTTGAGCATACCCGTCAGGCATGCTCGTCCATCCAACATAATCTTGGCCGGCGACCTGCCATCGGCGATACCCTCTTAACGATATGAAAATCGCAGCCATCATCGCCGGCGTCCTGCTTGGCCTCGTCTTCGTCCTTCTGCCCAGCGCTCTTATGCTTGGCCTTATGAAAATGCCGCCGCCTGATCCGGCTTCGCCTGCCGGGCAATTCTTCGGCGTGTTCTATAGCACCGGCTGGCTCAAGTGTGTGCAGATCTGCCAGATCGTCGGCGGTGTGCTCGTCGCGATTCCCAAGACCCGCAACTACGGACTGCTCGTCCTCGGCCCGATCCTCATTAACATTGCGATCTTCCACCTTCTCGTGGCCAAGGGCGGATTCCTCGGCCTGCCGCTGATCGTTTGCCTGCTCGCGCTATTCCTCCTCTTCGTCGAACGTCGCAAATTCGCTCAACTGGCGAATTAAGTCATGTTGTGCGTGGGGCCGTGGGACAGGTGCCCCGCTTCCCTATTTTCGATCCGAAGCAGCGGCAGAACGACCTTTGACCCGATAGCCGGAGCAGGGCGCACCCCGCGCTGGCGTTGTGCCATGATCTGGGCATCGATGGCCACTTCAACCCGTTCTACGCGGCCACCGCACCAGCAGAGCGTGCGGCGCCTGATGGCCCTGAACTTCTGCCTTGCCGACGTGCAGAACGGCATGGGGCCCTATCTCGCGCTTTTTCTGCAATCGTTCGCGAAATGGGATCCGTCGCAGATTGGCGTGGCATTGGCAGCGGGCAACATTGCGCAGGTGATTGCGCAGACGCCGGCCGGCGCGACCATCGACATCGCACGGCCCAAACGCGAATTGATCGTTCTGGGCTGCGTTTTCATCGCCGTGGCCTGCCTCCTCACGGTGCTGTGGACGCAGCTGCCGGCCGTGCTTACCGGGCAGATTCTGATCGGCACGGCCGGCGCCATCTTCCCGCCCTGCCTCGCCGCCATCACGCTGGGCCTGGTGGGACGCAAGCGGCTCGATCGCCAGATGGGAACCAACCAGGCATTCAACGCGGCGGGCAACATGGCGGCTGCGCTCGCGATCGGCGGTGTGGGCTATTACTTCGGTTTAAAATGGATGTTTTACCTGGTGGCGGCTCTCTGCGTTGTGGCCAGTCTCCTGGCCCTTTCCATTCGCGCCAAGGACATTGATTTCAACCTCGCCTGCGGCGCGGACGACGGGGAAAAAACCTCGCAGTCGCGACCGAAGGCGCAGGAGAGAGTCTGGAACAACCTGCGCGGCGCGGTCGAGGCGTTGGGGGAATTGGTGCGGCTGCGGCCGCTGATGATCTTTCTCGTTTCAGCCGTCATCTTCCACTTTGCCAACGCGGCCATGGTCCCGCTCGTCACCGAGTTGCTGGCGAAAAATCAGGGAGCGAAAACGGCGGTGGTGGCCACCTCGGCCTACATGCTGGCCTCGCAATTTGTCTTCACGATCGTGGCGCTGTTCAGCGGCCGTCTGGCCGGGAGGCTGGGGCGCAAACCGCTCTTTCTTTTCGCCTTTGCCGCGCTGCTGCTGCGCGGGCTTCTCTACACGGTCAGTCACCATCCGGTGTGGCTGATCGCGGTACAATGCATGGACGGCCTCGGCGCCGGGATTTTTGGCGTGGTCAGCGTGCTTATCATCGCCGATCTCACGCAGGGAACCGGGCGGTTCAACGCGGCGCAAGGCGCCATCGCCACGGCGCAGGGGACGGGCGCGTTTCTCAGCAACGTTCTGGCCGGCTACCTGGCCAAGCACGCGGGCGCGAACGTCACCTTCATCGCTCTGGCGGGTATCGCGCTGATCGGCCTGGTCTTTTTCGCGCTGTGCATGCCCGAAACGCTGAAGCGGCGGACGGCAGCTTCCTGACAGGCTTAGGCAGCACGGCCGGCCACGCCACCGTCTTCTTCCACAACGTACTGTCCGACTTTCCCCTGCAGTTGCGGGGGAATGTGCGCCGTAAGCGCAATGTCGTCGTCACGATAGCTAACGTCGAGCACGCGGCCGACGCGGTGCAGTTCGGCGAGCAGCGCGGTGAGATGGTTCGGCAGCACGAGCTTCACGCGCATGCGCCAGGCCTTCAGGCGCGTCTCGATCTCGCTGAAGAGTTCCGGCAGGCCCTCGCCCGTCGCAGCGGAGATGGCGACGCTGCCGGGATGATCGCGCAGCACCTGCTCGATCAGCGCCGGGTTTTCCACGCGGTCAATCTTGTTGAAGACGACGATCATTTGCTTGCCCCAGGCGTTGAGCTCCTCGAGCACCTCCTGCACGGCGGTCATCTGCTGCTCGAAGAGCGGGTGGCTCAGGTCGACCACGTGCAGGAGCAGGTCGGCCTCCGCGGTTTCCTCCAGCGTGGCCTTGAACGACTCGATCAAGTGATGTGGCAGCTGCTTGAGAAAGCCGACCGTGTCGGTGAGCAGTATCTTCTGCTTGTTGGGCAGAGTGAACTGGCGCGTGGTCGGGTCCAGCGTGGCAAAAAGCTTGTCCGCCGCGTAGACCTCGGAGCTGGTCATGCGGTTGAGCAGCGTCGATTTGCCCGCGTTGGTGTAACCGACGAGCGAGACGATGGGCCAGTGCTGCCGCATCCGGCCCTGGCGCTGCGTGCTGCGATGCTGGCGAACCTCGCCCAGCTCGCGCGTGAGCCGCGCGATCTTTTCCTGCACGCGGCGGCGGTCGACTTCCAGCTGGGTTTCACCGGGGCCGCGCGTGCCGATGCCACCGCTCTGCCGCGACAAGTGGGTCCACATGCCAGTCAGGCGCGGGAGCAGGTACTGCAGCTGGGCCAGCTCGATCTGCAGCTTGCCCTCGCGCGACTTGGCGCGCTGCGCGAAGATGTCGAGGATCAGTTGCGTGCGGTCGAGAATCTTGCGCGCGAAAACCTTCTCCAGGTTGCGGCTCTGCGCGGGGCTCAGCTCGTCGTTGAAGATGACCGTGCCGACACGCTCCTTGCCGCAGAGCAGCGCGAGTTCCTCGGCCTTGCCCTTGCCAATATAAAAGGGCGCGGTGGGCGAGTGGCGCCGCTGGATTTGCGTGTCGACGACTTCGCCGCCCGCGCTTTTCACCAGCTCGCCGAGCTCCTGCAACGATTCCGCGTGGTCCCACTTGCTGTCGTCCGGCCGTTCGAGGCCGATAAGCAAGGTGCGCTCGTTGACGGGCGCGGAGGTCGAGACGGTTGCTTTCAAGACGAGATCAGCGCGGGCGGAACAGTCGCGGCGCCGGAGAGTATCACTGGCACCAGCGTAGGCTCGCGGCGAAACCACGTCAACTGGCGCTTGGCGTACTGGCGGGTTGCCACGGAAATGTCACGGGCCACCACGCTCCACTTTCCGGAGGGGAGGTCGGGCGCGACCGGCGAATCGCTGACTCTCCCCCCGGCGTTTGCCGGCTCCTCTTTAAGCGCCTGCGCGATCTCGCGGTAGCCGATGCCGGGGAAGCGCTCGACGGCCTCGAGCCCATGCCGCGCCATGAGCCCGCGCACCTCCTCCACCCACCCGGCCGCCAGCATCGCGTCGACCCGCGCCTCGATCCGCGTATCCAGTTCCGTCTTGGACCGCTGCAACCAGAAGGCGCGAAAGTCGCGGACCACCGGCGCCGTCGTCTCCTCCTGCCAGGCGGCGAGCGAGCGGCCCGTCGATTCCTTCACCGCGATGGCCCGGGCCAGGCGCCGCGGGTTGCTCGTTTCCACCCGCGCGAGCATCGGTGCATCGACCTTCTCCAGCCGCGCGCGCAGTTTTTCGAGCGACATCGTCGCCAGCTCGTCGCGCAAATCGACCGGCGTCGGTGGCGCCTCGCACAGCCCGCGCGTGAGGGCGCGGAAATAAAGCCCCGTCCCGCCCGCCACGATCACGGGTCGGCCCGCCGCCGCCTGCTCCGCCAGGAAGGTCGCCGCGTGCTCGACGTATCGCGCCACGTCGAAGGCCTCGCCGAATTCCGCAAGGTCCAGCCCGCCGTGGGGGATCTCCGCGCGCTCCGCCGCGGTCGGCTTGCCCACGCCGATTTCCGCCCCGCGATACACCTGCAGGGCATCCAGGCACAGGATCGCCGCGCCCCGCGCCCGCGCCAGTTCCATCGCCACCGCGCTCTTGCCCACGCCCGTGGCACCGAGGAGGAAAAGGGGGGCCATGTGGGAATGGTTGTAACTCGCACGCGGGCTGTCGAGACGCGGTTTACTGTAGCAGCGGTCTGTGACCGCCGAGGAAAGAGGACGCGTGTTGCTCGTCCGTCGGCGGTCATAGACCGCCGCTACAGGAGACATTGGTCGCTCATCCGGAGGCGAAGAGGAACGCTCGGTGGTAGCCGGCGATCTCCGAGCGCCGGAGCGAGCAAAGCGAGCGGAACGGAAGAAGCACATCCTTCTCTCCATCGAAGCGCGTCCGCCGAGCAGCTGCATTCCGGCCGCTGCTGCGGCCTCCGGCGATGGGGACATCGCCGGCTACCACCGAGGCCTTTCGTTTCCACACGTTTCCGCTGCAAGGACGTCTTTCTGACGCGGCGATCCTGCGCGGCAGCGCAATAGATAGTTGGCTATCTCATTTGCAGAGATCCAAAGGATCAATCTATGACCGCCAGGCCTGAGCTGGACGTGTTTGCCTAGTCCTCGACGGCCCCGGACCGCCGCCACCGCCGACTAGGCTGCCCGCTTATTCTGCCGACCCGCCTTGTTCCCGCCATGCGACCGGGATAAGCTTCGACCCCATGCATGCGCCGGAAAAAACCGTCCCCCTGGCGCAGCTCAGCCCGGTGTGGCCGCCGCCGCGCGATCCCTACCCCTGGGAAATCGGCCGCGGCAAGGTCTGGCTGACCGGGCTGGCGATTCTGGCGCTGCTGGCCTTTGGCGTGCCGGCCCTGTTCCGCTGGCCGCACGTGATCTCCTCCTGGGGCGGTCGGTATTTCATCCACCGCGTGGTCATCCCTGTGCCCGCTCTGCAGCAGAACGATCCTCATTGGGCCGATCAGCTTCTCGGCAACACCATCGACACCTTGGGTCAGGCCGGGTGCGCCGTCACCTCCGCCGCCATGGTCCTGCGCGCCTATGGCGTGGATACCGACCCGCAGCGGCTCAACGCCTACCTCACCACCCACCTTGGCTACGTGGGCGACGGCTGGCTCGTGTGGGAACGCGTCTCCGGCGTGACGGGTGAGCAAGTGCAGAAAGCCTACGAGGACTACCCCTCCTACCAGCTGCTGGACGACAACATCCGGAAGGGCAACCCGGTGATCGTCCGGATCCATTTGCGCAACGGCACGACCCATTTTGTGGTCGTGGTGGGCAAGCAGGGCTGGAATTACCTCATCCGCGATCCCGCCCGGCCGCCGGAGTACGGCGTCTACCCGCTCAGCCGCCTGGTCAGCCGCATCGAGGCGCTGCGGTTCTACCAGATCGTCCCGTCGCCCAAGCCGGCAGCGCCCACCCCCTAAACTGTAGCGGCGGTCTATGACCGTCGCATTCTGCGCGCGGAAGCGCGCACCCTGTGGCTACGCTTCTCGCGGAATGAAAGAGAGACTTTCTCGCCTTGATCGTGTTTATCGCGACCACCCGATTTACTACATCAGCTGCTCGACCCACTCCCGCCGCAAGCTACTTGCTAACCCAACTCTGCATGAAGCTTTCCAGGCCTTCGTCATCGAAGCGGAGACCCGGAGCATTTATGTCGGCCGCTATGTCATCATGTCTGATCATCTGCATCTTTTCGTTGCTCTTCCTGATGAGATTGATCTGTCCGGCTGGATGAAGTCGCTGAAAAATGCTCTTTCGAAGGCGCTGCGAGCCTGCGCGGTGGAATCCCCTCATTGGCAGAAAGGGTATTTTGATCATGTTTTGCGTTCTGATTCTTCCCATGAAGAGAAATGGCTCTATGTTCGACAGAATCCTGTGGAGGAAGGCCTGGCCTCAGTGCCCGAGCAATGGCCGTATCAGGGCGAGCGGCATGCTTTAAGGTACGAGTGAGCTCCACCCGGTGAACGTCACGAGCAGGCGAGAAGCGTAGCCACAAGGGGCGCGCTCCGGGCGCGCAGAATGCGACGGTCATAGACCGCCGCTACAGTGGCGTGCTTTGCTTGCCAAACTCCTTTAAACCATCCTAACACCCACGGTTGCCAGAGCGGCCCTCTTCCTTTACGCTATCCGATCCTATGACAGTCATGCCCAACGGGGTGTCGCTTACCCCCGATTTCACCGGCGCCTCGCGCACGGACGCAGCCGCGGCCGACAATGGCCGGGAGCTCGAATCGCTTTACCAGCAGTGGAAGGCCGATCCCGCCAGCGTGGAC
>CAJCIA010000115.1 GCA_903970275.1 Betaproteobacteria bacterium
CGCCGCCGCTTGCTCCTGCGCCGGTCATGGCTGGTCCCTATCTTTCGCCGCCGCTGCCTTCCGGGCCGGCCGTGGTCGACGCCGCCGACATGGTCCCGCCCACATCGAATGCGGACCCGGCGGCGCCTTCTGCGCCGGCACCTTCCGTCGCCGCCGCGCCCAGCCCAGCCAACGTCACGGTCCATCTCATCCAGCTGATGGTGAAGCGCGGCCTGCTGACGAAGGAGGACGCGGCCGACCTGGTCAAGCAAGCGCAGAAGGAAGCCAGTGCCGAGCAGACGACGGCAGTCGCGCGCGCGCCGGTCCCGACCGGCTCCGACGTCGACGGCATGCTGAATGCCCCGCCCGCGCCCGCGGGTGGTGGTGGTGGCGATTCGGTCGACGTCGCCTACGTGCCGGAAGTCGTGCGCAACCAAATCCGCGACGAGGTGACCGCGGACGTCCTGCAGCAGGCGCGCGAGGAGGGGCTCACGACCAAGAGCGATGTGCCCGATTGGGTGCATCGCTTCCGCATCACCGGCGACATCCGCACGCGCTACGAGGGCGATTATTTCCCCGATGGAAATGCCACGGGCGAGCAGGTGAATTTCAACGCCATCAACACCGGCTCTGCCTTCGACATCAATACGGGCACGCAACGCAGCGGCCTGATTCCGACCTACAATGTCGACGAGGACCGCGACCGCTTCCGGCTGCGTGCCCGGATCGGTGCGGAGATCGATCTGACTCAAGGGTTCACCGTCGGCATGCGCCTCGGCACCGGCTCCGACAACCAGCCGGTCTCGGAGAACCAAACTCTGGGCGGTGTGAACAGCTTCACCCAGAACCAGGGCGGCGACTTCAGCAAATACCAAATCTGGCTCGACCGTGCCTTTCTCCGCTACGAGTGGGGCGGAAAGCCGGAAGAGGATTTTTCAGCCAGCATCGGGCGGTTCGACAATCCCTTCTTCAGCAGCAGCATGATCTGGGCGGACGACATCGCGTTTGATGGCGCCATGGTCCGGGGGAACTTCCAGGTGGCCGACGGCGTGACGCCGTTCGCCGTGGCGGGGGCCTTCCCGGTCTACAACACCGACCTGAATTTCGGCACGAACTCGAACGTGGCCGGGAACGGTTACCGCAGCGAGGACAAGTGGCTCTACGCGGCGCAGGGCGGCGTCAATTGGGTGATCAACAAGGATTTCAACTTCAAGGGCGCCGTGGCCTTTTATGATTTTGAGAATATCCAGGGCAAGGTTTCCGATCCCATTTCCCAGGACGAGTTCGCCGCGTACGGCACAAACTTTAACGGCAATACGGACGACAGCCGGCCGGCCTTTGCCCAGCATGGCAACACGTATATTGCGTTGCGCAACGTGGTGCTCGATCCCGGCCTCACCACGCCGACTCCGGTCTACGAATACTTCGGCCTTGCGTCGAAATTCCAGGAGCTCGCGCTCACCGGTCAGCTCGACTACAGCCATTTCGATCCCATCCATATTTCGCTCCTGGGTGAGTTCGTGGACAACGTCGCCTTCGATCGCAGTGCCATCGAGAACAGCGGCCCGCCCATCCTGCCCGGCCCGCAGAACAACAACAACGGCGGCACTTACGCGGGCGGAAACCAGGGCTACAACGTCCGCCTGACGGTGGGTCATCCGCTCCTGCAGCAGCTCTGGGACTGGAATCTTAATCTTACCTATCGCTATCTCGAGTCCGACGCGGTGGTCGACGGCTTTGACGACGCCGACTTCGGCGGCTATCTCACCGGCACCAATCTGCACGGCTACATCGTCGGGGGAAATCTGGGCATCACCTCCCGGGTCTGGGCCAGCCTCCGTTTCCTGAGCGCGGATTCCATCGTCGGGCCGCCGCTGCACGACGACACGCTGCAGATCGACCTGAATGCCAAATTCTAACCTTCCCATGAGAACGCGACGCTTCCTTTTTCCACTCGGCCTGGCCCTGGCTGCCGGTTTCTTCCTCCTTTCCCACAACACGTGGGCACAGGATGCCACGGCAGACAGCGCCGAGACCAAGCTGCGCGAGGCCCTGCGCAACACCATGCTCCAGCTGCGCGATGCGCAGGGCCAGGTGGCGACGCTGCAGGCCAGCCAGGCGCAGAGCGATCAGGATAACGCCGCCCTGAAGGCGAAGATCGACGCGCTCACCGCCCAGGTGGCATCCCTCACGAAGCAAAGCGCCGATGACAAGGAGGCCTCCGATAAGGCGATTGCCGATCTCAAGTCCCAAAACGCCGATCAGGTCACGCAGATCGGCAAGCTCAACGACGCGCTCGCGGCCTGGGAGAAGGACGACAAGCAGTACGCGCAACTGGCGAAGGATAAGGAAGCGGCCCGGGCCCAACTTGCCGGCCAGGTCATCGTCCTGCAGCGCATGATCGACGACCGGGAACGCAAGAACATCGCGCTCTACGATCTGGGGAACGAAATTCTGACCCGGTACGAAAACTACGGCCTGGGCGAGGCGCTTGCCGCCAAGGAGCCCTTTACCGGACTTAGCCGCGTCAAGCTGCAGGAACTGGTTCAGGATTATCGCGACAAGATCGCGGATCAGCGCGTCGTTTCGGGCCAGATTTCCGCGGCGCATCCGGCTTCTTCGGCTGCGGAGGAACAGAGGACTGCCGCCACGACCCAGCCCACTTCTGCGGCGTCAACGCCGTAACACGATCTTCACATGACAATGCGTTCCCGGGACTAGGTTCCGGACCGGGCTGACGTAAAATACCCATTCCCTTTCTCATGAACGCACCCCTTCATCGGCGATCGACCCGGACGCCGTGGTGCGTCGGGGTTGCCGTGCTGATAAGCGCTGCGTTTGCGCTACAACCCGTGCACGCGGGCAACCTCAACCGGGGTGTCGCCGCCAACGCACCTGGAGCGGCGGGCGCCGCCGGTTCCCAAACCGTGACCCCCGCGACCACCTCCACGGCCCAGGCCACGCAAGCCGCCGTCATGGCGCAACGCGCGCAGATTTCCATGCAACGGTCGCTGGCCATCCTGCAGGCCATTCAGGCGCAGGCAGCAGCCCAGAACGCGGCGCGCAATCTTTCCTTCCAGACCGGCGCGGCCAACAATCTCGGCACGGTCGCCCAGCCACTGCCCGACGTACCCAACGGACTCGCCGGCAACGTCACCGATAGCCGGGGCCTGATCGGCAGCGGCTTGGTGCCCGGTGTTGCCGGCGTTGATCCTGCCGATCCGCGGAACATCGCCATCCCCGTGCCGGTCGCCGCCAACGGCAGCGGCGGCGCCACCGTCACGCTTGGCGTTGGGACCTCGCTGACCCTTCCTCCTTCTGTCGGGGCCGCCAGCCAGATCACCGTCTCTGGTACTGGCACGGTGGGTAGCATCACCACCGGCGGCACGATCACGCCGCTGACGGGCGGTGTCGCCGTCACTGTCCCGGCCGGCAGCACGATCAGCCTGACGAAGGGGGGGACGGTGACCTTTGCCGCGGGCTCGAACATCCCGGCCAGCGTTTCCACCTACGCCTACCCCACGGCAACCACTGCAACGGCAAACGTGCCTGCCTCCTGGTCGGGAGTGGGCGGGATTTCGCAGGCGACCTACGCGCCCGCTGCGGGACAGAGCACGCCTTCGACCACGGTGACGATCGATCAAACATCCCAGCAGGCCTTGCTCACCTGGCAGTCTTTCAATATTGGGAAGAACACGACGCTCGATTTCGACCAGAGCCTTGGTGGCTCGAGCGTGGCGAATTGGGTTGCCATCAACAAGGTCGCCGCGGGCATCGCGCCCTCGCAGATCCTTGGGTCCATCCAGGCGCCCGGGCAGGTTTACGTGATCAACCAGAACGGCATTCTTTTCGGCAGCTCCTCGCAAATCAACCTGGGTGCGCTCGTCGCCTCATCCTTGCCGATCAACAACAATCTGGTGCAGAACGGCCTGCTTAATAATCCCGATGACCAGTTCCTCTTCTCGCAGCTCGACATTGCCGCGGGCACGCAGGGGCCGACGGCGGCCTTCCAGCCGCAGGAAACCGCGCCGGCGCCGGGGGCTCACGGCAGCTCGGGCGGCATCGTGGCGCACGTGGACAGCCAGGGAAACCTCAGCCTGCTGCCGGCCTCGGGCTCGGATGGCGATGTCGCAGTGCTGCCCGGGGCCACACTTTCAAGTCCCGCCACCACGCAGAATACCGGGGGCAAAATTGCGCTGGTGGGGCCCAACGTCAGCAATGGCGGCACGATCACCACGCCGGATGGCCAGACGATTCTCGCGGCGGGTCTGCAGGTAGGGTTTGTCGCGCACAACGCGAACGATCCCAGCCTGCGGGGGCTGGATACCTACGTGGGCGCGGTGACCGATCCTTCGGTCGCGCACCCGGCCTTCAGCACGGGCACCGCCAGCAACACCGGCTTCATCGGAACACTCGATGCGTCGGGCATGCCCAGCGCCACGCCCGCAGCGGAAGTGACGATGACAGGATCAACGGTTGATCAGTTTGGGACCATCGATCTCTCGACCTCGGTCAATCTCAACAGCAGGGTCGACTTGCTGGCGGATTACGGCTCCAAAGTCTTCATCTTTGGAGCAAACAACTTTTCCGGCGCAACCGGGCTGTATCCGACGCAGACCGGCACGGTTTCCTTCGGTACCATGAGCCTGACGGCGTTGACGCCGGATCTTGGCAGTCCCGACACGGTGGTGGGAACCAAGCTGGCCCTGTCGTCGCTGGTCAACGTGCAGGGCAATTCGATCGACATGGGCTCGGGCGCGATGCTGGAAGCGCCGAGTGCCGCGCTCCCGGCCAACGCGAGCCAGCCTGCTTTGGGCCTGACGGGGACGCCGCTGACCGCGGGCGTGACCTTGGCGGCGGGTCAATGGGCGTTCGCCAACGGAAGCGAAATCTTTTCGAGCAGCACGGGTCAGGTCACGCTTGACCCGAATTCCGTCATCGACGTTTCGGGCACGGAAAATGTAAACGCCTCCGTCGCGGAGGACATCGTGTCGGTGCAGTTGCTCGGGAGCGAACTGGCCAACTCCCCGCTCCAGCAGGACGGCGCCCTGCGCGGCCAAACCATTTACGTCGACCTGCGTGACATCGGCGTTTACGACGGCACGGCCTACATTGGCACGCCGCTCGCGGATGCGTCCGGATACGTCAACCTCGTCCAGCATGACATTGGCGAACTGACGACGGCGGGCGGCACGGTGTCGATCACGGCGGGCAACTCGGTTTCCGTGGGAACAGGCGCCACGGTCGACGTGTCGGGAGGCTGGATCAACTATCAAGGCGCCACGGTGCAGGCGACGAACGTGGTGTCGGCGAATGGCCAGCTCATCGATATTTCCCAGGCCACGCCGAACTTGGTCTATAGCGAGATCGGCAACGGGTTCACGGTCAGCGTGCCGAAGTATGGCTTTTCGCAGGTCTTCAGCAGTCCTGTTTATAACGGGACGCAGTACGATCCCGGGTATGTCCAGGGCGGCAGTGGCGGCGCGCTTTTAATCGGAGCCCCTGCGCTCGCGCTGAACGGCAACCTGACGGGCAATGTGGTGGCCGGCGCGCAGCAGCGGACCCCGGCGTCCACCTTTACCTCGGCGTCGTCGGCTTATGCTGGAGCGACCTTCCTCCCCACCATTCTTGCAACCCTGGCGATGCCGGGGGAAAGCGCGCTGCGCTTGACCATTGCCGGCGAAAATACGGCGCAGGCACCGGTCGATCCCAGATCGGAAGAGCACAC
>CAJCIA010000116.1 GCA_903970275.1 Betaproteobacteria bacterium
CTGCCGCAGCCCTGGGGCACGCTCGTTCCCGCCACGGAGGGTGCCGCCGTGCTCGGCCGCGCCAAGGCCGCCGACCGGCTGTCCCAGGCAAAGAAGCAGTCGCTCAACTGGCACGTGGTGGAGCTGGGCGAGCCGCTCTACGCCTGCACGCCGCCGACCGGCTATGGCGAGAACTCGAAGAAATGGGTCTCACCCGGCGCGCTGATCGAGCGGCTCAACTTCGCCCTTGCCCTCACGCAGCAGCAAATTAGCGATGTGCAGTTCAACGCCCAGACCATCCTCGCCGGCATCGATCTCGACCATCCCGAAAAGATCCTCGATCGCGCCGTGGCCGTGCTGCTCAACAACCAGATCACCGACGCCACGCGGCAGGTGCTGGTCAAGGCCGCCGTGCCCGCGCCCGGCGAAGGTCAGACCGTCAATCCCAACAAGCTCATCGCCCTCATCCTCGGCTCGCCCGAGTTCCAGCGGAAATAAAGAAAGCATCCCATGAATGTGAATCGTCGCGTATTTCTCAAGTCGGGCGCCATGGCCTTCCTCTGTGCGGGCGCGGGCCCGTTTGGCGGCCTGCCCTTCCTGCGCCAGGCGGCGCTTGCGGCCGATCTCGGCGCATCCACGCTGAACAACGACAAGGTGCTCGTCTGCATCTTCCAGCGCGGCGCGGTCGACGGCCTCTCCATGGTCGTCCCTCACGGCGATCCCTTTTATTACCAGAACCGGCAGGAGATCAGCATCGCCCGGCCTTCCCAGGCTGCCGCCGACGCCGGTGCGCTGGATCTCGATGGCTACTTCGGATTGCATCCTTCGCTGGCCGCGCTGCTGCCGCTTTACCAAGCGGGCCATCTGGCGCCCATCCAGGCGTGCGGCTCGCCCAACTCCTCGCGCTCCCACTTCGACTCGCAGGACTTGATGGAATCGGGCGTGGACGAGCCGTGCGGCGTGCAGGACGGCTGGCTCAACCGGCTCGTGGCCGCTTGCCCGGAGGATAGCGCCCATCCACGCACCGCCTTTGACGCCATCTCCATGACCTCCGTCATCCCGCGCAGCCTGCAGGGCGAGGAGGACGCGCTGGCCATTCGCGATCTCGACACCTTTGGCCTCAACGGCGACGCGGGCACGATGCTCGCCGGGCCGACCGGGACGTCCAATGGCTTCGAGAGCATGTACGGCTCGGCGGTGGACACCGTGCTGCACGGTACGGCCAAGGAATCGTTCGACGCGCTGGCGCTGCTGCAGCAGACCCGCAACGTCCCTTATCGCCCGTCCAACGGCGCGGTTTATCCGGAGGCCACTTTCGGCCGCAACCTGCGGCAGATCGCGCAGCTGATCAAGGCGCGGGTCGGCGTGAAGATCGCCTTTGCGGAAGTCGACGGCTGGGACACCCACGCCAACCAGGGGAACGACAAGGGCCAGCTCGCCACGCGCCTGAAGGGCTTTGGCGACGCGCTCGCCGCGTTCCATCGCGACCTCGGCGACCGCATGGCAGACGTCGTCGTCGTGACCATGAGCGAGTTCGGCCGGGCTGTGCACCAGAACGGCAACCGCGGCACCGATCACGGCCACGCCACCTGCTTCTTCACCATGGGCGGCAGCATCAAGGGCGGCAAGGTCTACGGCGACTGGCCGACCCTCGCGCCCGACAAGCTGTTCCAGAACCGCGACTTGGCCGTGACCACCGATTTCCGTGACGTCTTTGGCGAGATCGTGGCGCGCCATTTCGGCGTCTCCCCGACCGACATGGCCAAACTCTTCCCCACCTACACGGTCGACGCGCAGCGCTTCCGCAATTTCTGCGCCGCCTAGGCCAGCGTGGTAGCCGCCGTTGTCCCCGGCGGCGGTCAGTTGCGGACGGATCCTCTCGTCAAGATGCGGTCATCCTGAGCCTGTCGAAGGATCAGACACTCTCTCCCACACGCTAGGGCCGTCCCGCTGGAGCCCAGGTCGCCGGCGTCGGCCCGACGCCGACCACCCTTCTGGCGCCTTCGTTCTTCACATCGCATCGAGGCGTGTGTCTGATCCGACAACCTCGCATGAAGCGCCCTCGCTTCGTTCCCACAGAACATCTTCATGTCTTTATCCGCTTCACGTCTTCCTGCTGGAATCCCCGGTGGTTCGCTTGCCACGCAATCTGACCGCGCTCGACAATCCCCTCACCCCGACCGCTAAGCTTTTAGGCCGGTGAATTACTCGCAGATTCTCACCCTGCCCTCGAAGCCGACGCCCTACGCCGTGCTCGGCAGCCCGATCACGCACTCGCTTTCGCCGCTCATGCAGCAGGCGGCGTTCGATCACCTCGGCTTTGAGGCGCGCTATTACCGCATCGAGGTGCCCGAAGAAAAGCTGCCCGGCGCCATTGGCCACCTGCGCGCGGTGAACTTTGGCGGCTGGAACTGCACCGTGCCGCTCAAGGTCCGCATGTTCGAGCAATGCGATCGCCGGGCGGAATCGGCGGAGAAGTTCGGCGCGGTCAACACCGTGGTGAACGAAAACGGGACGCTGGTTGGCCACAGCACGGACGGGATCGGCTGGAGCCGCGCCCTGCGCGAGGCCTTCGACTGCAGCCCCGCCGAGCTGCGCATCCTGCTGCTCGGTGCCGGCGGTGCGGGCCGCTCCGTGGCCATCCAGGCGTTGCTGAAGCTCGGCCGCGCCTCCGAGGCGAAGGAGCGGGGAGCGCGCTTCATCGAGGCTCACCCCGGGTCCGCGCACCGTCGGCGGATCGAGGCGTTGCTG
>CAJCIA010000117.1 GCA_903970275.1 Betaproteobacteria bacterium
GGCGCGCCGAAATAAATCCACACCTTCAGCGGCACGAGTCGCGGCCATTTCCAGAAAAAGTGGCCGCCGTAATAGGAAAAGACCGAGCCCCAAACGTTCTCCAGCCACACCGGCATGACCGGCACGCGGGCCTTGCGGGCGATGAGCTCGTAGCCGCGGTTGAGCTTCTGCAGCGTGGCCGTGCGGGTGAGCGCGCCCTCGGGGAAGAGGCAGACGACCTCGCCCTTGGCCAGCGCCTCGACCGCCGTCTCAATGCCCGCGCGCGCGCGCTTCGGGCTGACGGGAATTGCGCCCAGCAGCCGCATGCCCCAGCGCAGCATGCGCACCTGGTAAATCTCGTCGTAGACCAGGTAGCGAATCGGGCGCGGACAAGCCAGCTGCAGCACGACGACGTCGATGTAGGAGATGTGGTTCGGCAGCAGCAGCACGCCTCCGGTGGCGGGCAAGGCTTCCAGCCCCATGGGCGTAACGCGATAGGCCATGCGCCCCAGCAAACCAAGCGCGAGCCGCAGCAGCCCTTCCGGCGTGAGGAAGATGATGATGACCGTCACCACCAGCGTCGGCACGGCGTAGAGCAGCAGCTGGTGCGGCGGCGAGATGTTGAACTTGGCCGTGATGATGTACTGGACGGCCACGGCAAAGATGCCGAAGAGATTCACGAAAAGATTATTCGCGCTGAGGATGCGTCCTCGTCGCGCCGGCTCGACCAGCTCCTGCAAGTGGCCGTTGAGCGGGACGACGAAGAGAGCCCCGGCCACGCCCATGCCGAAGAGCGCGGCTAGGAAGAGCAGCCCGCGCGGATCGCTGAACCCGGCGAGAAGTGCGCCGCCGATGAGGCAGAGCGAGCCGATGGGAATGAGCCCGATTTCCACCTGATGCGTCGTCAGCCGCGTGACCAGAAAGCTGCCCAAGATGATGCCGACCCCCAGCGTCGCGGCGTACTCCCCGGTCTGCGAGGCGGTGCCGAGTCCGTTCAAGTGAATGGAGGCGGAAACCTCGAAGAGCGTGAGGTAAAGCGCGCCGGCCAGCCCGTAAAAATACGCGATGCCGAGCACGCATAGCCGCACGGGCGGATCGCACCACACGTCGCGCAACTGGCCAAAGTGTTCCCATAGGAGTTCGGTGCGGAATGGCTGGTTCGTGTGGGCCGAGGTGGGCTGGATCTGGTAGCCCGCGACCAGCGCGGCCAGCGCGAGCACGGTCAGCACGCACATGGTGGCCTGCGCAGCGTGCCAGTAGGTGTCGAGCCAGGTCTTGCTCAAGTCGAACATCGCGCCGCCAGCCAGGCCGCCGAGCAGCATGCTGGCGATGGCGGTGACCTCGACGATCCCGATGGCCTTGCCGATCTTCGCCGGCGAAACGATTTCCTTGATGATGCCCTGCTTGGCGGGCGAGAAAATCGCGCACTGCATCCCCAGCATGAAGAGGCCGAAGATCGCCAGCCAGAGCAGATGGAAGATCAGCGAGACGAGGATGAACGCCATGATTGCGAACTGCGCCCACATGGTCAGGACGATGACGTCGCGCTTGGCGAAGCGGTCGGAAATCCACCCGGCCACGGGCGAGAAGAGAACGAAGGGTAGGAGGATCAGCGTGGCCAGCGTGGTCTTGATCAGCTTGGCCTGCGTGTCGGGATCGCCGGCGCTGGCCGCGCTGACGATGGCGTGCCCGTGAACCGTCATGTGCTGGAGCGGGCCGGCCACGAGCTCCGGCGCCACGGCCACCCCGAGCGCCATCAGCATCAGCTTTGCCGCGTTATCGTTGAGCAGGACCTGAACCTGAACGGCGATAAGGGACCAGAACGAGCGCTTCATTCCGAAGCGCGGATTTTGCGGACCGCGTGAGGTGATTCCAAGCCCGTAATTGGGAACCTGCGGGTCGCGGCGCGGCGACGCTTCATTGCGGTCCCGGCCCGGCCGGCTCCAAATCGGACTTTGCGCGGCCCTGCCCTTGTTCCTGCAGCTCCGCGATCCGCTGCTGCAAGGGCGCGACGACCGCGCGGATTTCTTCCGCCGTATAACGCGGCGTGATGTGCTGCGGGCAATTCCAATCGAAGGCGACCACGTCGATGAAGAAGAGCCGTTCCACCGAGGATAGGACTTCCGCCGTGGCCAGTTGCGCGACCAGGTCGGCATGCAGCCGCGCGTCCTCCACCCGGGCGTGGCCGAGAATCTTCAGCCGCGTCTGGTTGGGATAATCCATGAGGAAGAGCGCCACGCGATCGTTCGCGGCCAGGTTGCCGGTCGAGAGCAGCTGCCGGTTGCCGGTGTAGTCCGCGAAGGCCAGCGCGCCCGGGTTCACCACGTGCAGGAACCCGCGGGGGCCGCCGCGATGCTGGATGTAGGGCCAGCCATTGTCGTTGATGGTGGCCAGGTAGAAGCTGTCCCGCGCGCCGATAAACTCAACCTCGTCGTGCGTCAGCTGGTCGTTGCCCGGCGCCGGGAGATGGCGGCGCGCCTTCCCGTAGTAATGCTTTTGCGCCTCGCCCACCGCGGGCGTGGAGACGAGTTCCTGGAACTTGAGAGCCATGATGAGCCGCGGCACGAGCCACGGAAATCTACCAGCTCAACGTAGGGCCGCGGCGCTGATCCGGCGAGCACCGAGTGGAACACGCCGCCGGACCGCGGGGTCAGCACCCGCAGTCTCCTCGCCGAAGAACACCATTCTGATTTGACGCTTCAGCTCGGACGGGACAAGGCGGTCCCAAAAGATGAAATTCAGCGCGCGTGTCCAGCTACTGCAACGCAACTCGCCCGTGCGGAGCCAGTGATGAAAATCGAAGGCGCGGCGGCTGAGATGGAACATGGCCGCGCCATCGTAGGTCCAGACCGGCATCCGCCAGCCGCGGTGGACCTGACTGAAGTCCAAACCGATCCGCGGCCCGGGCGGCAGGAGCGCAAGACCGTTGCGCAGGTTAAGCTTGTTCCAGCGGTCGACGTCCCGCTGCGTGTAGCCGGACTTGCCGAAATCGATCTTGAAGAAAAGGCGGTCGCGGCGAAGGCGCGCGGTCCGGCGTGAGAAGGCAGCAGCTGCATCCGCCCACGTTGTCGCGTGCATGAAATGGATGGTCGCATAGGGCGTGCAGCCGATGGGATACGGGTGCACACCGGCCACCGGCCGCAATTGAAATGCGTCGGGCTCGTTGAAATTCTCGAGGAATCTCAAGTAGTCCCCGGAAAGAATGAACGCCCCGGCCAGCGGCGTGGTGTAAGCGCAGCCGACGGCGCGGCAGAACTCGCCGCCCCAACAATCCTCCGAGATGATGGTCACGGGTCCGCGCCCCGCCAGCCAGCGATCCAGTGGCAGGCCGACGGCGGCGCGCAACTGTTTCAAGGCGCTGAACGGGGTCCAGGCGGGAGATGGCGCGGGAGTGTCGATGCCTCTTGCATCGGCCGCGTTCGCCCGCGATCAAGCGCAATTGAGGCCCTAACTCGTGCCTCGGAGGTCGCCGGCTATCTGCGAACGGGGCGCCCTAAAGCGTCAGAAGAACTACTCCTTCTTCCGCGCGACAAGAATCGACGACTGGTTCGCGACAAACTTGTATCCCGTCCCAAACGGCAGGGGCGACGGAATGTTCTTCGCGTAAAACGCGGCCAGGTCCGGCTGGTAACGTTCCTTGAAGAGCGCGATCGGTCCGGTGTAGTTGCCGTAGGGCGTGACCTCCCACTTCGCGTCGAGATACTTGTAAGGTATCCCGGAGTCGTCCTCCACCAGGCCCACGCTGTCATCCAGGATCGCACTGCGGATGCGGGAAAAATAGTCGTCGTAGAGCAGATAGGACGCGGCCTTGAGGTAGGTCACGCCCGCGCCGAGCTGGCGCATGAGATTCACGTAGCCCGGATTTTTCCGCACGCCGTCGTCGCCAAGATCGACCTGAAAATAGAGCGCCAGGCGCGGATCGTCGCGGTCCCCGTTGTCGTAGGCAATCTCCACGCCGTTGGCGCCGGCCGGAGCGTGCTCGGTCATCGAGCCGTCGCCATGCAGCGTGACGTAGCGGATGCTGTCGATGCGGTAGCCCTGGTGCGCGAGGAAGACGGCCATGGCGGGCAGGATACCGTCGACCTGCCCGCTGAAATCGTTCTTCATGTCCTTGGTCTTGAAAAAGCTCGCGGCCAGCACGGTGTAGAGCGAGCGCTGCACCTGCGTCAGATAGGCAGGCAGCCGGCCCTCCTGCTGCAGTTGCGCGAGATCCGGCATGGTGCCGATTGGCTCGAGCCCCGCCATGAGCAGGTACTTCGAGTCGGGGAAAAGCGTGTCGACGTAGAGAATGTCGGGACCGCTGAACGGATAATAGACAGTGCCGAGCCGGCGCAGATCGCCCAGGGCGCTGGCGCTCCACGTCCGCATGGCGTTGAGGCGGACGCGATTCAGGTAGGCCCAGCGGCCATTGATCCAATCCTGGTAGGCTTGCCAGTCCGGGCTGCGTTCCCACGGCTCCTCGTCGCCCGGCGAGGCGAGGCCGGCCAACCCGTGCGCGGAGGCGTTGACACGCGCGGCCACGTCATCCGGGAAAGGCGCAGGAAGGGCGAGCACGGCCTGGCCGTCAGCGGCGCAGAGCGGGAGCGAAGTGAGCAGAAGCCCGGCAAGGGCCGGCAACAAGGAGCGTGATTTCACAAGATTTGATCAGGCAGCGGGCCGCCCAGGGATGACGTTTCACCGGTACGGCTCGCGATCCAATAGATCGGCAAGCCGATCAAAACCGTGAGCGCGCCCTCCGTAGTTTCCACCGGATGCCGCAGGCAGGTCTGGACCAGGCAAACCAGCGCGATGCAGGCAAAGGCGATCGGCGTCAGGGGGTAGCCGAAGGTGCAGTACGGCCTCGGCAGGTTCGGCTCGCGCACCCGCAGCACGATCACCCCCACCACGGCCAGCAGCGACCAGAAGAAGAGCACCGACTCCACATAGGTGACGATCTTCGCCGGATCGCCCAGCGCAAGCACCGCGGTGATGAGGAATTGGACGATGAGCGCGACGTAGGGCACGCCCCGCGAGGTGGTGCGCGCCAGCCCGGAGAGGATGCGGTAATTCGACCCGATCGCCTGGCTGACGCGCGAGCCGATCCACATCATGGCGCTGACGTTCGCCACCAGGCCTACGCAGATGAGCGCGTTGCCAACCCGCGCTCCCGTCGGGCCGAAGATGTAGCCACCGGCGAGGTCGGCCACCTCCGGCTGGCCGGAGAGCCGCGCCAGCGGCGTGGTGTAAAGAAAGGCGGCGGTGATGGCCGCGTAGAGAAAGACGACGAAAATGGTGCCGAGAATCAGCGCGCGCGGCAGCGACTTGCCGGGATCGCGCACTTCGCCCGCGATATAGGAGGCAGCGTTCCAGCCGGAGTAGGAATACATCACCCAAATGAGCGACGAGCCAAAAGCCGTGCTCAGGATCAGCGGGCCATCCCCGCCGTGCGGCAGGAAACTGACCGGCTGCGGGCTGGCCTTGGCAAAGCCGGAGCAGGCAAAGGTGAGGATGAGCAGGATGGTGATCGCGGTGGTCGTCTCCTGCACTCCGCCGGAGAAGCGGATGCTGCGCAAATGTGCCAGCGTCGCGAACGAAACGAGCGTGAGGGCGAGCACGTTGCTCATGTGCGGCAGCAGGTGCGCGCAGGCGGGAAAGGCGCGGCAAAAGTAATCGCCGAAGAACACCGCGCTGACCGCGATGGGCGCGGCAAAACCGATGGTGGTGGAGGTGAGGCCGGTGCAAAAGCCGACCGCCGGGTGGTAAATGCGCGAAAGGAAATTGTACTCCCCGCCCGAGCGCGGCAGGGCGGTGGCCAGTTCTGCGTAACACAGCGCGCCGCAAAGCGCCAGGCCCCCGCCGACCAGCCAGAGCATCATGATGGGAAAGACGCCGGTCGTAAGGAGCGAGCTGCCATCCGCCCGGGTAAAGGCCGCGACCTGGAAGCCGAGCGACGTGAAGATGCCGATCCCGATCATGTTGGAGACGACCAGGGCCGCGGCGGGCAGGGTCGAGACGGTCTGTTGGGCTGGGCGGTCCTTCACGAGAATCCTCGACGACGATGCCGAGGGAGGGGGAGAGCGGCAATCTAATCTTGCGGGTGGCGAGGGTGGAGACGCTGGCCGTCTTCTGTAGCGGCGGTCTATGACCGCCGACGGAAAAACATAGGAAGCCCGCTGCGCGGCTGTCGGAGATCAGCGCTTGCTCGGGGAGATATGACCCTCGTGGAGACTGGAAAGGCATTCCGGTCGCTATGCTCCCTCCGCCGCCCGGAGGTCGGCGGCTACCTCGGAGGGGTTCCGCCTTCGCTCTCGACGCTCCAGGCCGAACGTATCTCAGATTAGGGAGCAACCGCCGCGACTAGCTGGTCAGCCCTGCGTCTTGGGTGGCTGCCCGGCCTTTTCGATGTCCTGTTGCTTGACCTGAACCTGCAGGCCGTTGCTCAGGGAATCGGAGGGGTTCACGATCACCTCGTCGTCCTTGCTGATGCCATCCAGCACCTCGAGCTTGGTGCCGAAGTCGCGGCCGACCTTGATGTCCTTCACGATGACTTTGTTGTCCGGACCGACCACACCGACCTGCGTGCCCTGCGCGCGGAAGATGAGCGAGTTGCCTGGAATGAGCAGGGGCGGATTCTCCTCCGGCACGTCGAAATGCACCTGCGCGTACCCACCGGGCAGGAGCTTGCCGCTGCGGTTGTCCACGTCCACCTCGGCCAGCAAGGTGAGCGAGCTGGGATCGATCGCCTCGGAGGTCCGCACCAGCGTACCGGGCACGTTGTCGTTCGGGTTGGACGCCATGTTGATCGTCGCCTTGACGCCGGGCACCACCTCGGTGCTGTAGCGTTCAGGCACGGTGACGTAGACCCGCAACGTGCCAGTCTGGGACACGCGGAACAACTCGGTCGAGCCGCCCGAAGCCGGCGTTGTACCCGCGACGGAGGTGCCGCCCGCGGAAGAAGTGCCGCCGCCGGAGGTCACCAGATCCCCGACATCTACCCGGCGGGCGGTGACCACGCCGGCAAAAGGCGCGACCACCTGCTTGAAGGCGAGCGCATGCTGGATGCTCGACACGCCCGCCTGGGCCGCGGCGACGTTGGCCTCCATCACCTGCACGTTGGCGTTCTGATTGTCCACATCCTGCTGCGCCACGGCGTGGGTCGCCAGCAGGCTGCCGTACCGCGCGGCCGTGGTCTTGGCCAGCGCGAGATTCGCCTGGGCCTGGCCGAGGTTGGCCTGCACCTGCTGCAGGTTTTGCTCGACTACAGGCGCCTCGATTTCTGCCAGCAATTCGCCCTGCTTCACCGGCGCACCGATGTCGACATGCCAGCTTTTGATGTAGCCGCTGATCTGGGCGTAGACGGAGCTTTCCATGTAGGCCTGCACCGCGCCGGGGAGCGTGAGATGAACCTCGCCGGAGCCCACCTCGGGATGAACGACCAGGACGGTCGGCACGGACATCTCCTGGGTTTGCTTCTTCAGCGCGGCCGAGTCGCTGCTCTTGCGCAAGGTGACAAAGGCAAAGATGCAGGCCAGAACGATGAGGAAAAGGATGAGGTAAAGCCAGGTGTGGCTGCGGCGCTTGTCGCGTTGCTCCGGCTGGCGGGACGCGATGGGCGCGCGCGGAGGAACGCTCCGCTGTCCGGGGGTGCGGAGGGTGACGGGGCTGCCGTTGTTTGTCGTGGCCATGTTACGCGTGCGCCGGGTGACCGTGCGTTTCCTTCGGGGTATCGTCGTTGGGTTTCCTGCTCTGACGGGCGTTTGGCCCGCGTCCCGGTTCCTGTTTCCTGCCCCCGTGGACGATACTGTACACCACCGGCACAAAGAAAAGGGTGGCAATCGTCGCCACGATCAAACCGCCGATGACCGCCCGGCCCAGCGGCGCGTTCTGCTCGCCGCCTTCGCCCAGGCCCAGCGACATCGGCACCATGCCGATGATCATCGCCAGCGCCGTCATGATGACTGGCCGCAACCGGGTCGTGCCGGCCTCGAGCACGGCGGCGTGCGCGTCGCCGGACTCGGCATACTTCTCCTTGGCGAAGGAGATGACCAGGATCGAGTTCGCCGTCGCCACGCCGATGCACATGATCGCGCCCATGAGCGCGGGCACGCTCAAGGTCGTGCCGGTGAGGAAGAGAATCCAGCAAATGCCGGCCAGCGCGCCGGGCAGCGCCATGATGATGATGAACGGCTCGCTCCACGACTGGAAGTTCACGACCATGAGCAGGTAGACCAGCACGATGGCGCCGAGCAGGCCGGCGCCCAGGCCCACGAACGAGTCGTTCATCGTCTTTACCTGCCCGCGCACGTTCATCTCGCCGCCCTTTTGCAGGTCCTTGCGGTGCTTGTCGACGATGTCATTCACCTGCGTCGACACCGCGCCGAGATCGCGTCCCTGCACGTTGGCGAAGACGTCGATGACCGGGCGAATGTTGTAGTGATAAATCACCGCCGGCTCCGCGTTGCGCTGGACGGTGGCAAGATTGGCCAGGATCTGCGACGAGCCCGTGCCATGCACCGGCACGTTCTCCAGTTGCTGGAGGGAGTTGATGTTGTACTGCGGCGTCTGGATCGCAATGTTGTAGCTGACGCCGTTGGCCGGGTTCAGCCAGAAGGCGGGCGAGGTCTGGAAGCTGCCGCTGAGGGAAACCAGCACGCTTTGCGCGATCTGCTGCGCGGTGATGCCCGTGCGCTCGGCCTGCGAGCGGTCCATCAGCACGTTGAAGCGCGGCTCGTCGTAAGCCTGCTGCACGTGCACGTCCACCGCTCCAGGCACCTGCTTGAGCTCGTTCTGCATCGCCACCGCCAGGTCAAGACTCTTGCCGACGTTGGTGCCTTGAATCTGGATGTCGATTGGTGCGGGCAGGCCGAAGTTCAGGATTTGGTTGACGATGTCGGCCGGCTGGAAGGTGAAGAGCGTGCCGGGGAATTCCTGCGGCAGCTTGATGCGCAGCTCCTTCTGGTAATCAAGCGTCGGCTTATGGCCGGGCTTGAGTGAGACCTGGATATCCGCGTCGGCCGAGCCGATCACGCCCGAGTTGGAATAGGACAAATTGATACCCGAATAGGGCAGCCCGATGTTGTCGAGGACGCTGTCCAGATCGTGCGTGCCGATGATGCCGCGAATCGACTTCTCGATCTCGTCGCAGAGCCGCGCGGTTTCCTCGATGCGCGTGCCGGTCTTCGCCCGGATGTGCAGCTTGAACTGGCCGGCGTCAACCGTCGGGAAGAAGTCCTGCCCCAGAAACGGCACGAGGATGAGACTGCCAAGGCAGAGCGCGAGAAAGACGATGGCGAAGAGCCAGTGGTGATCGAGCGCACGCTCCAGCCGGGAATGGTAGCCCTCTCGCACCTTCTCGAAGCGGTGCTCGAAGCCCGCCTGGATCTTGCCGAAGAAGCCTTTCGGCTCCTTTTTCTCCCGCTTGTGTGGCGGATTGTTTTCCGGCGCCTGCTCGTGATCGTGATGACCCAGGCCGTCCTCATGCGACTCCGGCGCGGGCGGCTTGCCGGACGGCCCAACCTGCTGCTGCTGCGGTTCGTGCGGTGTTGAATCGTAGCGGACGGGCTGGTTACCCGGCGTCGCGCGATGCAGCGCGATGGAGGCCTGCTGCAGAGCCGGCTGGACCTTGTGCGGCGGGCCGTAGCGCTTCTCCTCCTCGTGCGGTTCTTCCTCTTGCTGCTCGTGCTCCTCGTTCTCCGTCTGATCGTGGTGCGGTTCGCCTTTGTCGTCCGCCTGGTCGTGCTCCGGTCCGTCGTGATGGTCGTCCGGCTGGTGGTGCGCGTCGCCGTCTTCCCGGTGATCCCCCTCGCCTTCATCTCCGTGCTCGTCCTTCATCAGGTACATGGCCAGCGTCGGCACCAGCGTGCGCGAGAAGAAGTAGGAGGCCATGACCGCGAACACGACGGACTCCGCCAGCGGCACGAAGAGGAATCGCGCCACGCCGGAAAGCGCAAACATCGGCACAAAGACGATGCAGATACAAAGCGATGAGACAAAAGCCGGCACGGCGATCTGGCTGGCGCCCTTCAGGATCGCGTCGCGCTTCTTTTCCCCGCGCTCGAGGTAGTTGTCGATGTTCTCGATCGTCACCGTCGCATCGTCGACCAGGATGCCGACCGCCAGCGCCAGCCCGCCGAGCGTCATGAGGTTCAGCGTCTCGCCGAGCAGGCTGAGGATGATGATGGAGGAGAGGATTGAGAGCGGGATCGACACGGCGATGATCAGCGTGCTGCGCCAGTCGCCGAGGAAGAGCAGGATCATCAGCGCGGTCAGGCACGCGGCGATCGTCGCCTCAACGAACACGCCCTTGATCGAGGCCTTCACGAAAATCGACTGGTCGAACAAGGTGCGGATTTGCACGTCGTCCGGCACGATGGCCTTCAGCTTCGGGATCATGTCCTGCACGTCGTCCACGATCTTGAGCGTGGACCGGTTGCCGTTCTTGATGATGGAAAGCAGGGTGGAGCGGACGCCGTTCTGCCTCACGATATTCGTCTGCGGGGAAAAACCGTCCCGCACGTGGGCAACGTCGCGCACGTAGATGATCGCGCCGTTCTGCACCTTGACCGGCACGTCGTTCAGGTCATCCGCCTTGAGCGGGCTGCCATTGATCGCCACGTCGTATTCCAGCGAGCCGATCTTCACCGTGCCGGAAGGCAGGATGAGATTCTGGGCGCTGATGGCGTTGACCACGTCATTGGGCGTCAACCCGCGCGCCTGCAACGCCGGGATGTCGATATCGACCGAGACGAGCCGCTGCTTGCCTCCGTAGGGATACGGAATAGCCGCGCCCTGAATGGTGGTCAGCCGAGGGCGAACGAAGTTGAGCGAGAGATCGTTCAGCGTCTGCTCCGACTCGCTCGGGCTGGAGAGACTCATCTGGATGATCGGCACGCTCGAGGCGCTGTACTGCAGGATGAGCGGCGGCGTGGTGCCCGCCGGCAACTGGCGCAGCTGCGTCTGGGAGACCGCGGTGATCTGCGCCACCGCCATGTCGATCTTCACGTTCGGCTGGAAGTAGACCTTGACCACCGCGACGCCGTTAAGCGACGTCGACTCGATGTGCTCGATGTCGTTGACCGTGGTGGTCAG
>CAJCIA010000118.1 GCA_903970275.1 Betaproteobacteria bacterium
CGTCCTCAAGATGTCCGCCCGGGCGGTCACAGACCGCCGCTGCAGAACACGTCCACCCGCTTAACGCGGCACGACAGCCGTCACGACGGCCCCCACAACCTCCCCCGCTTTCCTCTCCCCACAGTTGACCCGGCCCAAAAACCGCCGACTATTCCTGAGAATTCTATTTCGTTTTTTCTCCCTTTCTTCAAAATCATCCGCTGAGTTCCACCTGCCGTGAGTGTTCCTATCAAATCCGCCGACGATATCGAGGGCATGCGCTTTGCCTGCCGGGCGGCGCGCGAAATCCTCGAGGAAGTCTCGCTTTCCGTCGTTCCCGGTGTCACCACGGGCGAGATCGACAAGCTGACGGCGCGCCTCATCAGTGACCGGGGTGGGCGCAGCCCGTTCCTGCACTATCGCGGCTTTCCGGGTCACATCTGCATTTCCGTCAACGACGAGATCGTCCATGGCATCGGCGGTGCGCGCCGCGTGCAATACGGCGACATCGTCAAGCTCGATATCGGTATTGTCCTTCGCGGCTGGGTGGGCGATACCGCGACAACCATTGCCGTCGGTGAAATCCCGGCGGCCACCGCGCGTCTGCTGGCCAAGACACAGGAAGCGCTCGCCATCGGCATCGAGCAGGCGCGGCCGGGCAACCGCGTCCATCACATCTCGGAAGCGATTGAGAAGTTCGTTGTCGCCAGCGGCTACAGCGTCGTGCGCGAGTTTGTGGGGCACGGCGTCGGCCGCCAGCTTCACGAGGAGCCGCATGTCCCCAATTACGGCCGCGAGGTCAAGGCCCGCCTCAAACCCGGCATGACCATCGCGATTGAGCCCATGGTCAACATGGGTCGCGCGCAGGTGCGCCAGCTTGCCGACGGCTGGACCGTTGTCACCGCCGACGGCAAGCCGAGCGCCCATTTTGAGCACACCGTCCTCATCACCGAGGAGGAGCCCGAAATCCTCACCACGCTTGGCGTGCCGGCCGCCTTGCGGCGCTGAGGGGAACAGATAGGATTAATAAGATTAATACGATTCGCGGATTCTAATTCCGCCCCAATCCCATTAATCATATTAATCCTATCCCAAAAACGCATCCCGACGAAATCCGCGCCCCCGCCCGCGTGATCGAAATCATGCACGACAACGCCTGCCGCGTGGAACTCCCCAACGGCCACCGTGCTGTC
The DNA here is from genome assembly GCA_903970275.1 of Betaproteobacteria bacterium. Lineage (GTDB taxonomy): Bacteria > Verrucomicrobiota > Verrucomicrobiia > Methylacidiphilales > UBA1321 > JABDGH01. Next base: position 1,173 of record CAJCIA010000118.1, read on the forward strand.
GGCCAGAGCCGGAGGTACACGCCCACGCTTGGCGACGAAGTCACCATCGCATTTCATCCTTACGACCTCGCGCGCGGGTGGATCGTGGAGTAATCAGCTTATCTTACTTAACCTAGGCGGGCGCGAGTTGAGGCGCGGAATCAGCGCTACCACTTGCCGGCGTCACCGTTAATGAAACTGCGGCGCTGGTTTCGTCTTTTTTTTCCTTGTCCTTGGAATCCGAGCTTCTTAACGAAACATTATTGGCCTTCGCCACTTTTCGACGCGCATCGGCGGCTTTCGGGTCATCGAGAATCTCGCGCTTGATAACGGATGTTCTCAAAACGTTTTCAATTTGATCGTTATCGATTTGAATATCGGGAGCGTCCTTGTTCAACTTAGAAACCTTTTTTAGTTGCCGACGAATCATATCCAGCACTGGATCAGAAAGGATTGTCGCTGCGATGAGAAGCGGGCTTCGCGCCTGCTCTTCCGCTTCATACTCATCGAGTGCAGTACGGGTCCAACCTTCCTTGCTCCAAAGATACAGCGTTTCGAAGTCGTCTTTCGCTTTTAATCCAAGGAAATCGAGGTCGACGACCAATTCGTTCGAAATTGGCTTCGCGAAAGTGACTCGGTAGACGCGCCAGCAGATGCCGTTTGTAAGTATAACCCAGTTTACGCCTTGATTGGCGGCGTAGTTAACGGCCTGAAAAACGTGGTTGTCCTTTAGTTCGATTCCTACTGCCTTAGCCTCGATTAGGGTTGCGATTGCGCCGTTGAGTTTTATCGCCAAGTCGCACGACGATGTTTTGATTCCTTGTTCCGCTGTAACTTCGGTGAATTTATCGTACCCAAAGACATCCGCCAACATGTCGCGAATGATCGTTACCGTATCTGCCTCTCCCACATCGCGGCTCTTCGCGTCGCTTAGGATTGGCTGGTACTTCTTGATTCCCGCTACAATGCGATCGGCAACCTTATTAGGAATCGAGGACATGCCGCATGCTATTTGCCACGTCCTCCCAAAGTAAAGCTGCATCCCTACTGCCCGGAAGGTGCCAACCGTAAAATATCTTCACAAGAAGCTTGCCACGCATTTTTGCTTCGATAGGCTCTCTCTCTCGCGTTTGATCCGGCGGGGGCTTTTTTGTCCCTGCAAAATCAACGTTGAAACACCCTTTTTACAGAGACAAACATGAAAGTACGCGCCTCCGTCAAACGCCGCACGTCGGACTGCCAGGTTGTCCGCCGCAAGGGCCGCGTTTACATCATCAACAAGAAGAACCCGCGCCTCAAACAGCGCCAGGGTTAAGCCTCATCCCCACCCGCCATGCCCCGCCTTCTCGGTATCGACATTCCCGGTGACAAGCGCATCGAAGCCGCGCTGCCCTACATTTACGGCATTGGGCCGACTCGCTCCAAGCTCATCCTCGAGCAGGCCGAGATCAGCCCCGACGTTCGCGCCAAGACGCTGACCGACCAGCAGCTCAACCGCATCATCCAGGTTATCCAGGAAAACAAGTATGTGATCGAGGGCGACCTGCGCCGCGAGCTGCAGCAGAATCTCAAGCGCCTCCAGGCCATCAATTGCTACCGCGGCATCCGTCATCGCCGCGGCCTGCCCGTCCGCGGCCAGCGCACCGGCACCAACGCCCGCACCCGCAAGGGACCGCGCAAGACCGTCGGCGTTCAGCGCAACAAGGACGCGAAGGCCGGCAAGGTTTAATCCCGACTCTTTACGAACATGGCAGACGAAACTCCCCAGACACCCGCGCCCGACGCGGCGCCGAAAGCCGCCGCCGCTCCCGCCGCGGAAAAGAAGCCCGCTTCCGAGAAGAAGCCGGCCGGCGAAAAGAAATCCGGCAAGAAGGAAGCCGCTCCCGCCGCGGTCAAGCCCGCCGACCAAATTTCCACCAGCCTGTCGCTCGATCCGAACGACATGGAGAAGCCCAAGATCGTCAAGGCGAAGGGCTCCAAGAACATTTACTCCGGCATCGCCCACATCTCGGCGACGTTCAACAACACGATCGTTTCCATCACCGACATGACGGGCGCCGTCATCGGCTGGTCGTCCGCCGGTAAGTGCGGCTTCCGCGGCTCGAAGAAGAGCACTGCCTACGTCGCGCAGGTCGTGGCGCAGGACGCTTCGCGCCAGGCCATGGGCCACGGGCTCAAGGAAGTCTCCGTGCGCGTCAAGGGTCCGGGCACCGGCCGCGAGTCCGCCATCCGCGCGCTCCAGGCCATCGGCCTTGAAGTGACCTCGATTACGGACGTGACGCCCACCCCGCACAACGGCTGCCGCCCCCGCAAGCAGCGCCGGGTGTAGTTTAAATTTTTACTTCTACCTTTTTCCCATGGCTCGTTATACCGGACCCCGCACCAAGAAAAGCCGCCGCTACGGCGTCGCCCTCTTCGGCCCTCACAAGGCGCTTGAACGCCGCAACTATCCGCCCGGCGTCCACGGCGACAAGGGCCGCCGCAAGCAGTCCGAGTACGCCACCGCCCTCGGCGAGAAGCAGAAGCTCCGCATCATGTACGGCCTGCTCGAGCGCCAGTTCCGCCGCTACTACGAGATCGCGCTGCACCGCCGCGGCGTGACGGGCGAGATCCTGCTCCAGCTTCTGGAGACCCGGCTCGACAACGTCGTCTACCGCCTCGGCCTGGCCAATTCCCGCCGCGCCTCCCGCCAGATGGTCAACCACGGCCACATCGCCGTGAACGGCCGCAAGGTCTCCATCGCCAGCTACATCGTCAAGGTCGGCGACGTGGTCGAGGTGCGCGGCAACGCCGTCTCGCGCCAGCTCGCCACGCGCGGCCTGGCCGCCATGTCGATCGCCACCGTGCCCGAGTGGCTGCTCATCGATAAGGACAATTTCAAGGGCGAAGTAAAACGCGTCCCCACCCGTGAGGAGATTGCGCCGATCGTCAACGAACAGCTGATCATCGAGCTCTACTCGCGCTAGAAACTTTTTTGCGGTCCGCCTGTGGCGGCCCGCCTGATCCCGAGCCGGCCGGCGATGCGGCGCGGGGCAGCCCTTAAAATCATCGCCATTCCGGCTGTTGGTCCGGTGACCGTGCAGGCAAGCACGGGCATTCGGGTAACCCAGCCAAGGAGAAAATCAGATGCCAATCCGTCTCGGTCGTTTCGAAATGCCCAATCGTCTGGCGAAAGACGAATCCGTTTCCAAGGGCAATTACGCCAAGTTCGTCGCTGAGCCCTTCGAGGCCGGCTACGGTCACACCCTCGGCAACTCGCTCCGGCGCGTGCTGCTTTCCTCACTGGAAGGCGCCGCCGTCGCCAGCATCAAGATCGAGGGCGCCGTGCATGAATTCGCCACGCTCCCGGGCGTGGTCGAAGATGTCACCGACATCGTGCTCAATCTCAAGAAGGTCCTCTTCAAGCTTCCCAACCGCGATCCGCGTATCCTGTTCCTCAACGTGACCAAGGAAGGCCCCGTCACCGCCGGCGACATCAAGCTCGACGCCGGGGTCGAGGTCCTCAACCCCGACCAAGTCATCTGCACGCTCGACAAGAAGGGCCGCTTTGAGGCCGAACTCGAGGTCAAGGTCGGCCGCGGCTACGCCAGCGCCGAGTTCAACAAGCATGCCGAGCAGTCCATCGGCGTCATCGCCATCGACTCGCTCTTCTCGCCTGTGCGCAAGGTGAAGTATAACGTGGAGAACACCCGCGTCGGCCAGCGCACCGATTACGACAAGCTCAACCTGGAAGTCTGGACCGACGGCCGCCTGACGCCTGACGAGGCGTTGCTGCAGACCTCCGCCATCCTCCGCCATCATCTCGATCTCTTCGCCGACTTCGACAAGGAAAAGATCGAGTTCGAGGAAAGCCAGCCCCAGGTCAGCCAGGAGAACAGCAAGCTCAAGAAGCTGCTGAACATGAGCGTAAACGAGATCGAGCTTTCGGTCCGCGCCGCCAACTGCCTGAACAACGCCAACATCACGACCGTCGGCCAGCTCGCGCTGAAGTCCGAGGCAGAGATGCTCAAGTACCGCAACTTCGGCAAGAAGTCGCTCAACGAAATCAAGGACAAGCTCCAGCACCTCGGCCTCAGCCTGGGGATGAAGCTTGAGCCCGGCCTGGTCGAGATCCCGGCCGGCGAAAACGGCAAAGTCGAGTAACCCCATGCGCCACCAGAAAAAAACCCGTAAACTGGGCCGGACGTCCCAGCATCGCGACCTGATGCTGGCGAACCTCGTGGCCAGCCTCATCCTGCACAAGCGGATCAAGACCACCCTGGCCAAGGCCAAGGCGGCGCGTCCGCTGGCGGAGAAGCTCGTGACCCTCGGCAAGACCGGCACGCTGCACGCGCGCCGGCTGGCCGTGGCCAAGATCGGCCAACGCGAAGCCGTCTCGCTGCTCTTCAAGGATATCGCACCCGGCTTCAAGGACCGCAAGGGCGGCTACACCCGCATCATCAAGCTCGGACCGCGCCAGAGCGACAGTGCGCCCACCGCCTTCCTGGAGTGGGTGGACTACGTGGTGGATTCCGAGCCGCAGACGCACGCCGCGGAAAAGGCCGAAAAGGACAAGGCCGAGGAAGGCACCGGCGACAAGCCGCTCAAGACCCGCAAGACGAAGGCGAAGAAGGACGATCTCAACTCGTAAGCCGACGCCTCTTCAAAAACGGCGATCTCCGCAAGGGGATCGCCGTTTTGCTGTTTTGGCGGGAGTGGGCCCCATGGCTGATTTGAGAGGGAAAAAGCGTTTGTCGTCGAATTATAAGTTCTCGGTCTTCGGCGACCGGTTCAGGGCGGCCTCGGCAAAGCCCTGCACGGGTTTGCGATCGGTCTTTTCGCGACGAAAAATGTAGACGGAACCGCTGCCGTCTATAGACGGGTCGATGCCCACCAGTTCCCAGTCGTCCTTCCCGTGGCCGTTGAGTCGTTCCTGGATCTCCTGCGGTGCGGTTCCTCGTGCGATCTTCTCCACCTTGTATTCGGTCATGGACTAAGGTGCGCGCCGCCCTCCGCGCGTCAAACCCCACTCGGCCTTGTGCTTTCCGCCGATGCGGGAAGCCGACCTGAGCCGAACGTGTCCGCCTTGCCAGCAGACCTTCCTCATTTTGTGCTAGGATAAACCATGGACGACCTTTTCGCGCCCGAACCGAGTGCCTCGTCGGCACCTCCGGCGGACGCCCCGCTGGCCGCAAGATTTCGTCCGCGGACGCTGGAGGAGTACATCGGCCAGAGCCATCTCCTCGCGCCCGGCAAGCCGCTGCGGCGGCTGATCGAGGCGGACCGGCTGGCGTCGCTCATCCTTTTCGGGCCGCCGGGCGTGGGCAAGACCTCGCTAGCCGAACTCATTGCCCGCCGGACCGAGTGCCATTTCGAGCGGCTCAACGGCGTCGAGTCCTCCGTGGCCGATCTGCGCCGTGTGCTGGGTGCGGCGATCACGCGGCGAAAGGCGAACGGCAAACGGACGGTGCTCTTCATCGACGAGATCCACCGCTTCAACAAGGCGCAGCAGGATGTCCTGCTGCCCGACGTGGAGTCCGGTTCCGTGCGGCTGATCGGCGCGACGACGCACAATCCGTCCTTCTACATTAACGGCCCGCTGGTCTCGCGCTCGCAGATTTTCCAGCTTGAGCCGCTGTCCACCGCGGAGCTTTCCGATCTGATCGACCGTGCGCTGGCCGATTCGGAACGCGGGCTGGGCGGGCGAAAGATCGACCTGCTGCCAGAGGCGCGGGCGCACCTGATCGCAACGGCGGAGGGCGACGCGCGCCGGGTGCTCAACGGGCTGGAGCTTGCTGCGCTGACCACTCCGGCAAACGCGCGGGGTGTCATCGTCATCGATGCCGCGGCCATCGAGGAGTGCGTGCAAAAAAAGCGGGTGCTTTACGATCGCGACGAGGACCAGCATTACGACACCATCTCGGCCTTCATCAAGTCGGTGCGCGGGAGTGATCCCGACGCGGCGCTCTATTGGCTGGCGAAGATGATTGAAGCCGGCGAGGACCCGCGCTTCATCGCGCGGCGGCTGGTCATCCTGGCCAGCGAGGACATCGGGCTGGCGGACCCGCAGGCGCTGCCGGTCACCGTCGCGGCGCACCAGGCCGTGGAATTCATCGGCATGCCCGAAGGCCGCCTGCCGCTGGCCGAGGCAACGCTCTACCTGGCCTGCGCGCCGAAGAGCAATTCCGCCATCATGGGCATCACCGAAGCCATGGGCGCGGTGCAGAAGGACGAGGTGGTGCAGGTGCCCAAGCATCTGCGCGATTCCCACTATGCCGGGGCCAAAAAGCTGGGACACGGCAACGAGTATCAATACAGCCATGATTTTCCCGATGCGATCGCACCGGGACAGAGCTACGGCATTGCGCCAGGGCGTTTCTACCAGCCGAGCGATCACGGCTATGAGGCGAAGATCCGGGCCCGCCTGGCGGAGTGGCAGAAGCTGCGGGCGGCGCGGTAGCCGTGGTGTAAGCCGCTACTTCGTCTCGAGGACGAAGATCAGACGCCCGCGATGGAAGTCGGGCCCGGCGATGAAGAGCGGTGTGTCCTCGTTGGCGACGTAGGTGCCGTCGGCGATAAGGAAGCCGTCCCGATAGATTTCGTAGGCCACGCGGGCGAGGCCACCGGGCGCGGAGGGCAGGGGGCGCACGCGCAGGAAGAAATCCTTGCGCGACAACACCCAGCGTTCGCTGCCTGTCAGGTCGACGGTCTCGCCCTTCATCAGGTGGTACGAAGTGAAGCCAAAGACCTCGCGCAGGCGCTCGGTCATGCGGGGGGAGGCCAGCGCGCCCTGGCCATGATCGTTGCCGCAATAGAGGGCGACCCACAGTCGGCCCGCGGCGTGCAGCGGCAGCCCGCCGAGCATTGCGGCCAGCACGAGAACGAGCGTCATCCTCATGGCTTGATCCGCCCGGCCACGACAATTAAAGGGAGTCGGGCGATGACGGTTGCGACGCGCGTTCGTCCACGCTGCCCGTGCGATCCATGTAGGTGGGCGCGTCGGTGGCAGGCTCGAGGCCGTTGAGCCAGACGACTTGGGCGTGGGCGGGCTTGGAATAAAAGGCAGTGGCAAAGATGCCCGGCGCCTGGCTGGACGCTGAGACCGGCGCGACGGCCGTCGGCAAGGCCGAGTGTACGGCGAGGGCAACAAGAGCCGCGATGCCGACGGCACCGAAGGCAAGCGACCGCCACGTCAACCAGGCCAGCGGCGCAGGCCGGTGCATCCGCTCCTGCAACCGCAGCCAGGCGCGCGCTTCCTGCCCCGGCAGGGGAGGAGCCGTCTCAAGCAGCAGGTCTTTAAGTTGATGATCGTTCATGGTGAAAGCAGCTGCTCGCCTCGGCGGGAACTGCTGGTCCGTCTTTTATGACGCTGGTTTGGTAAAATCCTTCAGGGTTATCTCTTCTTTTCTTCTTCTTTTTAGAGGGTCAATCCAGGGCCTTGCGGGCCAGCTTGCGGCGCAGGTGCTCGCAGGCGTAATGAAGCCGTGAGTTGACCGTGCCCGGCCTGCAGCGCAGGAGCCGTGCCGTTTCCTCGAGGCTAAGCTCATCGACCAGTCGCAACTGGACCACGGCGCGGTGCTCGGCGGTCAGCTCGGCCATGGCGGCGGAGATGCGTTCACGCAGATCGGCCCGCTCGAGCCCAAGCGAGGCGGCCGGCGCGACCTCGCCCTCCGGCATGGGAGGGAGATTCGTCTCCTCGCTGGCGATGGGGGAGAGGAAGGAGAGCCACCGGTCGGTGCGAACCTTCTTGCGCATGGTGTCGAGCGCCTGGTTGATGGCGATGCGGTAGAGCCAGGTGCCGAGCTGCGACTGACCGGCAAAGCGGTGGATGTCCCGGTGCGCCTTGATGAAGGTCTCCTGCACGACGTCGTCGCTCAGGGTCGGGTTGTTGAGGATGCGCTGAACGCTGCTCCAGAGGCGCGGGTAGTGCTCGCGATGGACGTCGCGCCAGGCCGACTCGTCGCCGGAACGCAACAGCCGCAGAATATCAGGGGACGCCTCCACCTCTCGCTTGTAGGGCTTTGCGGCCAAAAACCCAGCGCGGTTTGGCCCGGGCGAGGCATAGGGCGACACATGACGCAAAGGTCAGGAAAAAGGATTTTACCTTCGCGGATTTTGCGGTGAGATGGCGGATGGCCGGTTTCCGGCCGACGGTCGTGACGCTGATCCATAACTACATCTACCGCGAGATCCTGCTGCTGACGGCGGCGATCGTCGGCGTGCTCACCTTTATGTTCGAGGCGGTGGATCTCTTCCGCATGATCCAGAAGATCCTCTACACGGATCTCTCGATCTGGATCACGGTGAAGATCGCACTGCTGCTGGTGCCGACGATGCTGACCTTCACCGTGCCGGCGGGTCTGCT
>CAJCIA010000119.1 GCA_903970275.1 Betaproteobacteria bacterium
TCGTGCAGGGCCAGGGCAATTTCGACGACGCCAAGCCGCGCGTCCTGATCAACTTTCTGCCCAAGAACTCGCGCGTGGCCGAGCACCAGTTTGTGGTCACCTCCGGCCTGGGGCCCTACTTCCCCGCCGGCCTGCGCCTCGGCGAAATCGTGAACGTGCCGCCCGTGACCAAGACCTACAAGAACGGCTTCGGCCTTTACCGCCAGGCCACCATCGAGCCGACCGCCGACCTGAACCAGATGGACGAGCTCTTCATCGTGCTGGGGCCGAAGCAGCAGACGAAGTAGATTCGGGAGGACGAGGTGGATGGTGGTTATAATGCCGCGGCTCTTGAATACGGCATTCATACGCAGGGTGATTCGCTTGAGGAATTGCGGGCGATGATCAAGGATGCCGTTCACTGCCACTTCGGCGACGGAGTGCCCGGACCCATGCCCAAGGTCATCCGCCTTCATTTCGTGCGGGACGAAGTCATGGCGGCGTGAAAACGCCACGGGACGTCTCCGGACGGCGATTGGTCAAGGCGCTCCGTTGCATGGTCTACAAGCGGGTTCGCCAGGATGGTTCCCACATTCGCCTGACTACCCAGCTCGGAGGCGAGTTTCACGTCACCGTTCCAGATCACGACCCAATTCGAATCGGCACCCTGAATGCCGTTTTGAAGCTCGTAGCGGGTCATCACAAGATGGAATTGGCGATTTGCTGCGGACCCTTGAACTCTGAAACGAAGCACCGTTCGAATTCTCCGAACTAGGACTCTCTTTATTTCAGCGTAAGGTGGTGAAAACTTAACGCTATGAGCAACTCATCATCCGTCGCTAACTACGCATCGCCGCTCGCCGGCACCTTCACTTTTCCGGGCACGGCACTGACCGTCCATCGCCTCGGTTACGGGGCGATGCAACTCACGGGACCGGGCATTTACGGGCCGCCCAAGGATCCGGAAGCGGCGCTGGCCGTTCTCCGCGAGGCAGTGGCGGCTGGCGTGAACCATATCGACACGTCCGATTTCTACGGTCCGCACATCACCAACCAGCTGATCAAGCAAGCGCTTCATCCCTACCCGGCCGGGCTCGTCATCGTCACAAAGCTCGGAGCGCGCCGCCCGGCGGACAAATCGTGGAAGCCCGCCATCTCGCGCGAGGAACTGACGGCGGCCGTCCACGATAACCTGCGCAACCTGGGGCTGGACGCGCTCGACATCGTCAACTACCGGTCCATGGGCGCTATTCACGGTCCGAAGGATGGTCCCATCGGCGAACAAGTGACCGTGCTGGCCGATCTCCAGCGCGAAGGGCTCATCCGCCACGTCGGCCTGAGCAACGTGACGAAGAGCCAGGTGGCCGAGGCGCAGGCGATCACCCCCATTGTGTGCGTGCAAAACCACTACAATCTCACTCACCGGGATGACGACGCGCTCGTCGACGATCTTGCGCGGCAGGGTATCGCCTACGTGCCCTTTTTCCCGCTTGGCGGATTCACGCCGCTCCAGTCCTCGACCCTGACGGCCGTGGCGGAACGCCTTGGCGTCCAGCCGATGCAAGTGGCGCTGGCTTGGCTGCTCCACCGTTCCCCCAACATCCTGCTGATTCCCGGGACGTCATCGATAGCCCATCTGCGCGAGAACCTCGCGGCCGGGCGCTTGGAGCTTTCGACCGAAACGCTGGCGGAACTGGACGGCATCGGCGGAAGCAAGACCGCGTAGATCAGTCGCCACTCTAGGCGCCGCAACCCGCTCGCCTGACCCGCCATTCAGGCGCCGCTCCCACTCCGGGCCGCCAATCCGCACTTGCCTCTGGAGGGGCGGTGAGCTTGAGTGGTTGCAAGGAATAATCTTATGGAATCCAACAACTATGCCTCATCCAGCCGCGAAAAACTCGTTGAAGACTTCAAGGTCCTGAGCAAGGACGTGCAGGAACTGCTCAAGGCGACGGCCTCCGTCGTCGGCGAGCGCGCCACCGATGCCCGCGGCAAGGTGCAGGAAAGCCTCAAGGTCGCCCAAGAAAAGCTCTCGCAGGTGAGCGCCCAAGCCAAGGACAAGGGCCAGGCCGCCATCACCGCGACCGATGTCTACGTGCGCGACAATCCCTGGAACGCCGTAGGCGTGGCCGCGGGCGTCGGATTCCTGCTCGGCCTGGGCTTCGCGGCCGGCACGTTCCTGCGCCGCAGCGACGACTAGGCTCCCCATGGCCGCAACTCATCCCGCCGAACGGGTGCCGAGCCCCAGCTTGTTCAACTCGCTCCGCTCCTTCGGCGGCGTGGTGCTGGCGACGCTCTGCACGCGCGCCGATCTCGCCACCGTCGAGCTGGAGGAGCAGGCCATCTTCGCCGCGCAGCTGGTCGTGGCGGGGCTGGTCGGCGTGATCTGCCTGTCCACCGCCTTCTTCTTCCTTATGCTGCTTATCGTGGCGATCTTCTGGGCGGAAAAGGTGCTGGTCCTCTCGATCATTCTGGCGGTGTACCTGCTTGGCGGCGTGATTTGTCTTGGGCTTGCGCGCACCATGCTCGCGAACCGGCCGAAACTGCTGGAGCAGACGCTGATTGAACTGCGCAAGGACGTGGACGGCCTGCGCCGGCCCATCGTCACCACCACGGCGCCTGCGAAATGAAACTCGCGCACGATCTCTTTCACCGCCGGCAGGTGCTCATTGCGCAGATCGAGTCGCAGCGCCTGGAACTGGCGCAAGCTTACCATCAGCTGGAGAAGCCGATCCAGTACGGCGAGCAGGCGCTGAAGGGCTTCGGCTTCCTGCGGCGCAATCCGTGGATCGCCATGGCCGCCCCGGGCGTGACCAGCCTGCTTTTTTCCGGCGTCGGCCTTCTCCTGCGACGCGGCAAGCCCACGGCCAAGGAAGAGCCGGTCAGCCGTGAGAAGATCATCGAGGCGCTGCGCCACGAGGAATCCAAGGCCAAAAAGCCGATGCGCAAGTATCTCGGGTACGCCTTCAAGGCCTTCCAGCTTTACCGGCGGTTTCGTCCCCTCATCCCGCTGTGAAGCCCCGCGCCCGCCGGGCCGCGCCACGCTGGGTCATCAAGCTCGGCACCGGCATTCTCACCAACGCGCGTGGCCACATCGACGTCCCGCAGATCGGGCAGCTGGCCGCGCAGATTTTCGAGTTGCGCCGTCGCGGCCATCAAGTGCTCGTGGTCAGTTCCGGCGCCGTCGGCTGCGGGATGTCGCTGCTCCGCCTGAAGAAACGGCCCACCACGATGGCCGAGCTGCAGGCTTGCGCGGCGCTCGGCCAGCCGCGTCTCATGAGCCTCTACGACGAGGCCTTCAGCCGCCACGGCGCGCGCGTGGCGCAGGTGCTCGTGACCTACCTCGACATGGATAGCCGCGAGCTCTACGCCAACATCCAGCGCACGGTCGAGACGCTGCTCAGGCACGACAACGTCATCCCCATCTTCAACGAGAACGATGTTGTCTCCTATGAGGAACTGGTCGGCGCGCGCTTCGGCGACAACGACCGGCTGAGCGCCCACATCGCCGTGCTCGCCCGCGCGTCGCGCCTCATCATCCTGAGTAACATCCGCGGATTGGCCCTGAATTCCGACGGCACGGGCAAGCTTGTCACGGACGTGCACGGCGTGACGCCCAAGATCGAGAAGCTCGCCGGCGGCACGCGCAGCCAGACCTCCGTCGGCGGCATGGTCAGCAAGCTCAAGGCGGCCCGGCTGGTTAATGCGGCGGGCATCCCCATGCAGATCGCCGATGGGCGGCGCAGGGATGTGCTGCTCGACATCTGCGACGGGCAGGAAATCGGCACCGTATTTCACGCGTAGGGCGTGGCGCCAACCGAAGGACTTGTCGCCCGGAAGACGGATTAGCTCCGGGCGAAGACCTCCGCAGGTAGCCGGCGATTTCCGAGCGCCGGTCCGAACAGAAAACGTGTCCCCAACCGACCCGCGCTCGGAGAGCGCCGGTTACCATTGAGATCAGTCCCTTGACGATGAACTACCGCTCTGCTGGCTGAGAATTGCCTTCGCTGCCGACCCGTTCTACCTTCTACAAACCCCGCTCCATGCACGTGCCCCATCCTGCCACTGAATCCCTGAATCCTGCCGAGCAGCGCGTGCGCGACATCTGTCTGGCAGCACGCGACGCGGCCCGCACGCTTTCCACGCTGCCGCCCAAGCGCATCGACGCGATGCTGGAGGAAATTGCCGTCCAGCTGGAAAGCGATGCGGAAGAAATCTTCGCCGCGAACAAGCTGGACATCGCTGACGCGGAAAGGAACGACCTTGCCCCCGCGATGATCGACCGGCTGCGCATCACGGAAAAATCGCTTACGGTTATGACGCTCGGTGTCCGCCAGGTGCTCGGTTTGCCGCAGCCGCTGGGTGAAAAGCTACGCGACTGGACGCGGCCCAATGGAATCCACATCACCAAGGTCCGCGTACCCATTGGCGTGATCGCCATCATCTATGAATCGCGGCCCAACGTGACTGTCGACGCGGCCGTGCTGTGCCTCAAGACTGGGAACGCCACGGTGCTGCGCGGCGGCAAGGAGGCGGTCCACTCCAACCGTGCGCTCATCGCGTCCATGCAGAAGTGCAGGTTGCTGCCCGCGGGCGCCATCCAGCTCATTCCGGACACCGACCGCGCGCTCGTTCCGTTTCTCTGCCGGCAGAAGGAGCTCATCGATGTCATCATCCCGCGCGGCGGCCACAGCCTGATTGAGACTGTGGTGCGCGAGGCGCAGGTTCCCGTGATCAAGCACGCGCACGGCATCTGCTCCGTTTTCGTTCACGCTGATGCGAACAAGAAGATGGCCGAGGAGATCATCCTCAACGCCAAGGTCCAGCGGCCCAGCGCCTGCAACGCGATCGAGACGCTGCTCGTTGACCGCGCGCTAGCGGAGACGTTCCTCGGCGACCTCATCCTCAAGATCGAGCAGGCCGGCGTCGAGATTCGCGGAGACGAGACGGTGCTGAAATATGCCGAGGGCTGCCATGTCCATCCCGCCACCGAGGCGGACTGGACGACCGAGTTTCTCGACCTGACCCTGGCGGTGCGTGTGGTCGATGGCCTCGACGGTGCGCTCGATCACCTCGCGCGCTATAGCTCGAAGCATTCCGACTGCATCGTCACCGAGGACCTGCGCACGGCGGAGCGTTATCTCAATGAAGTGGATAGCGCAACGGTTTACTGGAACGCCAGCACGCGCTTCACTGACGGCGGCGAGTTCGGCTTCGGCGCGGAGATCGGCATCAGCACCGACAAGCTCCATGCGCGCGGCCCGATGGGCTTGGAGGAGCTGACCTCCTACAAGTATCTCATTCGCGGCGAAGGGCAGGTGCGGCGGTAGCTTCAGGGTTAGCTCGCTACTTTGCGACGGACGCAGCGACCTTGTCCGACCAGGTCTTCGCCGCAGCCGCATCCACCGGCACGCCGACACCCCACTGGTAATGCCACGCCACCGTTTTCTCCGCCGTCACATCCCCTTGCTGCGCCGCCTTCATCGCCCACGTGAAAGCCTGGGCGTCATCCTTGGGCGTTTCCACGCCATTGTAGCAGAACCACTGCATCGCATTTTCGCCCGTAACGCTGCCCTGGTTTGCCGCCTTCAGGAACCACGCCTCGCTCTGGGCGAATAAGCCGACATAACCCAGCATGGTACCCATCTTGGCCTGCGCCGCCGCGTCGCCCTTCTCTGCCGCGGCCACCGTGTCCTTATAGTGGAAAGCCTCCAACTTGTCGTAGCGCGTGCCGTAAAATTGCCACGGATACCAGTAGGTGCGCGGATACTTCTTAAGCCACTCGTCGAAGTTGGCAAACGCGTTCAACCGCCAGAGGGCAGGCGAATCGGCCGTCCCGGTTTCCCGGCAATACGGCAGCCAGATCTTCTCGTGGAAATCATCCACGGTGCGCCAGGCGTCGAACTCATTGTGCGCGGACTGGACGATGAACGCCTCGCGATCGATTTCTCCCCGCAACGCGCGCTGATCGAGGGCGGCATGGACACGGCCGTTCCGCGCATTGGCCACCTCGAAGACGAGATTCACCAGCATCTCCTCCGCCGTCCGCTTCACGCCCGCTCTGGGCCCGCCCTTCCAGATGCCGTCGATCGCAATGTAGGATCGATTCATGCCATCGGGAAAATCGCTGCTTTCCGATGAATCGTCGGGACCGCTGATCGTCGGCCGGTTGTCCCACACCAACCGGAAGTCGAGGTCGGGCGAGGCGAAGGCTTTCACCGCCCAGTTCTCGATCGCGTTGTCGTCATGGATGAGCGCCGCCATCTGCGGCCGGTCGCTGACAAACTGATTGACCTGCTCGAGGCCATAATTCATCGCCTCGGCGTCGTAAACCACCGCTGGCGGCGAATTCGTCGTCGGAGCCGCGGCCGGCACCTGCGCAAGCGCAGCCGCCATGCTCCACCCCAACAGCAGTAAGAACATTCCAGCGTGTGGCGCCGTCGTTCGCGAGCACCCGAAATAGGCGGTTCTCATGGCAAGTGGACGTTGCACGGGGTGAACGTCTTTCTAAAGCGTCAGGCGATGCAGGCAACAAGAAAGGCGCAGACGAGCCCTCCGCGCAAAAACCAAGCTGCAAGCAACTTTGTCTTGCAAGTTTGTTGCGTTTGTAGATTCTCCATGGATGCGTTTTATTTACCTTCTCCTCGCCGCTGTCCTACCCGCCCACGCCACCTTCCGCGTGGTGGCCGCGGAAAACTTTTATGGCGGCGTGGCCAAGCAAATCGGCGGCGATCAGGTCGAAGTGACCAGCATCCTCAGCAATCCGGATCAGGACCCGCATCTCTTCACCGTCGATCCGCACACGGCCGAAGTGCTGGAGAAGGCCGATACGATCATCGTTAGCGGCATCGATTACGACCCGTGGATGTCACAACTCGTCGCCGCGCATCCCAACTCGCACCTGAGGCGCGTCGTCATCACGGCGTCCGATCTCGTCGGCGCGCAGGAAGGGGACAACCCGCACATCTGGTACCAGCCCGCGACCATGCCGGCTCTCGCGAAGGCGCTGGCCGACCGCTTCGCCGCGGCCGATCCGGCGCACGCGACCGATTACCGCCAGCGCCTCACCGATTTCCTGGCCACGCTTGATCCGGTGCACGCGCGGATCGCGGCGCTCAAATCGAAATTTGCCGGCACAGACGTGCTCGCGACGGAACCGGTCTTCGGCTACATGGCGGACGCGCTCGGCTTCAGGATGCACGCGATGGGTTTCCAGAATCACGTGATGAACAATGTCGAGCCGAGCGCGCGCGAGATCGAGGAGTTCGAGACGCTGCTCAAGCAGCACCAGGTGAAGCTGCTTTTCTACAACAGCCAGGCCAGCGATCCGGTCGCCAGCCGCATGCAGGACGTGGCGAAGGCAGCCGGAATTCCCGTGGTGGGCGTGACCGAGACTGAGCCGGCCGGCACCACTTTCGCCTCGTGGATGTTGACGCAGCTGGATGAAGTGGAGAAAGCTTTGTCGAAATGACCGAGGCCGCGCCCGCCATTGCCTTTGACCGGCTTACGCTGCGCTATGGATCGCACGCGGTCATCGGCAATTTCAGCGGCACCATTGCGCCGGGCGAATTTGTCGCTGTGCTCGGCCCGAACGGCGCGGGCAAGAGCACGCTGCTCAAGGCACTGCTCGGCACTCTGTCGCCGGCCGAGGGCAGCATCGAAATCTTTGGGCACGGCCCACATCGCGGCTGCACGCAGATCGGGTACATGCCGCAATGGCGCACGAACGTCGCAGCCAACTCGCTGAGCGGTCGCGCCTATCTGCACGCCGTGCTCGATGGGCATCGCTGGGGCACGCCCGTTCCGAGCCGCTCCCGCGAGGAGACGGTCGCTGAATCCCTGCGCGCGGTGGACGCCACGAGTTTCGCGGACCGTTCCTTCGGCGTGCTTTCCGGCGGCGAGCGCCAGCGCATTTCGCTGGCCCAGGCGCTGCTGGGCGAGCCGCGCATCCTGCTGCTGGACGAGCCGCTGCTCAATCTCGACCCGCGTCGCCAAAGCGAGCTCATCGAAATCGTGCACGCCATCTGCAAGAAGCGCGACGTGACCGTCCTCTTCGTCGGCCACGACATTAACCCGCTCACCAGCGTGGTGGACCGCGTCCTCTACGTTGCCGGGGGCCAGGCCGCGCTTGGCACGGTGGACGAGGTCATCAACACCGAGGCGCTCACGCGGCTTTACCAGACGCCGATGAAGGTGCTCCGGCTGGAGGATATGCTTTTTATTTTGGCGCTGGACCAGCGCACGATCGAACATGGGGAACATCATCACCGCCATTAGCGAAGCCTGGAGCTTCGACTTTGTGCGCACCGCACTGGCGGCCGGGACCGTGTGCGCGCTGCTCGCAGCCGCGGTCGGCTACTTTGTCGTGCTGCGTCAAATGGCCTTTGCCGGACATGCGCTCGGGCACATCGGTTTCGCAGGCGCCTGCGCCAGTGTGGTGCTGGGCTGGGGCCCGCTGCCCGGCATGCTTGCGCTCAACGTGATCGCCGGGGCGGGTATGGGCATGCTCGGCCGTCGCGTGCAGGAGAGCGACCTCGTCATTGGCATGACGCTGGCGTTCGCGCTGGGCTTGGGGACTTTCTTTCTCGCGATGTTTCGCGGCTACGCGGGGCAGGCCACGATCATTCTTTTCGGCAACATCTTTTCCGTCTCGGAGACGCAGACGCTCGGCATGGTCGTGCTCACGGTGGCTAGTCTGGCCGGGCTGCTCGTGCTGTTCCGGCCGCTGCTTTTTTCCACGCTGGAGCCCGAGTTGGCGGAGGCGAAGGGTGTTCCGCTGCGCCTGGTGGCCACGCTCTTCTACATGCTCGTCGCCGTGGCGGTCGCGTTTGCCAGCCAGATCGTCGGGGTGCTGCTTGTCTTCACGCTGCTCATCGGGCCGCCCGCGATCGCGCAGCGGTTCTGCCGCGCGGTCTGGCCCGGCCTGCTGCTGAGCATGGCGATCGGCGTTGGCACGACCTGGATCGCGCTGCTGCTCGCCTATTCCACGGACGCGCCGCCGAGTTTCTGGCTGCCGGCGTTGTTCTTCGCCCTCTACCTCGCCAGCGGGCTCGCCGCGCGCCTGCGCCATCGTGCCTGATTTCCACCCGAAAACGCTTCATGGTAGGCTACTAGGAATGGACAAGGCCCCGTCTCCCCTCGATGCCGCTGCCTGGCTGCGCACCAACGGCCTGCGCGTTACCGGCGGGCGCGTGGCGATCGTGCGCCTGCTCGATTCGAGCCGCGTGCCGCTGACACTGCACCAGATCCACGCCCAGGCCGGCGCACATGCGTGCGACTTCGCCACCGTTTTCCGCTTCGTCACCATGCTCGAGGAAAAAGGCCTGGTGGAGAAAGTAGCCTGGGCCGACGGCACCACGCGCCATGAACTCCGCACGGGCGACGGCCATCACCACCACTACCTCATCTGCCGCACCTGCCACAAGGTCGAGCCGGTCGACGACTGCGTGGTCGAGCGGCTGGAAGAGGAAATCGCCGCGGAACGTGGCTACACCGCCATGAATCATTCGCTGCAGCTGACCGGCGTCTGCCCCACCTGCCAGAAAGCGCGCGGGGCGAAAAAAAAGAAGGCGCGCTGACCGCCGCCTGCTTTCTTACCGGATGTTCGGCTTCTTTTCCAACCGGCTCGGCTGTCTCGGCTCCATCGCGGTTTCGCTGCTCGGAACCGTCATCATCGTCCTTCTGGAGCGCAGTTGTTCGCGATGAAGTTCATTAAAGGCTAAACGTCCGTTCCGGGCGGGAACGCCTGCAGAATTTCCTCCGCACGCTGGGCATCCTCGTCCGCCACCTGCACACGAATGCCGCCGATGGCGTTACTCCAGAGCGCCGAGTTCTCCTCTGGCAAAAACGCGGTGACGCCCGACCCGGCCAGGACCGACTTGATCACCTCGGCCTGCTCCAATTCCGAACATGTGCGAATCGTGGTCATGCCACCACGCTACACTACCATTTCAAAATATAGGCAAAAATCAGCGGAGCGACGATGGAGGCGTCCGATTCCACGATGAACTTCGGCGTCTCCGCGCCCAGCTTGCCCCACGTGATCTTCTCGTTGGGCACGGCCCCGCTGTAAGAGCCGTAGCTCGTGGTCGAGTCGCTGATCTGGCAGAAGTAACCCCAGAGCGGCACCTCGTCGCGCTGCAGGTCCTGGTGCAGCATGGGCACCACGCAGATGGGGAAATCGCCGGCGATGCCGCCGCCGATCTGGAAGAAGCCGATCGAGCTTTCCTTCGACGTCGCCGTGTACCATTCCGCCAGCTCCATCATGTACTCGATGCCGGTGCGCACGGTGTGGACCTTCTTCACGTCGCCGGAAATGACGTGGCCGGCGTACATGTTGCCGAGCGTCGCGTCCTCCCAGCCGGGCACGAACATCGGCAGGTTCTTCTCCGCCGC
>CAJCIA010000120.1 GCA_903970275.1 Betaproteobacteria bacterium
CCGGCGCGGTCTGTTCCCACGCCCGATCAATCGCGCGGCGATACACCTGCGTGACCGCCGCCACGTATTCCGGCGTCTTCAACCGACCCTCGATCTTGAACGACTGCACGCCCAGCCGGACGAGCTCCGGGATTTCCTTCACCGCCGCGAGGTCCTGCGGCGAAAGCAGGTAGCGCCGATCCCCGAGGTCGCGGGTGATGCCGTCTACGACCAGCTCGTAGGGCAGCCGGCAGGCCTGCGCGCACTCGCCGCGGTTCGCGCTGCGCCGGCCCAAGGCCTCGCTCGTCAGGCATTGGCCGGAATAGGCGACGCAGAGCGCGCCGTGCACGAAGACCTCCAGCGGCACGCCATCCGCCGCGCGAAACTTCGCCAGTTCGCGCAGCGATAGTTCGCGCGCCAGCACCGCCCGCTCAATGCCAAGCCGCCGCGCAAAGGCCAAGCCTTCCGGCGACGTAAGCGTCATCTGCGTGGAAGCGTGGATGTGAAAATCGGGCACCACCTCGCGTGCCAGCGACGCCAGCCCCACGTCCTGCACGATGGCCGCGTCGACGCCCGCCCGGTGCAGCGCAGCCAGTTGCTCCTCCGCCGCGGCCAGTTCGTCGGTGAAGATCAGCACGTTGAACGCGACGTACCCTTTTACGCCGTGCTCGTGCAGGAAGGTCATCACGCGCGGCAGGTCCTCCGCCGTGAAGTTGGTTGCGCGCATTCGCGCGTTAAACGCGGGCAGCCCGAAGTAGACCGCGTCGGCGCCATTCGCCACCGCCGCCCGCGCACAATCCCAGTCCCCGGCCGGGGCGAGCAATTCGGGCTTCAACGACATCCGGCCAGCTTACTACAGAACGGGATGCGATGACAGCCGCGCAGTTCTCCTGCCCACCGCCGTATGCCCTAGATCGAATAATCGTCGGTGAAGAGCCGCACATTGCGCAGCTGCACGAAGACCTGCTCGCCGGTCTTGGGCTGGAGTTGCTGGTACTCCTCCTTGCTCAATTGCGCGGTGAAATGGACGCGGTCGTCGAGCCGCTCCAGGTCCACGGTCGCGACGGAGCCGGCGGCGTGGCAGCGCACGATCTGGGCGGGAAAGGAGTGCGCTCCGTTTTGCGTACGCGCGATGTGAATGTCGTGCGGGCGCACGAAGGCGACGGTCTGCGTCTCCGCCACGCGCTCCGTGTCGGTCACCGCGAAGGAGGTGTCGCCGATGACCACCTCGCCGTCCTTCATCCGGCCGCTGAACAGGTTCACGTTACCGAGAAAGTCGTAAACGAAGGGCGAGACCGGCCGGTCGTAGATTTCCTCCGGCGTGCCGATCTGCTCGATCTTGCCTGAGCGCAGGATGGCCACGCGATCGGCGACCTCCAGCGCCTCCTCCTGGTCGTGCGTCACGAAAAGGGTCGTGATGTGGATCTCGTCGTGCAGCTGGCGCAGCCAGCGCCGCAGCTCCTTGCGCACCTTGGCGTCGAGCGCGCCGAACGGCTCGTCAAGCAGCAGCACCTTCGGCTCGACCGCGAGTGCCCGAGCGAGCGCGACGCGCTGCCGCTGTCCGCCGGATAATTGCGAGGGAAAGCGCTTCGCCATGGCATCGAGCTGGATCAGCTTCAGCAGCCGGTTCACCCGCTCGCGAATTTCCTCCTCGCTGGGCCGCGTGGCGCGCGGCCGCACGCGCAGGCCGAAGGCGATGTTCTCGAACACGCTCAGATGCCGGAAGAGCGCATAGTGCTGGAAGGCAAAGCCGGCCTTGCGCTGGCTGGCGGGAATGCGCGTCACGTCCTCGCCGTAGTAGAGCACGGTGGCGTCGGCGAGGTCGGGGAACTCGAGCCCGGCGATGATCCGCAACAGCGTCGTCTTGCCGGAACCGGAGGGACCGAGCAGCGCCACGAGTTCGCCCGACTCGACCTTCAGGCTGACATGGTCGAGCGCGGTGAAGCTGCCGAATTGCTTCGTAACGTTGCGCACCTCGACACTCACGCGGTTTGCTCCCGCCCGTGGAGGATCTCGTTCTGGCGCTCGGCCCAGGTCTTCAGGCCAAGCGTGATCAAGGCCAGGAAGGTCAACAGGGACGCCACGGCAAAGGCGCCGGTGAAATCGTAATCGTTGTAGAGTATCTCCACGTGCAGCGGAATCGTGTTCGTTTGCCCCCGGATGTGCCCGCTTACGACCGAGACAGCGCCGAATTCACCCATGGCGCGCGCGTTGCACAGGATCACGCCGTAAAGCAGGCCCCACTTGATGTTCGGCAGCGTCACGCGCGTAAAGGTCTGCCAGCCGCTCGCGCCCAGCACGCGCGCCGCCTCCTCCTCGCTCTTACCCTGCGCCTGCATGAGCGGGATGAGTTCGCGCGCGACGAAGGGGAACGTGACGAAGATCGTCGCCAGCACGATGCCCGGCACGGCGAAGATGATCTTGATGTCGTGCGCGTCCAGCCACGGTCCCAGCCAGCCCTGCGCGCCGAAGACCAGCACGTAAAGCAGCCCGGCGATCACGGGCGAGACGGAAAACGGCAGGTCGATCAGCGTAATGAGCAGGCTCTTGCCCCGGAACTCGAACTTCGCGATGGCCCACGCCGCGCAGAGGCCGAAAACGCAGTTCAGCGGCACCGAAATTCCCGCCGCGATGAGCGTGAGCTTGATCGCCGCCCACGTGACGGGGTCGCTCAGCGCCTGGAAATAGTAGCCCGCACCCTTTCCGAACGCCTCGACGAAGACGAAAAGGAGCGGCAGCACGAGAAAGAGGATGATGAAGGCCAGCGCCACGCCGATAAGCAACCGCCGCACCCCCGGCGGCTCCGCCGTCGAGGCGCGACGCGGTGCCGCTTCATGCTGCAGGGAGGGTGCGAGCGCGATCGAAGTTGTCATGCCAGCTCTGTGCGGTGATGCCGCGATGCCCACCATTGGATAAGATTGATGGCCAGCAGGAGGAGGAACGACACCACCAGCATCACCACCGCCAGCGCCGTTGCGCCGCCGTAGTCGAATTCCTCCAGCTTGGTCATGATCAGCAGCGGCGTGATCTGCGTCTTCATCGGGATGTTGCTCGAGATGAAGACGACCGAGCCGTACTCGCCCAGCGCGCGGGCAAAGGCGAGCGTGAAACCGGTTAGCAGCGCCGGAGCGAGCATGGGCAGGATCACGCGCCAGAACGTCTGCCAGCGATTCGCGCCCAGGCTGGCGGCCGCCTCCTCGATTTCCGGGTCGAGATCCTCCAGCACCGGCTGCACCGTGCGGACGATGAATGGCAGCCCGATGAAAGTCAGCGCAACGAAAATTCCGAGCTGCGTGTAGGAAATCTTCAGTCCCAGCGGAGCCACGGCTTCGCCGATCCAACCCGTCGGGCCGTAAATCGTCGCCAGCGTGATGCCCGCCACCGCCGTCGGCAGGGCAAAGGGCAAGTCCACCAGCGCATCCACCACGCGCTTGCCAAAAAAACGGTATCGCACCAGCACCCACGCCACGATGACCCCGAACACCAGATTCACCAACGCCGCACCAAACGAGGCGCCGAAGCTCAGCTCATACGACGCCACCGCCTGTCGCGAGGCCACATCGCTCCAGAATTCGCCCCAGGTCAGCGACGCCGCACTGATGAACGCCGCTGAGAGCGGAATCAGCACGATCAGGCTCAGGTAGAGCAGCGTGAAACCCAGCGTCAGCCGGAAGCCCGGCAGAACGCGGGCCTGGCCGGTAAAGCGGGCGGGATTTTTCACGGGTCGAGGCGGGAAGTGGGCCGGTGAGAATGAAGCAAGCCGCCGCGCCGCACCATCTCTTTTCGAGTGGTGTGACGCGGCGGCTCGTCCGGGCCAACGGAGAGCTAGAGGTTGTTATAAAGCTGGTCGAACACGCCGCCATCCGCGAAATGCCGCTTCTGTGCCTTCGTCCAACCGCCGAATTCCTCATCCACGGTGAAGAGTTTGACCTGGCTGAAATTGGACGCGTATTTCGCCGCGACCGCCTTGTCGCGCGGACGGTAGAAATTCTGGGCCTCGAGTTCTTGCGCCTCCGGGGAGTAGAGATATTGCAGGTACGCTTTGGCCACCTCCGTCGTGCCGTGCTTGTCCGCCACCTTGGTCACCACGGCGACCGGCGGCTCAGCCAGCACGCTGATCGACGGCGTCACGATCTCGAAGCCTTGGTCCGCGAATTCCTTCTGCGCCAGATGCGCCTCGTTCTCCCAGGCCAGCAACACGTCGCCCACATTGCGCTGGGCAAAGGTCAGCGTCGCGCCGCGCGCGCCCGAATCGAGCACCGGGGCGTTGCGATAAACCGCCTTGATGAACTTCACCGCCGCCGCGTCATCGTGGCCGTTCTTCTCCAGCGCATACCCAAAGGCCGCGAGATAAGCCCAGCGCGCGCCGCCCGATGTCTTCGGGTTCGGCGTTACGATCGTGATACCCGGCTTCACGATGTCGTCCCAGTCCTTGATTCCCTTCGGATTGCCTTTGCGCACGAGGAACACGATGGTCGAGGTGTACGGCGTGGAATTGTCCGGCAGAAGCGACTGCCAGTTGGCCGGCAGCTTGCCCGTCTTCTGGCCGATCGAGTCGATGTCGTAAGCCAGCGCCAGCGTCACCACGTCGGCCTCCAGCCCGTTGATGACCGAAAGCGCCTGCTTGCCCGATCCGCCATGCGACTGCGAGACCGTAACGTCATCCCCTGTCTTCTTTTTCCAGTAGTCGGCAAAAAGCTTGTTATACTGCTGATACAGCTCCCGGGTGGGATCGTAAGAGACGTTGAGCAGCTTGACCTCCTTGGCCGGGGACGGGGCCAGAAAGAGCAGGGAAAGAGCCGAGAAGATAAGAAGGCGTTTCATAAATGGAAGCCGAAGCATGCCCGGCGACCAATTATTGTCTACAGGAAAAGTAGGGAATTAAAACCGATGGTAAGGCTTTACCACGAAATAGCCTCTTAAAGAGGCTCGACGGGACGCAAGTTCAGTGGGAGGTCGGATGTCGTTTGCGGAACGAAATAGCGGTATAACTCCGCGCCCAGCCAGGCACTGCTCAGCACGACGCACAGCAGCAGTGGCAGGAACCATCGCCCGCGCCCGGCAAAGAAGCTTCCCAGCATCGCCATCATCGAGATGATAAAGGCAAAGATGCTGAGGCTGAGGGCGCATAATCCCCAAGGCATGGCGCTAGCGTACGCGCTCCGGGGGCTGGACGCCACTCCAGGAATCGACGGCGGAGCACGAACGGAAGGAGCGGTTATGCCTCACGAACCATCAGCCCCGGTGAGCCTCTGAAGATCAAGCAAGGCGTGCCGCCTGCCTTCCCGTGCACCCGTCGGGATTTGAACCCGAAACCCCTTCCTTCGGAGGGAAGTACTCTATCCAGTTGAGCTACGAGTGCGTGCGCAAAGGGACAAGCAGCTTAGCGAACGGGCGCACGCCACGCTATCACTTTTAATGGCGGCAGACTGCTCAAGCGCCTTCTCTTGCGTAGACGATGTGAGTTAGTCGACCACGCTCACTTTATCGGTAAGCGCGATCTGGACCCTTCATCCGACCTCCCTGCCAAAAAATCTCCGTGGTCAGGGGCTGTTGGTCTACACTAACCCTTCGATCCATGACCAAAGACGACATCGTCGACCTGCTGGAGGAGATCGCCCTGCTGCTTGAGTTGAAGGGCGAGAATCCGTTCAAGGCCCTCGCTTACACCAAGGCTGCGCGCGCGCTGGATGGCTTTCAGGGCGACCTTGCGGCGCTGGTGGCGAAGAACCAGCTGGCGACCCTGGGGCTGGGCGGGGCGCTCCAGCAGAAGGTGGCGGAGCTCGTCACCACCGGCCGGCTGGACTATCACGAAAAACTTCGCGCCTCGATCCCGGAAGCGCTTCTTGCGCTCGCCGCCCTCCCGGCGTTGGGGCCGAAGAAAATCCGCGCCCTGCACGACAAGCTTGGCATCGAATCGGTGGAGGAGCTGGAGGCGGCGTGCCGCGCGGGGCGCGTTCGCACCCTGGCTGGCTTTGGCGCGAAGACAGAGGCGAAGATTCTGGACGGTATCTCGCGCTCCCGCACGTATGAGGGCCAATTCCTTTATGCCGAGGCGCTCGCGGTGGCGGAGGAGTTACGTGATGCGTTGCGGAACCATGTTGCGGTGGGCCAGCTCGCGATTGCGGGCGAGTTGCGCCGAGGCTTGGAGCTGGCGTCCCGCATTGAGCTGGTCGCGTCCTCACGCAAGCCGGTGGACTTGCTCGACGATTTCGTCACCTGGGCGGATGCGAAGGAGGTCATCTCCCGTCAAGACGATTCCGCCACCATCCTGCTGGATTCGGGCATTTCCGCGAGTCTGCGCGTGGTGACGGAGGACGCATACGCCTGCGTCCTGCATCACGAGACGGGGAGTGCGGGGCACACCGCGGCGCTGCGCGAGCATGCGCGGGCGCAAGGGAAGGAGCTGAATGATCACGGACTGTTTTCCATCAAGCGCACGGCCAGGAAAACGGCCAGGCACGAGCCGATCACCTGCCGCCATGAGCACGATCTTTTCGCCGCGCTCGGTCTCCAGGATATTCCGCCGGAACTGCGGGAAGGTCGGGGCGAGATCGAGGCGGCCGCTGCGCATGTCATTCCGCGGCTGATTGAATGGACGCAGCTTCGTGGCACCTTTCACTGCCACACCCATGCAAGTGACGGCAAAAACACCCTTGAGGAAATGGCCGCCGCCGCGCACGACCTGGGCCTGGCGTACCTCGGCATTGCCGATCACTCCCGCAGTTCCGTCCACGCGAACGGGCTGACGGAGGACCGGCTGGGCGAGCAGATCACGGCGATTGCAAAGTTGAATCGAACTTTCGAGAGCGACTTTCGCGTCTTCGCCGGCAGCGAGGTGGACATCCTCAAGGACGGTACGCTGGATTTTCCGGACGACGTGCTGGGCCAGCTCGACTATGTCGTCGCCTCGGTGCACAACGCGCTGGGTCAGGATGAAGCCACGATGACCGCGCGCCTCATTCGCGCGATGGAGAACGAGCACGTGACGATGCTGGGCCACATGACCGGGCGTCGCCTGCTTCAACGCGAAGCGAGCCGCGTCGACTTCGAGAAGGTTATCGATTGCGCCGCACGCACCGGCACGTGGATCGAGCTGAACTGCAGCAGCTCACGCATGGACATGGATTGGCGCTGGTGGCGCCACGCGCGCGACAGCGGCGTGAAGTGCGTGATTAATCCCGACGCCCATCGCGTGGCCGCGTTTGGCGTGCTGCGCCAGGGAGTAACGGCGGCCCGCAAGGGCTGGCTGCGTCGCGAGGACGTGATGAACACACGCACGCTGGCAGAGATCACGCGCGAGTTGAAGGCCTGACGCTATTTCGCGCCGAGCGTGGCGGCGAGACGTTGCGCGCGCTTTTCCCACGTGTGATGCGCGGCCCATTGCCGTGCCGCTTCGCTGTCTCGCGGTTGGGATGGGAAGTCGCGCAGGGTGCGTGTCCAGGCTTCCGCCGTCGGCTCGGTGACAAGGGTGCACCACGAGCCAAGCTCGAGGTCCTGGAGCGCCGGCAGCGCTGTGCTCACCACGGGCAGTCCGCACCGTGCGTAATCGAAGAGCTTCATCGGGCACGAGTATCGGCCGGAACCTGACTCTGGTTGCGTCGGGATTAGCCCCGCGCAGACACCGGCGATGGCGGCGGGCAACTCCGCCAACGCCACGCGCGGTTGCCACTCGACCGCGGAGGCATCGCAACGGTCGCTCAGCGCGCGCCACTCAGCCTCGACCCCACCCACGATGCGCAGGCGCCGGCTCGCGCGGCGCGTTCCTTCAATGGCAAGATCGAGGCCTTTCCAATCCGCGATGGAGCCACAGTAGACAAATAGGCCGTTCGCTCGCGCGACGCTGCTATCCAGCGGCGGCTGGCCGGCATTCGGGACGATGGCGAAATCATTCGGCAACGCGTAGCGCGTGCGCAAGGCGTCGGCCAGCGCGGAACTGGTCGCCACCCGCCACGTGGCGGACGCAAGCGCGCTTCGCTCCATTTCCGCGAGGACGTCCTCGACCTCCCTATTCCCGCGCGGAGTTTCCGCAAAGACCTCGTGCGCTTCGAACAGGTAGGGAATTCCGGTTCGCGCAAGCAGTGACGCCGCCTTCAAGTGGATGGTGAAGGCATGGGAAAATGAGCCGCGCGTGCGCAGCCAGCGGTGGAATTTCAGGCCGAAGATCGCAGCGCTGCGGATGGGGCCAAATGAGCGCGAGAGCGGAACGATTTCGAGATGCTCAACTTGTTCCGAGCCCGCGATATCGCGGAGATGCGCCCGCAAAGCCGGCCCGCCGCCGGCGGTGACGAGCGTGACAGGCACGCCGATGCGCGCGAGCGCCACGCAGGTCGAGAGCGTGTGGACCTCGCGTGCGCGGCGACCAGTCCACTCCTCGGGGTAGAGGTAAAGGATCACCGCGCGAGCTCCAGGATGGCCTGCGCAACACGGACGCTGGAAAACTTGTCGCGGATACGGGCATGGCGCGCGGCGCGGTCGACCCAGTCCGCCTCACCACGGCGCTGGTGCAGACGGAGCAGCGCTTCAGTGAGCGCGTCCACGCTGCGCGCGGAGTAGGTGAGGACGTCGCGCGCATCAAGGAAATCCTTGAGCCCGACTTGATCGGAAAGCAGAAGTGGGAGGCCAACGCAGGCGCCTTCCAGCGCGCTGATGGAGAAGGCTTCCAGACCAACGGAAGGCAGGACGTAGAGCTCGCTGCGGCGCAGGAGATCGCGCAGCGCGATGGGCTCGAGCAGCCCGCACAAGTGGACGGTTCCGCCCAACTGAAGGCGCGCGATTTGTTCGGCTAGCGCGTTTCGCTCGGGACCCTCGCCGGCGAGCGCGAGCGTGGCGGAAATGCCGTGCAGAT
This sequence comes from Betaproteobacteria bacterium, assembly GCA_903970275.1. GTDB lineage: Bacteria > Verrucomicrobiota > Verrucomicrobiia > Methylacidiphilales > UBA1321 > JABDGH01. The sequence continues at coordinate 8,828 of CAJCIA010000120.1, forward strand.
GCCGCAGGCGGGCCATCGCCTCGATCAGGTTGCCGAATCCCTTGAGGCCGATGAGCCGGCCGCTGGAAACGAGGCGCAACGGTTCCGGCCCGTCGGCAACGACCGATTGTCCGGGCGAGAAAAAATCGACGTCGACGGGGTTGGGAATCAAGACGGGCCGGCGCCCGATGCGCGCCTCGGCCAGATCGGCGATGCGGGGACTGACAGCGAACGCGGCATCCACCGCGCCGTAGAAGCGGCGGTCGCCCGCGAAAAAATCGGTGCCGTGAAAACCCATGACGACGCGCAGATCAGGCCGCGTGCTTTTCCACCACCACGCCACCGGCCAGTCGAAGGGCTTGGCCAGGAGCACGAGGTCAACGCGATGCCGGGCCCAGGTGTGGCGGATGCTCCAGCCGAAGTGCAGGCGCTGGACGAGGCGCTGAAAGCGCGTGCCGATATCGGGGATGGAGCGCGTTTCGATGTAGGGCTCCAACTCGACGGTCAAGGTGGTCGCGCGGTGCCGGCGTCCTTCCTTGGGCCGGCCGCCGAAGAGGATGACTTGGTGCCCCAGCGCCTGCAGCGCTTCCCCGACGGTGAAGGCGAACGTCTCGATGCCGCCGACTTCCGGCGCACCGGGCAGGTCAAAGGTGGCGTTGGGCAAAAAGATGCCGATTCTCACGCGGCGTCCTTCCTGGCGAGCGAGCGCCCGACCACGTCGATGGCTTCAGCCAGCACACGCTCGAAGGATAGCGTGGCGATGGAGTCGCCCAGCCGCTCCGTTTGGATCGCGCGATGAAATTCTGGATCGGCTTGGTGCGGGCCGCAGGCTTCGATCGACGAACCGCGGTCCGTGGGCGCGAACAGCGTCACCGTGGGGCAGCCGACCGCGACGGCGAGATGGTACGGGCCCGTGTCGCCGGAGAGAAAGGCGAGCGAGTTGGCCTGGAGCCGGGCGAGCAGCGGAAGCGGCGTGATGCCCGCACCGTTGGCCGGTCGCTTCGACTTCATGAAACGCGCCATTTCGTCGGCCAGCGGCTGCTCGCGGCGGTCGCCGGAAAGCGAAATGCCGACGCCGAACTTTCCGGCAAGCACGTCGGCAAGCCGCGCCCAGCGCTCGACCGGCCAGCACTTGCTCGCGCGCGAGGCACCAGGATGGATGACGACCATGCGATAAGGGGCCTCGGGGTCGCGCGCGATGTGCGGCAGCGCCAGGCGATGCGTGGCGGGCGAGAAGCCGAGCGCCTCGGCCATGGCGAGATTGTTCTCAATGGCGTGGCCGGTGGCGTAGCCGGGCTCGTGCGGCTGGCGCAGCATGTCGCGGTTCGCCATCCAATCGGGATAGCGCGTCCAGCGCGTGCGGTAACGGAGGAAGCCGCGCACCCCCGCACGCCAGAGGAGCGGGATGAGGTCGGGCTCGGTGATGTTCGCCAGCAGCGCCACGTGATGCGGGTAGGCCCTCAGTTCCGCCGCCAGGCAGTCCCACCGGTATTTGCCGCGCACGGTGAAGACGCGATGCAGCCGCGGGTCATCGCGATAGAGATCGGCGTAGGGTGCCTTGACGAGAAGCGAAACGCGGTCGCGGCCGAGATGATGCGCCAGGGTTTCGATCAGCGGCGTGGTGAGCAGTGAATCGCCGAGCGCGGTGCTGGCAACAACGAGGACTTTTCCGCCTTGCGCAAGCGAGGTGCGCGCCTGGTCGAGATTCCATGGCCGGATGACGCCGAGCGAACGAGCGGCGCGATGCGAGCCGCTCCAGACAAGATCGAGCCCGGGAAAGTTCACGCGTTCCAAACCTCCAGCAGCCGTTCGAAAACGGTGGCGGCCGCGATATCCGCCATGTCGGCATCCGCCGGTGTGCGATAGTCCGGTGGACGGGGCAACTGAACGACGCGATGACGGTCGCCATAACCGCAGGGCCCCACGCGAGTGGACGGATTGTTGCAATGAATGAGCGCCACAACTCGCGTGCCGACGGCGAAGCCGAGATGCATGATGCCCGTATCGGTCGAGACGAGTGCCCGCGCACCGGCGAGCAGGGCGGCGGACTCCGCCAGCGACAACCGGCCGACGGCATCATGGTAGCGTGCGCCGCTTCCGGCCAGCCCGCGGGCGAGTTCGGCGCGGCGATCCTGCTGGTCGTTTCCGCCGAGGACGAGGATCTCCGCGTCCAGCTTGGCGGAGGCGAGACGAATCAGTTCCGCGTAGCGGACGACCGGCCAGTCGCGCCACGACGCGCGTCTTCCGCCGCCGATCTGCAAGACGAGCCGGGGACGCGAACCGATTCCCCAGCTGCGCAGCTTGATTTCGAGCGCGGCGCGCTCCGGCTCGGTAACGGCGTAGACCAACTGCGGAGACGCGGTGTCCGCGCCCACGTAGCGCGCGAGTCCCAGCGTTTGCTCGACGCCGTGGGTGGTGTCCCAGGCGGGCTGGACGACCTGATGCCCACAGAGCCAGCTCAGCTTGGTCATGCTCGGCGTGCTGACCGTGATGTCGGGATCGAGCGAGTAACTGAGGCAGCGCGGCTCCGGGTCGTTGCCGCGCAACTGCAAAATGGCGTCCCACGGCCCCGCCGCGCGCAATTCGCGCAGCAGGCGGCGGAAGGCAAAGGGTCCCTTGTGAAAGAGGAAGATCTGGTCAACGCACGGATTGTGCTCGAGCAAAAGCCGGCGCCGCCGATGCACGACGGCCGCAAGCCGGGCGCGCGGATAGGTCTCGCGCAGGGCGCGGAAAACAACCGAATCGGTGAGCGTGTCGCCAATGCCCGCGCAGGTGAAGCAGAGGATGCGCGAGCCATCGCCCAGCGCGATCGGGCGCGCTTGGGGCGGACGCCGCCGTGCCAGCCGGCGGTAAAGCGCAACGTAAGCGGAGGCGGAAAGACGGCCGAGGAGCGACATGCCTACCCTTTCGCCTGCCCGAGCAGGGAATCGATGGCGGCGCAGACTTTCTCCGCCTCGAAGGCCTCGGACGACACATCCGCGGGCACAAGCACGTGACGCATCCCGCGTGGGCGCCACTTGCCGTACGCGCCCTGCCACAACACCACGGTGGGCGTTTGCGTGGCAGAGGAGAGATGGGCGGCGCCGCCCTCAGGCGTAAGGAAAAGGGCTGCTTCTTTCAACAGCGCGGCGAGATCAAGCGGACTCGGCGTGGGCACCAGCGCCACGCGGGGAGAGCCGCAGAGCAAGGCGAGCTGGCCCCGCCGCACCTGATCGGCTTCCACGCCCACAAGCGCAACGGCCAGGTCGGTGGTCTCCAGAAGATGTCCGATGACGGCGGCGTAGTCCTCGAGCTTGAAAGCCACCGGACGATTGCAGCTCATATTGACGACAGCAAAACCGTGACCGGCGGAGAATGGACGCTTGGCCAATTGCGCCCGCGCGAAGCGCAGCGCGTCTTCCGGCAGGCGCAGCTCGAGCATGCCGGGATCAAAGCGCGGCGCGGGAATATCGAGCGGCTGCAGGAGTCGGAACTGGGTTTCGATTTGGTGCTCGCTGGCCGCATCGACCGGCATCCTCACCGGATGGGTGTAGAAATCAGACTGCCCGGGAAAGGCATCGTCGAAGCCAACGGTGACGGCGGCATGGGTCAAGGGCGCGAGCCGGGCCAGGCGGCGATCGAAGCCGCCCTTGGCGACGATGACCCAGTCATGATCCTGCAGGTGCACCGCGTTGAAGGCGGGCGGCATGCGCCGCGTCCAGGTGGTGTTGAGGACGATCACCTGGTCCACCACCGGACAGGCGTCCGCGATGGGCGCGCCCGATGCGTCGCAGGCGACCGAGATCCGGGCAGCAGGGAAGTGAGCGCGCAGGACGCGCAGCAGCGGCAGCGTATAGAGCATGTCGCCCATGCGATTGCGGCGGATGACGAGGATGCGGGGATCGTCACACGCAACGCGCGGGGGGTGCCGGCGGGCGAGCCGCAGCGGCGCCCCCATGATGCGATCCAGCAGGGGCCTCATGCCGGGACGAAAAGAAGTTCATCGAGCGCGGCCTGGACCTCTTCCACGCAGATGGAGGCGAGGCAGGCGCGCACCGCACCCGCGCTCCAATCGCAGACCGTGCGGCCCTCGATGTTACAGGCGCAGCGCCCGCTGAGCACGCGCGCGCGGGCGTTCCAGGGTCCCCAGCTCTCCGGGCTGGTGGGGCCAAAAAGCGCCAGCACGGGGATGCCGACCGCAGCGGCCATGTGCATCGGCGCGGTATCAATGCCGAGATAGCCATCGCAGCTGGCCGAGATGGCGGCCAATTGCGTGAGGTCGAGGTTGCCATCAAAAAAAAGCGGCGGCGTATGGCAGAGCGCGACGATCTCCCGCGCACGCAGGCGCTCGCGCTCGACCGGGCCAGTAGTCACCACGACCCGCGTCTCGCGCTCGGACTGCAGCCAGTCGATGACTGCGGCCATGGCCTGGTTGTCCCAACATTTCCACAACCAGCGCGAAACGGGATGAACATGGACGATGCGCGCCGGGCACAACGACGCGAGCTGGTTCTCCGCCCACGCGCGCAACGCCGGCGGAATCTCCAAGACAAGTGGCCCGGGCGCGGAATCATGAAGGCGCAGCCCGGCGGCCTCGGCGAAGAAGAAGTGACGCTCAACTTCGTGCATCGGGCCGGGCAGGGAAGGCGCGGCGGCCAGATTGAAGATGCGCCGGCGAAGATCGAAGCGGCCCCACTTGTAGCTTTTAACGCCGAGCCGGTAGCGGGCGCCACTGAGCAGCGAGCCCCACGCGGCGCGGTCGCCTTCCGTGCCGGTGATGGTGAGGTCGAAGCGTGCGCGGCGCAGCTCGCGCAGGAAGCCCAGCTCGCGGCGCAGCGTGCTAGGCTCGTTCCGGCGGTAGACGATGACGTCGTCGATGTGCGGGTTGTTGGCCAGCATGGCCTCGGTGCCGGCGTTGACGATCGCGGTGAGCCGTGCGGCGGGAAATGTCTGCCGCAAGGCGCGCAGCAGCGGCGTGATCATGAGCACGTCTCCGATGTTGCGCAGCTTGAAGACGCCGATGCGCTGGACGTTTTTCAATTCCATTGGCCGGGGCAAACCGGCATTGTACCGGCTCTGTTTCATGAGGCAATGGCGTATTCTTCACACCGAATCGTCTCGGGGCTGGGGCGGCCAGGAGATGCGCGTGTTCGCCGAGCTTTCCTGGATGCGCGCGCAGGGGCACTGGGTGGCATTGGCCGCGCCCGCGCAAAGCCAGATTGCGCGCCGTGCGCTGGAGGCCGGCTTCACGGTACGACCGCTACGCACGAGCAAGGCGCTTCTGCCCGCGGAAGTGGTACGGCTGGCCGCGTGGATGCGACGCCATCACGTGGAGATCGTCAACACGCACAGCTCCAACGACGGTTGGACGGCCGGCCTGGCCGCGCGCCTCGCCGGCTGCCGGCTCGTGCGCTCGCGCCACATTGAGGTCGATTACCCGAATCGGTTCTGGAGCGGGATCGCCTTCCGCACGCTCCCGCACCACGTCCTGACCACGAGCGACCGGATCGCCGGGCGGCTGATTGACGAACTTAGTCTGCCGCGGGAGCGGGTGACCTGCATCGCGACCGGCATCGACCTGGAGCGCTTTCATCCATCGCGACCGGCCACGGTGCGGGAGCAACTGGGCCTGTCGGACGGTGTGCCGCTCATCGGCATGATCTCCGTGCTGCGGAGCTGGAAGGGTCACGCGACGTTCCTCGACGCGGCCAAGGAATTGCTGGCCAAGCGGCCGGCCCACTTTGTCATCACCGGCGACGGGCCGGGCCGCGCCGAGATCACGGAGAAGATCGAGCGGATGCCGTGGCGCGGAAACGTGAAGTTGCTGGGTCACCGTGCGGACGTGGAGAACGTGCTCGCGTCACTCGACGTGCTGGTGCTGCCATCCTACGCGCACGAGGGCATTCCGCAGATCATTCTGCAGGCACAGGCCATGGCGCGACCGGTCGTCGCGACGCGCATCGGCGGCATTCCCGAGGTGGTGGAGGATGGCGTGACCGGGCTCCTCTTGGAACCGCGCGACCCGGCGGCGTTGGCCGCTGCGATCGCGCGCGTGCTGGACGACGGGGAATTGCGCACGAAATTGGGCGAGGCGGAGCGGCGTTACGCGGAGAAGCATCACAGCATCGACCGCATGGGCGGGCGGTTGCTGGAGCTTTACGCGTCGCTCCAATGACCGCTGCTACCGTTATTCGAGCGTGAACGTCTTCACGGCCGCGTCGAAAAGAGGCGCCTTGGTCGCGCCGTCGGAAGCAAGGCAAGAGGCTGTCACGACGAGTTTGGCGTTGGAACCTCCGTCGAAGAAATAGAACGTCTGCCTCATATTGATTTTTCCCAGCGTATCGGTCACGACCACACGCTGGCCGTCGATCCCACCTGCCGTGCGGAAAGGGCCTTGTTCGATCAGGGTGACGCCCGTGAGTATACTAGATGCCTTCAATCCCCGCATGCTCCCGGCCACGTAATCGTTGAGTGGCACAGTGGCGTTTTCAATAACCACGTTGATGTTCGGGGCAAAGCCCAGGGCGGCCGGCCCGACGGCGACCTTAAATCGGGAGGCCGGCGAATCCTGTACGGTCCAGCCCGACGGCGCCTGATAGGAAAACAGGCCGGGGGCGACCACGGTCTGTGGACCGCCGCCTGCCCGACACGTCAAGGCCGTCGCCAGCAGGCCAAGGACGGCGAGAATCGGTCGAGGCCAATTCATAGGTCGCCCGTCTTCAACCGCGAGGCGGGCGGCTTGCCGAGATATTCCTTGGTGAACCGCTTCAGGACGCCTTCGCGCTGGTTGAAGATGAAAAGCTCGGCGTAGCGCGCCCAACCCATCATGGTTTTGAAGAGCACCTTGGGGCGCTCGCCGGGAAAGAGCTGTGCAAGATCCTCGCAAACGGCTTTCTCCGACAGTTGGCCGTCCTCGGCGTGGTCGAGCTGGTCGGCAAAGTGGCGGAAGGTTTTCAGGTCCAGCAGCAGGTTGTGCATGAGGATCTTCTTCAGCTTCGGTTCGGCCGCGCGAAATTCCTGGCCCTTGGTCGTGAGGCGCACGGCCTGCCCGGGCGTCTCGACCAGCCCGATGAGCTCGGCCGCCTTGATGACGGACAGGAACGTGCTGAAGTCGCGCCGCAGCCGCGTGGCCAGCGCGAAGATGCTTTCCGGGTCCTTGCCCAGCGTCTGCACGAGACCAATGACCTCGCCCATGTTCACGTTGGGCAGCGGCTCGTAGGCGGACTCGACTTCCAAGCCGGGCGCCTCTTCCGGTGGCTCGGTGACGGAAGCTTCGTCGTGCAGGACCGAGTTGGTCAGCATGGCGTGGATCTGCGCGACGAGATGCTGGAAGCCGGGGCTGGCCGGGTCGCGGGGATAAGGCAGCGTGTTCGGCACGATCTTCTGCACGCGGCCGGGATGCGCCGCCAGCACGACGATGTGCTTGGCGAGGTAGACGGCCTCCGAGATGTTGTGGGTGACGAGGACGAGGCTCTTGAAGCCGGACGCCGGGTCGCTGGCGATGCGGCCGATTTCATTGCGGAGGGTTTCTCCGGTGAGCACGTCGAGCGCGCTGAAGGGCTCGTCCATGCAGAGGATGACCGGCTCCATGATGAGGGCGCGCGCGATGCCGACGCGCTGCTTCATGCCGCCGGAAAGCTCCTTGGGCAGCACATCGCCATAGCCGTCGAGCCCGACCATTTCAATGATCTTTTGGAAGTGCTGCTCGCGCTCCTCGGTGGAGTAGCGCGAGTTTTCCAGTCCAAGCAGGATGTTTTCACGCACGGTCAGCCACGGGAAGAGCGCGAAGTTCTGGAAGACCATGGCCACGCCGGGATTCACCCCGCGGAGCGGCTGCCCGCCTGCCTTGACGATGCCGGCACTGGGTTTGATCAGCCCGGAGAGGATGCGCATGATGGTGGACTTACCGCAGCCGGAGGGCCCGAGCAGCGCGAGCACGTCGTGCTCCTGCACGGTGAGGTTGATGTCCTCGAGGATCTTGGTCGTCTCGCCGTCGGCTTCGCCAAAACGCATGTCGATGCCGATGAGTTCGATGAGCGGGGTGTCCGAGGTTCCGGCGGCGGCCATGGTGATCGTTTAAGTTAAGAGCTGGAAACGCTGCTGCGCCAGTGCAGAAAGCCGTTTCCACACCAGCCGGTTGAAGATGACGACGAAGACGGCCATGGCCATGACGCTGGCAGCGAGGACGGAGTAATTTCCCTTGTCCATGGCGTCGGAAATGACGGCGCCGAGGCCGTGGGCCATGAGCGTCTTGCCCTGGTAGGGAATGTACTCGCAGGCGATGCTGACGTTCCAGGCGCCGCCCGCGGCGGTGATCCAGCCGGTGGTCAGTGCCGGGAAAATGCCGGGCAGCCAGAGCGTGCGCCACGCCTGCCAGCGGGTGAGATGCGTGAGCAGGGTGCAGGAGCGTAAATCCTGCGGCACCGCGCTGGCGCCAGCGATGACATTGAAGAGGATGTACCAGATCGGCCCGACAACCATGAGGATGACGGAGCCGACCTCCAGGTTGCCATGCACGAGGAAGATCAACGCGAGCAGGTTGGGAAAGATGAAGGGCGATGGGAACGAGGCCGCGATTTGCGTCACCGGCATGAGATACCGCGCCAGCCGCGGGCTGCTGCCGATCCAGATGCCGATCGGCACGGCAATAAGCGTGCTGATTCCGACCGCGCCCAGCACACGCAGAAGCGTCAGGCCGAGGCTCTCGAGGATCAGCAGCCATTCCGCGAACTTCACGCCGGCAAGCAGCTTGAAGATGTTGTAGAAACCGAAAGCGCCCAAAATGAGCGCGAGGCCGAGGATGAGCTTGCTCCACGGGATCGCGCGCCCCCACGGCTTGCGCGCAGGGATGGCGGGCGTTGCTACGTCGCGCGGCGCCGGGGCGGGACGGCGCATCCATCCGCTGGCCCGCTCGTGGAACCAGAGCGCCAGCCGTGAGCGGCCGAGGTAATCGAGGACGGCGGAGCGGTCTTGAAATTGCGCCTCGGTATCCTCCAGCTTGAATTTGTTGGACCAGACGAGCAGCGGCCGCCAGACGAGCTGGTCGAGCGCGATGATCATCACGAGCATCGCGACCACGTCCCAGATTTGCGCGGGATAGTTGTTCGTGGCCTGCGCGACGCTCATGTACGAGCCGAGCCCGCGCACGCGGTAGTCCTGACTGTTGAGCGTGAACGCCTCGATGATGGAGAGGAAGAACCAACCACCCGCCATCGAAACCATGCTGTTGTAAACGAGCCCCTTGGTGGCGAACGGGACTTCGATCTGGGTGAAGCGCTGCCATTCCGTGAAGCGCGCCAGTTTGCTGACAAAGCGAAAGTCGTCCGGCAGCGCCTTGAGCGAATAGTAAAAGCTGAAGGTCATGTTCCAGACCTGGCCGGTGAAGATGATGATGATGCAGGCGAGCTCGACGCCGAATTCGCTGTGCGGAAAGAGCGCGACCAAGCCCAGTTCAATCGGCGCGAGGAAGGCGGAAAGCGGCAGGCTCTGCAGGATGTCCAGCAGCGGGATGAGGAAGCGCTCAGCCGCGCGGTCGTAGGCCGCCCAGCGCGCGTAGAAGAGGGTGAAGAGCAGCGAGAGCCCGTAGGCCATCGCCCCGCGGCTGAAGGAGAGCAGCGTATAATAAGGCAGGTACCAGGGAGACATGTCGATCTCCAGCTTGCGCTGGAACGGCTGGTGCCATTGCCGGCCCATCTCGATCAGGCTGAAGATGCCGACCAGGACCATGACGAGCACGAGCACGTCGGCCACGGTGCTGCGGCGCGGCTCCGCCGGCGGACTTTGGGCGGGATTGAGGTCCATGCGGGGATTAGTAGGTAGGTTCCGCCGAGGAGCTTGTCCACTTGGACGCTGGCTGGTTGCGAAAATGTCACCTCGTGGGCTGCGGCGCGGCAAGAGCCTTTGAGTTCCGCATGTTCCTCTTGTCCCCTCGCCGCTTCGCGGTCACAGTGAAGGCTTTCCCCTGTTCTTTGCCCGCACTCAATCATGGCCCGCGCTTCCCAACTTCGTTTTGCCATCGTCGCCAGCCTCTTCAACCGCGAGTACGTGGACGGGCTGGTGGCCGCCACGCAGGCAGCCCTGCCCGGACATGAGCTCACGATCGTTCGCGTGCCCGGTGCCTATGAGGTGCCGCTGCAGGTGCAGCGCCTGGCGCGGACGAAGCGGTATGCGGCCGTGATCGCCCTTGGCATCGTCTGGCAGGGCAAGACGGCGCACGCCCAGGAAATCGTGCGCGCGGTGACGGACGGGCTCATGCGCATCATGCTCGAGACGGACGTGCCGGTGATTCATCAGGTGCTTTCCATCAAGACCGAGGCGGAGGCACGCGCGCGCTGCTTTGGCACCAGGCTCAATCGCGGCCGCGAGGCAGGCGAAGCGGCGCTCGCGCTCGCGCGTCTGGAGAAACCCTAATGGGCCTGCGCCGTTCTGGGCGGGAAGCCGCCATCCAGTTTCTTTACCAGCACGACACGCACCGGCCCGCCAAGCTGGACGAGGCGCTGACCGCGTTTTGGAAGCAAAGCGAGGAGAAAAAGGCCGTGTGCGATTTCGCCGGCGATCTCGTGCGCGGCGTCTTGGACAAGCTGCCGGAAATTGACGCCAAGCTGCGCGGCCTGGCGGACAATTGGGACTTCGAGCGCCTGGCGGTGGTGGACCGCAACATCCTGCGGCTGGCCATCTACGAGATGCTGTACCGGCCGGAAATTCCGCCCGTCGTCTCCATCAATGAAGCCATCGAGATCGCGAAGAAATTCAGCACAACCGAATCGGGCAAGTTCGTCAACGGCCTGCTCGACAAGGTGAAGAAGGACGTCCTGCGCCCGGCGCGGCAGGCGAGCGAATAGCAGACGTCAAAAGTGAGTCGCGCACGTCACTTCTTCCATCCTGACTTCTTCATCGCCTTCTCGCTGCCGGTGACAGAAGCCCTCGCTTAAGTTATCTTCCCCGCATGGCCCTGCGCATTTTCACCGCCCAGGAGGAGCGCTTGCAGAAGCGCTGGATCCTGGCGGCAGCGGCCATCGCGCTGTTCTTCCATGTCAGCGTGGCGGGGGTTTTTCATTTTTGGAAGATTCCGCGACTGCAAACGCCGGCCCAGCACGCCGACATGCTGGGGCCGTTCACGGTCAAGCAGGTGGAGATCAATCCGCGCGATTTGCAGACGGACCGGTCCGACCCCACACAGCATCTGCCCGCTCCGATCGCGCCGAAAAATCCGGCCGAGTTCAATCTCGACCCCAACCTGGTGGAGAAGGCGCTGCAAACGCCTCAGCCCATGCTGCGCGCACCGACGCCGCCCGAGCCGGCCCATGTCGTGGCCGCCAGCGATCTCAGTCAAAGCGCCCCCTACGTGGAAGCGGACATTGCGGCGGTGAGCGCGGATATTTCCAAGGTTGACCCGGTGGCGCCGAGCAGCGACCCGGCCGCCTCCACTTCGCAGATGGCGCAGGATCTGATTAATTCGAGCGTGGGCGTGCCACAGCCCGGACAGATGTCTGGCGCGTTGCCCTCGAGCGGCCAGGGCGGCGGCACCATCCCTGGCTTTGGCGAGCTCCCGCCGGCCCCGCCGCCGTCGCCCGATCTCAATCGGTTACCGGAGCCCATTCTGCTGCGGCTGCCGGCAGACGTGCTCTTTGATTTTGATTCCGCGCAGCTCAAGCCGGACGCGGCCGCGCTGCTTGGCCAGGCTTCCGCGATGATCGCGAAGTATCCCGATGCCGCGGTGCAGGTGGATGGCTACTCGGACTCGTTTGGCGACCAGGATTATAACGTGAAGCTTTCAGCCCAGCGCGCACAGGCGGTGGAGGATTGGCTGCGCACGCACGCGCCGGAGGGCAGTTACCGCTTCCGCGCGCAGGGACATGGCAGCACGGACTATGTGGTTAGCCCCACGCTTTCCATCGCGGGCCAGCAGCCGAACCGGCGCGTGGAACTGGTGATCCAGGCGCTGAAGCCGCAGTAGCGTACTGTAGCGGCGGTCCATGCCCGCCAAGCCAAAGCAGACGACCTCCCTCATGCCCGGCGGTCGAAGACCGCTGCTTCAAAAGACGGTTCTCCTATTTACCTAGATGTCACCGCTCCCATTCCACGCTTGCGAGAGACCCGCCGGATGGGAGAAGCTTCGCCGTGCATGAACTTGCCCCGGCGCCGGTGACGACCGACTGGCCCCGCCTTGTTCCGCGGGCCAAGTTCTTCTTTGAGGGCGACCGCAAGTTTTACCTGCAGGGCGTGACCTACGGCCCGTTCCGTCCGGAAAAAGAGGACGGGCCGCAGCTCCCCTCGCCGGAAAAGGTCGCACGCGACCTGCGACTGATGCGCGAGTTGGGCGTCAACGTCGTGCGCGTTTATCACACGCCGCCGCGCTGGTTTCTGGATCTCGCGCAGGTGGAACGCATCCGCGTCATGGTCACGATTCCCTGGCACAAGCGCGTGCTCTTCCTCGATGACCGCGAGGCGGTGGGGACGATCCAGCGTAATGTCGCCGAGGCGGCCCAGGCCAATGCAGGCCACCCCGCGATGCTCGGCTTCTTCATCGACAACGAGATTCCGACCGACTTGGTGCGCTGGTACGGCGCGCGGCGGATGGAGGAATTCCTTAACGGGCTCGTGCGCATCGTCAAGGAGCAAGACCCGCTGGCCCTGGCGGCCTACGCCAACTTCCCGCCGACGGAGTACCTGCTGCCCAGCGAGGTCGATTTTTATAGCTACAACGTCTACCTGCACCGCAAGCGCGACTTGGTTAACTACCTGGCGCGCTTGCAAAACCTGGCGGGCGACAAGCCGCTCATCCTCTCGGAATTCGGCATGGACACCATCCGCCATCCCGAGCAGGAACAGGCAGAACTGCTCACGGAGCATGTGACCACCGTCTTCGAAAGCGGGCTAGCCGGGACGTTCATTTTCTCCTGGACCGACGAGTGGTTCACCGATGGCGTGGACGTGACCGACTGGGCCTTCGGCATCGTAAAGACGGATCGGACGCCGAAGGCGAGCTACCGCGCCCTACAGCCGCTGCTGCAGGCGCCGGAGCGGCCGCTTTACCAGCGCTTCGTTCCCAGTCAGAAGCTGCCGCGGGTTTCCATCGTGGTCTGCTCCTACAACGGCGCGCATACGTTGCGCGACTGCATGACGTCGCTGCAGGACCTGCACTACCCCGACTACGAGATCATCCTCGTGGACGACGGCTCGAAGGACAACACGCAGCCGATCATGCAGGAGTTCCCCGGCGTGCGGAACATCCGGCAGAAGAACCGGGGCCTGAGCGTGGCGCGCAACGTGGGCATCGCGGCGGCGACAGGTGACGTCGTCGCCTTTACCGACTCCGACTGCATGGTCGACCGCGACTGGCTTTATTTTCTCGTCCACACGCTGCTTTCGAGCGATTTCGCGGCAGTCGGCGGTCCGAATATCTCGCCGCCGGCCACGAACTGGGTGCAGGCCACGGTGGGCGCCGCGCCGGGCTCGCCGAGCCACGTGCTGCTGACCGATACGATCGCGGAGCACGTGCCGGGCTGCAACATGGCCTATCACAAATGGGCGCTGGAAATGATCGGCGGATTCGATCCAGAATATCGCAAGGCGGGCGATGACGTGGACGTTTGCTGGCGCCTGATGCAACTCGGGTACCAGATCGGGTTCAGCCCGGCCGCAGTGGTCTGGCATTATCGGCGGTTCGAGGTGCGCACTTATTTTTCGCAGCAGGTCGGCTACGGCGAGGCGGAGGCGATGCTGCGCTACAAGCACCTGCAGTATTTCGGGCCGACCGGCTCGGCCATCTGGCACGGCAACGTCTACTCACAGGTGCGGATGGACTCCTTCTTTAGCAAGC
>CAJCIA010000121.1 GCA_903970275.1 Betaproteobacteria bacterium
CCGAGGTTGAACACCTCGTGCCCCACCGGCTTGAGCGCCGCGATCATCCCGCGCGCGATGTCGTCCACATAGGTGAAGTCGCGCGACTGCGAGCCGTCGCCAAAGACGGTGATCGGCCGCCCCTCGCGGATGCGTTGCACGAAGCGCAGCGGCGCCATGTCGGGCCGCCCGGCAGGACCGTAGACGGTGAAATAGCGCAGCGTGCTGACATCGATCTGGTGCAGGTAATGGTAGGAGTAGGCCATCGCCTCGGCGGCCTTCTTCGTCGCCGCGTAGGGCGAAAGCGGGTGATCGGTATTCAGGTCCTCGCGATAGGGCGTCGGGTGGCCCGCGCCGTAGAGGCTGGAGCTGGAGGCGAGCACGTATTTCTTCACGCCGAACTTGCGGCAAAGCTCGAGCAGGTTGAGCGAGCCGGTGACGTTCGCCTCGACATAAATGCCGGGATTTTCCACCGAGGCGCGCACGCCCGCGCGCGCGGCCAGGTTGATCACGCCGGCAAAGGGAGGGTGGCCCTGACTGTTCGCGGCGTGTTTCTCGAAAAGATATTTCAGCGCGGCGGCATCAACCAGGTCGAGACGGGCCAATTGCACGCCGTCCATCCCCTGCAGTTGTTTCCAGCGCCAATCCTTGAGCCGGCGATCGTAGGCGTCGTTGAAGTTGTCGAAGCCCACCACCTCGTGGCCGTCCTGCGCGAGCAGGGCGCAAACGCGCGAGCCGATGAAACCGGCCGCGCCGGTGACGAGAATTTTGTGCGAGGAATCCGCCATGCGAAGGGTTGAGTATGACAAAAGCGCGGATGAAGCCAAGGCGAGACGCGGGTCGGTTGCGCGCGCGCGTACCGATGTTCCCGCTCGCGCTCCATTCCGGCTCTGCTAGGCTGGACGTTTGGGGATGGGCGATATTTTCCAGATCTTGCGCTTTGGTGGCCCGTACCTGCGGCGGTACTGGGTCCGATTTGTCCTCGGCATCGTTTTCGGCTTCCTCTTCGGGCTCTCCAACGGCCTGACCATGGGCGGCGTCTATCTCATGATCGGCCGGCTGGGCGATCCCAATCACATCGAGCAGGTGACGCAGCAGGCAAAGGATGACCGGCACGCGCGCCTGGACGCGGAGCAGAACCGGATCGCCTCCGAGCAGGAGAAGCTGAAGGCCGCACAGGAACAGTTCAAGGCGGAGCGGGAGAAGATCGAGACCGAGGACCGCGAGGCGCAGGAATGGCCCGCCGTCCGCGCCTTCCACCGCTGGAACGACCGCGTGACCGGCCCGACCACGCGCGCGTTTCACGCGTGGACGGACAGGATCCGCGGCGACCTGTATCTTGCGGTCGATCCGTGGCTGCCGCTCGCGCATCGGGCGATCGACTGGAAGCAATTTCTCGGCGGCTTCCTGCTTTTCCCGCTCATCGCCGCCGTGCGCGGGCTGACCAATTACGGCACCGTCTATTGCATGGCCTGGGCGGGCCAGCGCATCTCCAACGACATTCGCGTGGATGTCTTCCGCAAGATCTCCTCGTTCTCGCTCGATTTCTATCACCGACACACCACGGCGGAGTTGATCAACCGCGTCAACGACGACCCGGGCGCGGTCAACACCTGCTTGCGCATGGGTCTCTCGGACCTGATCAAGGAGCCGTCCACGATCATCGTGCTCTTCGTCGCGCTCATCTACATCGACTGGAAGCTCACGCTGCTGGCGCTGTTCTTCATCCCGCTTTGCGTCATCCCCACGCGGATTGTGAGCAAACGGGTCAAGGCGCAGGGCCGCGAGGACAACCTGGCGTTCGTGCAGCAGACGAGCACGGCGGTGGAGGCGTTCCAGAATGTACGCGTGACCAAGGCCTACGACCTGGTGGAGGAGCAGGCGCAGCTTTTCCGCAAGTGGGGCAGCCGCGCGAGCCACTTCGTGATGAAGTCGACCCAGTCGCGCGCCATGCTCAACCCGATCATCGAAACGCTCAACGCCTTCGGCATGGGCGCGGTCATCCTTTACGCGATTTGGATGGGCGTGAAGATCGAGGTGCTGAGCAGCTTCCTGCTCGCGCTCGTGCTCTTCTTCCAGCCGTTCAAGAAGCTGAGCACCGTTCAGGTCTATTTCACCCAGGCCGGGCTGGCCATCGAGCGCCTGCGCGTCCTGATGGCGGAGGAGCCGAATGTGCCGGAGCCGGCGCTGCCGCAGCCGATGGCGCCGTTCCAGTACAGCCTGAAATATCAGGACGTCAGTTTTTCCTACGGCGACGGCCCGGTGCTGGACCGCGTCAGCGTGGAGGTGACGCGTGGGATGCGGCTGGGTCTGGCAGGCGAAAGCGGCTCGGGCAAGAGTTCGCTGCTCAACCTGATCTTTCGCTTTTACGATCCGACCGGCGGCACGATCACGCTCGACGGCGTGCCCATCGACCGCTTCCGGCTCGCCGATTTGCGTGGGCAGTTCGCGCTCGTAAGCCAGGACGTGCTGCTCTTCAACACGACGGTGGCGGAAAACATCGCCTTCGGCAAACGGGGCGCCACACGGGAGGAAATCATCGCCGCCGCGAGGGAGGCGCACGCGCACGAGTTCATCACCGCGCTGCCGCAGGGTTACGACACGCCGTTGGGCGAGCGCGGCCAGCGGCTCAGCGGCGGGCAGCGCCAGCGGATCGCCATTGCCCGAGCCTTCGTACGCAACGCACCCATCCTCGTGCTCGACGAAGCCACCGCCGCGCTCGATTCGCAATCCGAGGCCGAGGTGCAGAAGGCGATCGATCACCTCGCGGAAAACCGCACCGTCATTTGCGTGGCACACCGGCTTTCCACGCTGCGCTCGATGGATCGCATTCTTGTCCTGCAACGCGGTCGCGTGGTGGAAAGCGGCCGCTTCGACGAGCTGCTGGCCCAGGACGGTATCTTCGCCGGCATGGCCGCGCGGCAAAGCATCCGCCCGCACGCCGTGGTCGCGTGAGTTTTGCGGCGTTGTAGATCAATCGCAGCAGCCGTCTATGACGGCCGACGACTTTCCAGCGTGGTTTGACTGCACGGCGGTCATAGACCGCCGCTACAGCTGAAGCGCTAGCGCTCCGCTGCTGCGTACAACTCCAGCACGCGCTGATGAAACGCGATGCCTTTCTCCAGTTGTTCGAGTGGGAACGTTTCGTTCGGCGCATGCGCCTGGCAATCGGCCAGGCCGAGTCCGACGAGCAGCGGATCAACGCCCAGCGCCTCCTTGAGCAGGCTGACGATGGGAATGCTCAGCCCCTCGCGGGTGAGCGCTGGCGGCTGGCCGAAGACTTCGGTGAGCGCCGTCTGCGCGGCGCGGCTGAAGGATGACTTTGGATCGGCGTAAAACGGCTCGCCGCCGTGATCGTAGGTCACCTCGAGTTGCACGCTGTCCGGGCAGATTGATTCCAAGAACGCGCGCACTTTTGCGGCGATGTCGTCGGGCCGCTGGCCGGGCACGAGCCGGAAGCTGAGCTTCGCGCTCGCCTCGCGCGGCACGATCGTCTTGCTGCCGGCGCCTTGGTAGCCGGAAGTCAGCCCGTTGATTTCCGCCGTGGGCCGTATCCAAAGGCGCTCGACCGCGGTGAACGCCGTCTCGCCCGCCAGCTTCGGCGATCCGGTGGCGTCGAGGATCGCCTGGTCGCCAAACGCGATCTCCTTCCAGCGCGCGCGTTCCGCCGGATCGACCGGCAGGAGGCCGTCGTAAAAACCAGGCACCGCCACGGAGCCATCCGCGAGATGCAGCCGGGCGAGTAACTGCGTGAGCACGGCGGCGGGGTTCGCCACGGCGCCGCCGAACATGCCGGAATGCAAATCCATTCTCGGTCCGCGCACGGTAAGCTCCAGGCAGGTGATGCCGCGCAGTCCGCACGTGATGGCCGGAAAACCGGGCCCGGCCATGCTTGTATCGGAAATGAGAATCGCGTCGCAGGCGAGCTCCTCGCGATGCGCCTGGAGAAACCCGCCCAGATGCGCACTGCCGATCTCCTCCTCGCCCTCGATCAGGTAGATGAGATTGACCGGCAGTTCGCCGTCCCGCCGCAGGAGCGACTCGGTGCCGAGGAGATGGCAGGCGGCCTGGCCCTTGTTGTCGGTGGCGCCGCGCGCGACAACGAGACCGTTGCGAATCACGGGCGTAAACGGATCGCTTTCCCACAAGGCAAGCGGGTCGACCGGCTGCACGTCGTAGTGGCCGTAGATGAGCACGGTCTTTTTTGCGGCCGAGGAGGTGCGCCGGGCAAGGACCACGGGCGGTCCGTCACCCGGCCACGCCTTGGCCTCGAAGCCGAGCCGGCCGAGTTTTTCCACCAGCCAGTGCGCGCAGTCGCGCATCGCGGAGGCGCGCGCGGGCTCCGCGGAGATGCTGGGGAAGCGCAGGTAGGCGAAGTAATCGGCGAGTTGCGCGTCGGCGATCATGCGTCACGCCAGCTTAAGCGAATAGTGCTTGCTGGAAAACTTCAGGCCGAGTCGTTCGTAAAAAGCGTGGGCATCCATGCGCTGGATGCCGGAATCGAGATGCAGCTCCGCGCAGCCGGACTCGCGCGCTTTCTCCGCCAGCCAGGCCAGCAGCTGCGCGCCGTAACCGCGGCGCTTGTGCGTGTGCAGCGTGACTAGATCGTCGACGTAGAGATAAAGACCGCGCGCCAGATGCTCCGCAAAGCGGTAGCCGGCCACTGCGGTGACGTCGCCCGCGCTTTCGCCCATGACGAGATGATAGCCGCCCTCGCGCATGCGCTTCATCGTGGCGAGAAAGGTGTCCGGCGACAAATGTGGGCGCAGCTCGCGCAGCACGGGAAAGCAACGCGCGAGGTCGCTGGCGGTTTCAGAGGGACGGATCTGGAGCACGGGCGGATTCATCATAAAAAGCGGGAAAGACGGAAAGGTGTCAGGTCGAAAGCAGAAGGCTTGCCGGTTACGAGGTCGGTCACCACTTCGCCGATGGCGCTGCAGAACTTGAAGCCGTGGCCGCTGAAGCCACCCACGATCCAGGCGCCCGGCTCGCCGGGCAGACGGTCGATGATCGGCGTGCGGTCCGGCGTGTTCTCGAAAAAGCAGGTCTCCATCGCCAGCACGGGACCATCGGCGTCGGGAAAAATCTCGCGGATGAAGCTGCGCATGTCGTCCTCATCCTCGCGATCGGGCGCGCGCCGGCGCAGGTCGGGATCGACCGCGGGCGCGGGCACCTCCCGCAGCCGGCCGAGCTTGAAGCCTGGCACGCCGTGCGCGGGGAAGCCGTAGAAGTGGCCGACCTGCGGCGCATCAACGATCCAGATCGGCAGCCGGTCGGGCTGAAAATCCCGCAGGTTGGCGCGCGGGGCAAACCAGCCAAGCACCGTGCGCTCCGCGGCGACCGGCACGCGATCTGCCTCGAGCAGCTTGCCCGTCCACGCGCCGGAGGAGAAGACGACCTGTGCGGCCTCGTGGACGCCGCGATCGGTCCGCAGGAGGTACTTACCCGCGTGCGGTTCCCAGCCGATCAGGCGCTCGAAGCCGTGAATCTCCGCACCGTGTTCCAGCGCCACGTTGGTGTGCGCGCTGATCGCCAGCTCCGGCACGAGGAACCCGGAGCCCGGCTGGTAAACGGCGATCATCCCGTCATTCGGCCGCGTCGCGGGAAAGCGGCGCGCCGTTTCCTTCGCGTCGAGCACCTCGTGCGGCAGGTTGAATTTCACACAGGAGCGCTCGGAATTGACCGGGATGGACGAATCGGGAAACCCGACGTCGAGCCCGCCGCAGGCGTGGAAGATCGGCGTGCCGGCGCGCTTTCCCAACTCCTGCCACAGCTCCAGCGCCCGCAGCACCAGCGGCACGTAGGTCGGGCCCTCGTGCAGGCCGAGCCGCAGGATGCGCGTGGCCCCGTGCGAGCTCCCGCGCGTGTTGGGGATGGAAGACTGTTCCAGCCCGAGCACCTTCAGCCCCCGCTGCGCGGCATGCGCGGCGATGGCGCTGCCCATGCCGCCAACGCCGACGATGGCAAGATCCACGCGGGCCATCGGCTAGAACATGGTCAGGAACTGCTCGATCTCCCAGCCGGAGACGGCGCGGTGATATTCGTTCCATTCCTGCCACTTGAGCTTGAGGAACTCGTTCTTGATCGGCCCAAGCGCGTTGAGCACGACCGAGTCGTCCTCCAGCGCGGTGAGCGATTCCTTGAGGGACTGAGGCAGGGTGGAAAGCCCGCGCTTGTATATCTCGTCGCGGCGCAGTTCGTAGAGATTGCCCAGGTTTGGCTCGCCCGGCTCAAGCTCCTTTTCAATGCCGTCGAGCCCGGCCATGACGTAGGCGGCGAAGACAAGGTACGGATTGCAGCCCGCGGAAACGGAGCGGTCCTCCACGTGACCCGGGCCGCAGACGCGCAGCATCTGCGTGCGATTGTTATCGCCGTAGCTGATGAAGGCCGGCGTCCAGGTAAAGCCCGAGCGCGAGCTGGTCAGGCCCGGACCGAAAAGCAGCCGCTTGTAGCAATTCACCGTGGGCGAACTGATCGCGCAGAGCGCCGCCGCGTGCTTGAGAATGCCGCCGAGGAAATGATAGGCCGTTTTCGACAGGCCGAGCCCGCGCTTGTCCTCCAGGTCGGTGAAGACGTTTTCGCCGCCGTCCGCCTTCGCGAGATGGAAGTGCACGTGCGCGCCGCTGCCCGTGCGGTTGCTGAAGGGCTTGGGCATGTGCGTGGCGATCGCGCCATATTTCGCCGCCACCTGGCTCGTCATCATCTTGAAGAAAGTGAAGCGGTCCGCCGTGGTCAGCGCGTCGCTATACTTGAAGTTCACCTCGTACTGGCCGTTGGCGTCCTCGTGATCGGCCTGATAAACGCCCCAGCCGAGCGCGTTGCAGTAGGTCGTGAGGTCCTGCAAATAGGCCATCGCGGGCGAAATGCCCTTGAAGTCGTAGCAGGGTTTGGAGAGCCCATCGACCTTCGCCGGATCCCACGGCGCGATGGAGCCGTCGGCATTTTTCACCACGAGGAAATGTTCCGGTTCGATGCCGACGTTGAGCACGTAGCCCTTGGCGCGCACGTTTTCGAGCACCTTCTTGAGATGCACGCGCGGGCAAAGCCCGTAGGGCTTCTCGTCCACGTAGAGATCGCTGGCGAAGCGCGCCGTGCCCGGCTGCCAGCCGAGCGGCGTATAGGTGTCGAGATCAATGCGGCCCATCATGTCATGCGAATGCGGGCCCTGGCCCATGCCCCAGACGGCCGCGCCGGCAAACCCGGCTCCCTCCTGCACCAGCATCTCCAGCGCGTTGACCGGCGACATCTTCACCTTGGCGCTGCCGTGGATGTCGACAAACTGGGCCAGGATGAACTTCACGCCGTCCTGGGCGAGCTGCTGGCGAATTTCCTCAACGTTTGGCATGATTATTCCTCCATCTCCCTCTGGCGGGCGTGTGCAAATCGTGTTGCATTAAATGCAACCCCGGTTACGCTAGGCCCGGCTTCGCGTTTGAAAAGCGAAATCGCGCAGGACCCAAACCTATGTGTGGCATCGTCGGTCTCTTCCTCAAAAAGCAGGCGCTCGAGCCGCAACTCGGCCGTCTTTTCAGCACCATGCTTGACTGCATGAGCAGCCGCGGGCCGGACAGCGCAGGCTTCGCCATTTACGGCGAAACGGTTCCCGAAGGCAGCCTCAAGGTCACGCTCCAGCATCCGGACGAGAGGTTCGCGTGGGGCCAGGTGGCCAGGGCGATGGAGGGCGAGTTCCGCAGCCGCGTCAGCCACCAGGTTTTTTCCACGCACGCGGTTTTCACCCTTGCGGCGAAGGAGGGCGACCTGCGGCGTTACCTCAAGCGCACCTATCCCGACTTGCGGCTGATGAGTATTGGCCGGCGCATCGAGATCATGAAGGAGGTCGGCTCGCCCTGCTCGGTCTTGAAACGATTCCATGTCGAGCAGATGAGCGGCACGCATGCCATCGGCCACACGCGCATGGCGACGGAAAGCGCGGTGAGCACGGCGGGGTCGCATCCGTTTTCCACCGGGCAGGACTTATGCCTGGTCCACAACG
>CAJCIA010000122.1 GCA_903970275.1 Betaproteobacteria bacterium
GGGCCGGCATGACCATGACGCGCCGCTGGGGTACCGCTCTCGCCGCGCTGCTGCTACCCGCCTGTCTCCTCCCCGCCCGCACGGAACCGCCGCGCCTGCACGCGGAGGTGCTGGTCTTCATCCCGGCCTACGAGGGCTCAAAGCTCTACGACCCCACGCTGTGCGAGAAGGGTGACACCGCGCCCTGCATCTGGGGCGGCATCGACGCCATCCGCATGACGAAGTTCTACTTCTCGCTCCGCATGCCCAATCCGCTGGAAGCGCGGCCGATGCTCACCGCCGGTCCGATCGATGTCTACGAGACGTTCGTCTCCGCGCTGTTGGAGAGTCAGGACGGCACGCCGGCCTTTACGCCCTACACGCAGGGCGCCGATTTCTTTACCTTCGCCTACGACTGGCGCCAGGAGATTGCCACCGTCACGGCGCCGGCGCTGGCCGAGGCGCTCGACACCTACGCCAAAATCCACGAGGAGCGAACGGGCATTCCCGCGGCGGAGACGAAGTTTGTCATCGTGGCCCACAGCATGGGCGGCCTCGTCGCGCGCACACTGGTGAGCGAGCGGCCTGACCTGGCGCAGCGCATCTCCATGCTCTACCTCGTCGGCTGCCCTAATCTGGGCTCGGTCAAGGCGATCAAGACGATTGTGACCGGCCCAGGCGGGCTGAAGGAGAACGCGCTGAACTTTCCCGCCTCGCTCCTCAACCTGCTGCCCAACAGCGTGAGCATGGAGGTCACAAAGCTGGTCGCCATCACGCGACCGAGCATCTACGAGCTCCTGCCCATGGACGACCCGCGTTGGGAAAGCGTGGCCCCGGACGGAAGCCGCCATTTCGTTGCGCCGGGCGATCTTCTCACCGTCGGGTCGTGGCGGCCCTATTGGCCGAGCGCCGAGTTGGAGAAGAAGCTCTTTCTCGACGACTGGCTCAAGAAGCGCGAGGCGGAGGGGCGCAAGAACATCGTGCCGGCCGACTGGGCCTACTGCCAGGACCCGCAGATGGGACCACTGCAGAAGATCCTCGCGCAGGTGCGCGACTGGCGCTTGAAGATGGGCAGCCTTAGCTACACCGCTACCCTGCTGACCAACCCGGGGGAATCGCCGCGCGTGCGGGTTGTCCTCGGCACCGGCTTGCAGACGCCGACCGGCATCATCACGGAGGGCGAGCACGACAATTCGACCGCGCGCTACACCTACGCGCCCGACAACGACGGCGACGAGACGGTGACCGGCGTGAGCGCGCTGGACGATTTCCACGGCACGCCGGACAACGTGAAGCTTCTACCCGGCGTGACGCACGGCAAGCTGATGAACGATCCGCAGTTTCTATCCTGGTTCCAGCAGGAGCTTGCCAGCCACGCGCTGGTGCCTAATCGGGCGTTGGTCAGCGATCGCCCGCCCGCGGCGGACCGGCACCGCCGGATGGCCGACGCCTCGTTCTCGACCACCGTGCCGTAAGGCAATGAAGCTGCCGATTGCGAGCCTGATCATCGCCTACGCGATCTTCTTTGGCTGCATGGCCGCAAGCGCAGCCGTGTTGCCCGAACGGCTGGCCAGCCACTTCAACGCGGCGGGCGACGCCGATGGCTGGATGTCGCGATCCGCGTATCTGCGGATCATGAGCGCCGTGGCGCTTTCGCTGCCGCTCCTCATGTCGATTGGGGCATTCTTGTCGGGTGGACGAACTGCCGCAGCATCAATCTTCCGCATCGCGAGCACTGGCTGTCACCGGCCCAACGGTCGCGCACGATCAGGTCCGTGCGGCGATTCATGATCGGCTTCTCTTCGCTCTTCGTGCTGTTCATTACGGGCCTGCATCTTTTGGTCGTGGTGGCGAACGTGGGCAACCCGCCGACGCGCCTGAATGCCGATGCCCTCAGCGGCCTGACCCTCCTTTTCCTGCTCGTGACGGGCGCTTGGTTCTTGTGCCTCTGGCGACGCTTTGCGCGCGTGAGTGGACTGCCCGAACGTGAATTGTAGCGACGCTGGCTTCTAGATACTTGGAGTAAAGTGCGCTTGGCCGACGTCAGGGCTGTACGCGGTCTCTGACCTGCCAACATTCCGGTCCAAAGCGGGAGCCCGCCCAAACGCTAGCCCTCCGTGGTAGCCGGCGATGTCCCCAGCGCCGGAGGGAGCGCAGCGACCGGAACGGAAGAGCGAGCAACTTTTGGTAATGGAAGCACGTCGCCTGAGCGACTGCATTCCGGCCGCGGTGCGGCCTTCGGCGATGGGGACATCGCCGGCTACTACTGAGCTAAAGGGCTCAAACCAGCCCCTCGATCCTCAGGCAGCAGACTTCGACGGCGAGATTTACCTCCACGTTCTGCATCAGCGCAGCCTGCAGGTCCTCGAGCGCCTTGACCGCGCGGATGCGCTCGGGCTCCGGCACCGCCAGCGCGTCGGCTTTTTGCCAGTACCAGCGCTGCAGGTGCGCGATCGATTCCTGGCGCTCGAGCAGGTACTCGGCCTCGATCATCGCGGCCTCAGCGTCTTCGTCCTCCTCGCCGGCCGTCTTCGCGCGCGCCTTCACGCCTTCGCGCAGCGCGGACCAGTGCTCGTGCAGCAGTTGCGCGCGGGCATAGGCGCGGAGGGCGGGGGCAGGATGGCTTTGCTGCCAGGCGCCGATCCACTCTGGCTCCGGACCGCCCGTGCCGTCGATGTCGGAGAAGCCGAGGTCCAGCCGCAGGCAGCGCGAGATGATGGTGGGCAGCAGCAGCGCCGGACGGCTGGAGGTGAGCAGGATGAGCGTGTGCGCGGGCGGTTCCTCCAGCGTTTTGAGGAACGCGTTGGCCGCCGGCGCCGCCCCGTGGCACATGCGGTCGGCGTCGAAGATGACGGCGACCTTGAGCGGCGCAAGGTAAGGCCGCAGGTAAAGCTCGTGCTCCAGGTTGCGGATTTGCTCCACCGTGATCTGCCGCGACTTCGACATGGGCCGCACGGCGTGGAAATCGGGATGATCCTGCGGCGAGGAATTGAGCACCTGGCCGCACAGCCCGAGAGCGAGTCCTTCCAGCGCCTCCGGATGATCGCCCGTGAGGAGATAGGAGTGGCCTAGCCGCCCCTGCTCGATCGAGCGCGCAAAGCGTTCGCGGAGTTCCTCGGCGTGGAAAGGCATGCGCGCAGCGTAGCGGAACTCGCCGCACGGCGCGCGGGAAAAAGCGGCTAGCGTGCGCCCATCACGGCGCGAGATGAACGACGGCGACCTCAAACGGGGCCAGCGTGACGGAGGCGCCAGTGAGCTTCTCCGTGCGCGGCGGATACTCGCCGGTGGAGAGATCGACCGCTTCCAGGCTCGCCCCGTTTGCCTCGGCCGGCAGCGTGACGGTGCGCGGCGAGTTGCGCTTGTTGATAAGCAGGAGCTTGCGGCCCGTGCTGGTCTGGAAAGCTTGAAGGTCGAGATCGGGATCCTGCGCCGGAGTCGGCTCGTACGTCGTGGCAACCAGCTTGTCGCCCGGGCCGAAGTTGTCCTTGATCAGCTTGAGCACCCAGAAACGCGCGTTGGGCCTGCCCGTGGTCCAATTTACCATGCTGACGCTCGGGAACTGGGTCGGATAACCGACGAGCTGCGATTCGCCAACGACGTCGATGTTGAGCTTGGTCAGCTCGATGTAGAGATAGGCGTAGAGCGCGCCGGCGGCGTTCCAGTAAATGGGCGGGATGCTGGGGATGTCGTTGATCACGCCAAGTTCATCGAGGTCGCTGCGCGTCGCCGGGCTTAGACGCTGTCGGATAGCTTCGATCTTTCGCACGGTGCCGAGGAAGCCGTCGGCCTGGGTGAAGAAACCGTGCTGCCATTGATCGGCAAGGTCGGTCTTCCTCGGAATGGCATAGAAGTGATACGATATGTAATCGATGGGAATGCCGGGCCGGTGGTTCTTCGGGTCCAGGAAATAGGTGAAATAGTCCAGCTTCCGGGGAGAGGCGAGAGCCAGGCTGATGAACTTCGTCTGCGGCGAAATGGCGTGGATGGCCGCGACGACGGCGTCGTAGCGCGCGGTGTATTGCTGCGGCGTGGTGTGGTGCTCGTTGTCGATCTCGTTGAAGGCTTCCCAATAGGGCAGCGCGTAGTGGTAGCCGGAGGTGTGGACCTGCCCGTTTTCATCCGTGAAGCCGCCCTTGGTGTACCAACTGACGAGGCGGCGGTAGTAGCCGGCCAGCTCCTTAAGCGACGGATCGCGCAGCTCCGTGCCGCCGCCGTATTTCCACGTCACCTCGTTGGGATTAGCGGGATAGGTGACCGGCTTGGGCGTGACGAACATCCACTGTGGGATGGTGCTGAAATTGAGGATGTAGCTGTGGCCCTGCTGGGCCTTGAGGAAATCGAGCGTGATGGGATCGATGAGCGAGAAATCCCACGAGGTCTTCTGCGGCGTGGGCGGCTCGAGCTCGGCCACGGACAGGCGCGGGTACGGAATCCACGGGCAGAAGCGGACGTAGTCGGCCCCGAGGTCGTGGAGCGCGCCGAGGGCACCATCATGTACCGGATTGCCAGGACGCAGCGGGGGGTTGGGGACCTCCTGGAGGGTGGGCGTGGTGCGCGAGGTCAGAGTGATTTTGGACCAATCCATCTGCACGGCAGTGGGCGCGGCCGGTGCGGTGGAAATCGGCGCAGCGGGCGTCGCGGTCTGGGCCTGCAGGCAAACAGCGGTGATCAGCAGCGCCGGAAGAAGGAGCGTTTTCGTCATGCGTGCCGGGTTGAACCCGGGGCGCGGGAGTTCGTTGCCCCATCTGGAGATTTTACCTTAAGGAGCGGGCACCCAACTTTTCCGTTCCGCGCGGGTTAGTAACTTCATGACTGAGCAGGCCTGCTCCCGGCATCCCGGCGATCTCTTTCCACCCCATTCGGTCGTGGCATCCTCCTGCCTGCCATGAGAACGCTTGTCCTGGTCGCCTTCGCTCTTCTCGCGACACCCGGTCTGGCCCAGACCGACGCCGCCCCGGCGTACCAGAAGCTGCCGCCCAAGCCGGTCGATTTCGTGCACGACAAGAACCTCTACGTGGTCGGCTACGCGCACCTCGATACGCAGTGGAACTGGACCTACGTCGAGACGATCCAGAACGACATCCGCAACACGATGGAGCAGAACTTCGCACTGCTCGACGCGTATCCGAATTACACCTTCAACTTCACCGGATCGCGCCGCTACGAGATGATGAAGGAGTATTACCCGGAGGATTACGCCAGGGTGAAGGCCTTCGTGGCGCAGGGCCGCTGGGTGCCGGCCGGCTCGTCCGTGGATGAAAACGACACGAACATCCCGTCGCTGGAATCGATCACGCGGCAGTTCCTTTACGGCAACCATTTCTTCCAGCGCGAATTCGGCAAGACGAGCGAGGATTACCTGCTGCCGGATTGCTTCGGCTTCCCCGCCTCGTTGCCGACCGTGATGGCTCACGGCGGCGTGAAGTTCTTCTCCACGCAAAAGCTGACCTGGGGCTCGGCCGTGGGCATTCCTTTTAACCTCGGCACGTGGATCGGGCCGGACGGAACGTCCGTGATGGCTGCGCTCAATCCCGGTGGATACGGCACGCAGGTGACAGAGGACCTGAGCCAAAGCAAGATGTGGGAAAAGCGGATCAATGAGGACGGTGCCAAGTCGGGCGTTTTCGCCGATTACAAGTACTTCGGGATTGGCGACCAGGGCGGATCGCCCAGGGCCTCGACCGTTGACTGGGTGGAAAAAGCGCTCATCAGCGGCGGGCCGGTGCGCGTCATCGAGGGCAGCTCGGACCAGGTCTACCGCGACATGCCGCCCGACCTCGCGGCCAAGCTGCCGACCTACCAGGGCGATCTGCTGCTGGTGAACCACTCGGCGGGCTCGATCTCGTCGGAGGCGTACATGAAGCGGTGGAATCGCAAGAACGAGCAGCTGGCCGCGGCGGCGGAAGGCGCGGCCACGGCAGCCTCGTGGCTCGGCGCGTTCACCTATCCCTATGATCCGCTCTACCAGGGCTGGGACCTGGTGCTCGGCTCGCAGATGCACGACATCATGCCGGGCACCAGCGTGCCAAAGGCCTACGAGTATTCGTGGAACGACGAGGTGCTGGCGCTGAATCACTTCGCCGCCGTGACGGAGCGGGCCAGCGCCGCCGTCATCTCGCAGCTCGACACCCGCGGAAAGGGCGTGGCCGTGGCGGTCTACAATCCCCTGCCCTTTGCGCGCGAGGACGTGGTGGAGGCGGAGATCCCGTGGCCAGCGCTCGACGCGTTTAAAGGTTCCTGCACATTCACTGCTTACGATCCGCAAGGGGCGCCGGTCCCAACACAAATGCTGGAGCACAAGGAAAAGCTGCGCGTGCTCTTTCTCGCGAAGGTCCCGTCGCTGGGTTATGCGGTTTACGACGTGCGCATAGCTGCGCCGGACGTTTCGTCAAGGCTGCACGCGACGGCGAACTCGCTGGAGAATGCGCGCTATCGCGTGAAGGTGAACGCGGCCGGCGACATCGCCTCCATCTACGACAAGCGGGTGGGCCGCGAGCTGCTCTCCGCGCCCATGCGGCTCTCCTTCCACACGGAAAATCCCTCGCGCTATCCCTCGTGGAATATGGATTGGGAGGACCGCGAAAAGCCGGCGCGTGATTACGTGGGCGGCCCGGCGAAGATTCGCGTGCTGGAGAACGGGCCCGTGCGCGTGGCGCTGGAAGTCACGCGGACGACGGAGAACTCGACCTTCACGCAAGACATTCGGCTGGCGGCGGGTGGCGCGGGCGATCGCGTGGAGGTGCTCAATCACATCGACTGGCGCTCCGCCGAGGCGAGCCTGAAGGCGGATTTCCCGTTCGCGGCGGCAAATCCTGAGGCGTTCTTCGACGACAAGGTGGGCGTGGTGCGGCGCGAAAACGACAATCCGAAATGCTTCGAGATGCCTCTGCAGCAGTGGATGGACCTCACGGACAAGGGCGGCAAATTCGGCGCCTCTGTGCTGGAGGATTCGAAGTACGGCTCGGACAAGCCGGACGACAAAACGTTGCGCCTGACGTTGATTTATACGCCGGGCACCCGCGGCGGCGACATGCGCCAGGGCACGCAGGACCAAGGCCGGCACGAAATCCTTTTTGCGGTGACGGGTCATCAAGGCGACTGGGCCGAGGGCCATACGCCGCTGCAGGCGGCGCGTTTGAATCAGCCGCTGCGGGCCTTCCTGGCCGAGCCGCACGATGGCCCGCGCGGCAAGACGTTCTCGCTGCTCTCCGTCGACAACCCGCAGGTGCAGGTGATGGCCGTGAAGCAGGCGGAGGATTCGACCGAGATCATCGTCCGGCTGAAGGAACTGACGGGCAAGCCGGTCACGGGCGTCGCGCTGCATTTCGCCGGGCCGATCGCCTCGGCGCGCGAGGTGGACGGGCAGGAACATGCGCTGGGCTCCGCGACGGTGAAGGACGGCGCGCTGGTGTTCGACATGAAAGGCTTTGGGCTGCGCGCCTTCGCGTTGAAGCCGGCCGCTCCGGCGGGCGCCATCGCCGCTGTCACCAGCCAGCCCGTGACGCTAACCTATGACACCGACGTGGTGAGCTCCCGCGCCAACCGTACCGACGGCGCGATGGACGCGACGGGCAACACCTATCCCGCCGAGATGTTTCCACAGCAAGTGGAGCAGGAGGGCGTCAAGTTCCAGCTCGGTTCGGCGGCCGACGGCGCGAAGAATGCGCTGGCCGCGCACGGCCAGCAAATCGTGCTGCCCGCGGGTGATTTCAACCGCGTGCACCTGCTGGTGGCAGGCGATGGTGATGCCCGCGGCCGCATCAAGATTGGGGATCGCGAGGAGGATTTCGCCGTGCCGAACTGGATTGGTTTTATCGGCCAGTGGGACGACCGCGTCTGGGCGAACCCCGGTGACGGCGGACCTTCCGCCGGTCCGAACGTGACCGCCGACGCATCGGTCACGACGGGTGCGCGCGGCATTCCCGTCGGGCTCACGCCCGGCTTTATTAAGCGGACGCCGGTGGCCTGGTATGTCAGCCACTACAATTCGCCCGCGGGCGACGCCTATTACCAGTACGCCTATCTCTTTGAACTCAGCTATGACCTGCCGAGCGGCGCGACCCGCCTGACGCTGCCGGACAACGCGAAGATGCACGTATTCGCGGTGAGCGTGAGCAAGGAGCCATCCGCCACGCCGGCCGCCGCCCCGCTCTACGACACGCTGGAGGATCATCAGCCAGGTGGCCTGCCCACGGTTCCGCAGGACGGACAGACCTTCTCCGACGCAACGCGGATTGCGCTGCTCCCGCCACTCTATCATCTGCCGGGCGACCTGCACTATACGACCGGTGGCAGCGATCCGACTGCGGCCTCGCCGGTTTATGCCGGGCCGTTCTTCGCCTCGGACACGG
>CAJCIA010000123.1 GCA_903970275.1 Betaproteobacteria bacterium
CGGCCGGGAGGAGCGGTGCGGCTGGCGATGAAGCCCGCCATGGGCTTCTTGCGCTTGGACGACTTGATGAAGTCGGCGGCGTCCTCTTCCGCGGCGCCGCCGATTTCGCCGATCATGATGATGGACTCGGTGGCCGGATCGGCCAGAAACATCTCCACGATGTCGATGAACTCGGTTCCCTTCACCGGGTCGCCACCGATGCCGACGGCCGTGGTCTGCCCGAGCCCGACCTGACTCGTCTGGAAGACCGCCTCGTACGTCAGGGTGCCGGAACGCGACACCACGCCCACGGATCCGTCGCGGAAGATGCCGCCCGGCATGATGCCGATCTTGCACTGGCCCGGGGTGATGATGCCGGGGCAGTTCGGCCCGATCAGCCGCACCTGCTTGTCGCGCAGGCCTACCTTGGCCCGCATCATGTCGATGACCGGGATGCCTTCCGTGATGCAAACGATCAGCTCGATCCCGGCGTCGGCCGCTTCGAGAATGGAATCGGCCGCGCCCGCCGCCGGCACGAAGATCATCGTGGCGTTGCAGCCGGTTTCCTTGCGCGCTTCTGTGGCCGTGTTAAAGACCGGCACCTTGCCTTCGAAGGTCTCGCCGCCGCGGCCGGGCGTGACGCCCGCGACCACATGGGTGCCGTACTCCATGCAGGACTTGGCGTGAAATCCGCCGGCTTTGCCAGTGATGCCCTGGACGAGCAGGCGCGTATTCTTATCAACGAGGATGGACATAAATTAGGGGGGATCAGGGGTTGCCGGGCTTGCGCTTGTGAATCATGACGGCGCTGCCATCCGGATCGCGCACAATGGCGAAGTGGCAGACCGGGGTTTCCATGCCTTCGAAACTGAAGGGAATGTTCTTCGCCTTCAGCTCCGCCAGCGCGGCGTCAAAATCGTCGACTTCCAGAGCGAGCATGGCGCCGTCGGCGGACGGTTTCCACGTGTCGCCATAGGCGCCGAGCCCGAGGGTGGCGTTGTTGCCGAGGTCGAATTCCATCCAGGGGACCGTGGTCGGCTCGAGGCTCACCTTCAGGCCTAGCACGCCTTCATAAAAAGCGCGCGCCCGGGCCAGGTCGGTCACCGGATAGGCGAAAAAGGAAGCTTCGTTGACCTTGATCATGGGGCGGAAGGACCAACCCTAGCGGTTGCGAAACTCGTTGGCGATGAAGTTACCGAGCCGCTTGGCCCGGTTGCGCACTTTGCGCAGCGGTCCGGCGTCGACAAAGTAGGTCAGCAGGATGCTGTCGCGGGTCGAGACCTCGGCGCCCACGGGGTCGGCCGAGTGCCAAGAATAATCGCTCACCGCGAAGGCATAACCGCTGTTCGGGGTGAACTGCATCTGGGTCGTCTTTGGCATCGAGCCATCGGCCCGCCGCTCGTGGAAGATCGTGCCGATGTGGCTGGTGGAGTCGTCCTGCGGCAGGTAAAGCTGCACGGTGATGCCCTTCCAGTGCGTGTCGGTGTGCGGCTTGATCTTATAGCCGGGGATGTCGCGCGTGAGGATGGGAATGGGAAAAAACGCCGTGCGGACATAGCTGGACCCGAAGCGCTTTTCCAGCTCCGGCGCCAGCCGCCGCACGAAAGCCGCCTGGACGATCCGCGAGGTCAGCGCGCGGCCAACGATCTCCCACACCTCGCGCTTGCCCGCGGGCAGGTGGCGGATGTACTCGGGAAACAGGTCAATTTTGACGCGGGTGGAATTGCCCTGCGTGTTGCTCGCCTTGCTGCGGCCGTGCATCGGCCGGTAATCGTCGTAGACCGGCATGGCCTTGACCATTGCGGCATAGATGTCGTCAGGGAACACGTCGCGGAGGACGAGATGCAGGAACGGCTTCTCACCGGACGGCGCCGCTTCAACCGAACGGGCGATAAACTCTGCCAGTTGCTGCGGCGTACGGGTTATCTCCGTTTTGCTTTCGGCTTCGAGCACGTGAACCATGGGAAGTCTCCGTTGAGATTGAACAAAAAGTCTGAGGCGAAGTGCTGTTGCAGGCAAGCTGATTGGACCGGGTGCGTTGAAAAGACGCGATTTATGGTCCGTTGACTTCGGCGATTATTGTAGCTTGCTTGGGGGGAGATGATCCAGCGTATCAAGGAACTGTTACGAGCTGTGCCGTTTTCTCCGTTTAAGGTCAAAACGAGCGATGGCAGCGAGTTTTCCGTTCCGACATCCGATCACGCTGCTGTGACGCCGAACAATGCACGCGTGCTCATCTTCGGTGACGACGAAAGTCAGAAAACGCTGTCAGGACTGCACATCGTCGCCATCGAAGAAAGCACCCAGTCGGCCCGCTAATCTACTTTTTCGCCGCCGCAACCACCTTCTTCGCCGCATCGGCCAGATCGTCCGCCGCGATGATCGGCAGGTTCGATTCCTCCAGCAGCTTCTTGCCCGCGGCCACGTTGGTGCCTTCCAGGCGCACGACCAGCGGCACCGGCAACGACACGGCCTTCACCGCGTTGATGATGCCCTGCGCGATCGTGTCGCACTTCATGATGCCGCCGAAGATGTTCACCAGGATCGCCTTCACGTTTTTGTCCGAGACCAGAATCTTGAACGCTTCGGTCACCTGCTGCTCGTTTGCCCCGCCCCCGACGTCGAGGAAGTTCGCCGGCTTGCCGCCCGCGTATTGAATGATGTCCATCGTGCCCATGGCCAGACCCGCGCCGTTGACCAGGCAGGCGATATTGCCGTCGAGGCCAATATAATTCAGCCCGAACTTGCTCGCCTCCACCTCGCGCGCGTCCTCTTCCGTGATATCGCGGTAGGCCAGGATATCGGGATGACGGAACATCGCGTTGTCGTCGAAATTGAACTTGGCGTCCAGAGCCATGACCTCGTTGCCCTTGGTCACCACCAGCGGGTTCACCTCCACCAGCGAGCAATCGGTCTCGATGAAGCAGGTGTAGAGCGCCGACATGATCTTCACCGCCGGCTTCAGCAGGTCGCCCTTGAGATCGAGCGCCTCGGCCAGCTTGCGCGCCTCGTACGGCTGCATGCCGAGCGCCGGGTCGATGCGCAGACGCATGATGTCCTCGGGATGATGCTCGGCCACCTCCTCAATGTTGACGCCGCCGCGCTGGCTGACGATGACCACCGGCGCCTGCGCCTCGCGGTCGAGCACGATGGCGAAGTAAAGCTCCCGCGCGATGTCCTTCGACTGCGCCACCAGCACCTTGCTCACCAGCTTGCCGGCCTCACCGGTCTGCGCCGTCACCAGCGTCTGACCCAGCATCTTGCCCGCGAGTTCGCCCACCTCTTCCGGCGTGGTACAGAGCTTCACGCCACCCTTGAAGCCGTTGGTGAACGTGCCTTTGCCGCGGCCGCCCGCATGAATCTGCGCCTTCACCACCAGATCCTTCGTGTTGAGCGACCGCGCCACCTGCACCGCTTCCTCCGCCGTCGCGGCCACGCCGCCCGGCGGGTTCGCGACGCCGAATTTGGTCATCAATTCCTTGGCTTGGTACTCGTGGATGTTCATGGCGTAAAAGGTAAGAGGGAGAAAAGCGATTCAACCGGAACTGCGCGCCAGCGACAAGAA
Organism: Betaproteobacteria bacterium; assembly: GCA_903970275.1. Taxonomy (GTDB): domain Bacteria; phylum Verrucomicrobiota; class Verrucomicrobiia; order Methylacidiphilales; family UBA1321; genus JABDGH01. The sequence goes on from CAJCIA010000123.1 coordinate 3,545, forward strand.
AGAAGCTCGAGGGACCTTCTTCCTCCCCTGCGATTCGCTCTCGTTACTTTGAGGCGAGAAAGTGAACGATGGTGGCGGAGGTTGGGGCCACGGTGATCGTGGGGCTGGAGGCCGATCCGGTCTCCACGGGTTTCCATTGACCCGCCCACTTGCCTTGCGCATCGATGGGAGCCCCACCGAGCGTGATGTCGGTAGGGGCTGCGACGTCATTGTTTTTTTGTGCTAGCTCCATTTTCTTCGCTCCGGCGGCACTGACGCCGGCGGGCAACCGGAAGGAGACCGAGATCGGCTGCGCCTTGTCGGCAAAGGTCTTGTTGCTCAGCGTGACATAAAGCGACCCGTCATCGGCCCGGTAGGCGTAGGCGGTGAACTTGGGTTCCAGCGTGGAGACGACCGCAACGGGCAGCGGGCGCCCGACCGCTCCCTGTGTAAAAGCGGTATCCGCATACGCCTCCGGCCGCATGATAATGCCCTGGCCATCGGCTTGATGGAAGAAAGCCGTGTAGTTGTAGCCGGCAAGAACACCATCCTTTATTCCCTCGCCCGTGTGATAGTTCAGCCCCAGGATGTGGTGCGCCGCCCACCAATGCGTGGCATCCAGCGCCCAAAGCGCCGCCGCGTAGGTGTCGCTCACCCCCTTGGCGCCACCCTTGAAGCAGTTGTTCAATTCATCGACGCGGTAGGGATAGCCCCTGGCCATCACTTTGCTGCCTACGGAGGCAAACGCTTTCCCGAAGCGGTTCTCGGTGTCGTTGGAAAGGAAATGGGCGCGGGCCGCGGGCGGATTCTTCTCGGCATCGCGGCCGTTGCCCATGACGTAGTAATGATCGCTGATCATCGCGATGTGGCCGCCGGGCCCCATCGTGTCGGCCAGCTTTTCGGGAAAGAGGTTTTTGTCGCCCGCAAAGACGCTCGGGCCGTCGAACATCGCCTTGGGCACCGCCGCGAGAATCGCGTCGTAGTGCGGTTTCCAATCGGCGATGTATTGGTCGAAGGTTTTGTCGTAGGCATTCGGCTCGTTCCCGATCGAGAAACAATCCAGCGCATCGGCATCGTGGGCGGCGATGTAGGCGGCCAGCCGGGCAGACTCGGCCGGATGACCATCCTTCAGCCGAAAGGAGTAGATCACCTTCACCCCGGCGGCCCGGGCGAAGGCAAAGAGAGAATCGATGTCCTTTTCCTGCGGTACGGGCACCTTGGGATTGTCGACGGCATTGGCACCGACGCGCAGGCTTTTGATGCCCAGCGTGCGGAAGGTGTTGACCAGTGCCTTGTCGTTCGGGTCGAAGTAGTGCTTTCCGTTCATGGGCGCCACGAGCGACATCTCGTAGCTCAGTCCCAGAAAGAGACGGGAGACCTTACTGCCGCTTCCGTCGTCAGTGATCGTGACCGTGGCGCTTGCGGGAGTGGATTGGGCTAAGCCGGCTGCACTTGAAAATAGGCCAAGGGCCAACGCAAGCAGAAGCGGCGCACGCCGCGTTTTGTGAAAGTCGAGAGGTGCTTTCATCGTTTTATCTTGGAGATGTGGGGAGGAGTTGATGATCCATTCAGGGCTTTTCCATGTTGATCGTTGCTTCGGCTGTGGTCAGCTGGGGAGCATTGGCCGTCAGCGCCAGTACGCCCGGCGCCTGCAAGGCGCGCAGGACGATCAAGGCGCGGCCATGGAAGACATGACATTGGGTGCCCTGGTAGGGCTCGGTGCTGTCAAGGTTGGCGTTGCCCAGCCCGGCAATCGTTCCGGAACCGGTAAGCGTGAATGAAATTAATTCGTCCGCGTTTGGCTGGAGCCGGCCTTTGCTATCGCAGACCTGCACCTGCACGAAGGACAAGTCCTGACCGTCCGCCTTGATGGTGGTGCGGTCAGGAATCAATCGAATGGAGGCGGGTTCGCCCACCGTGGTCAGTTGTACGGCGCCTATCTCCTGACCATTTTCGACGCCGACGGCCTTCAGTGTGCCGGGCTGATATGGCAGCGTAAACGTGGTCTGGAAATTCTTGGCCCGATCCGTCGGCGCCTCGCCCACGAGCTTGTCGTTGAGATAGAGGCGCACGCGGTCGTAGCGCGAGTAGACGTCCACCCCCATCGGTTTTCCCTCCTCGCCCGGCCACGTCCAGCTCTCCCAGACAGGAAACCAGTCATGCCCGGTCGCGATGATCTTCCTGCCGTCGGCGGGCTGTCGGACGGCTAGGTAGAGTTTCTCGCCGCTGCCCCAGACGATGTTTCGCCGATGGGCGAAGGGCTTGCTGTCGCCGATCAGATCGAGAAAGCCGGCACTCGAGCCGCGCCCCGGGAAGAGCTTGTCGCTGCCGGGCTCAATCGGGAAGAGTTGCGTGGGCGGCTTATCCTTGCGGGTCTCCATCGGCTCCGTGGAATCGCCTTCGTAAAACCAACGGCGGTCGCCCACTTCCCCGAGATAATCCTGCGCCGCCCAGACGAAATCGCCCACGACGAAAGTGTTATCCAGGACGCGATAAGGCTCGCCCAGCGGTGGATTCGACTCCGTGCCGACCAACACCCGATCGGGAAACTGCGCGTGACGCGCTATATGACCGGGAAGACGGTAATTACTGCCGACGATATCAAGCGAAGTCCAGGAGGCAGGATCCTTTGGGTTTGCTGCAACCGCAGTGGCGGAATCGGTGCTCGCCCAAGCAGGGCCTTTGGAAGCGGAACTCTGCGGAACTCTGATCCCGGCGGGCCATCCAGCGATACCGTTCGTCACCGGTCGCGTGGTGTCCAGCGAATGAATTTCGCGCGCCAATTTGGGGCTGTATTCATTGCCCATAG
>CAJCIA010000124.1 GCA_903970275.1 Betaproteobacteria bacterium
GCGGCGAGCCCGCGGGCGGCCTGGCCTTTTTGCGCCTGCAGCTTCTTCTCGATGACGGGGCTGACCTCGGCCAGCGGCCGCAATTCACTCGGCTGAATTTGGACGAGACGCATCACGGCCACGCCATTATCGAGCTGCACGACCTTGCTGATTGGATCCTCCTTGCTCAGCGCAAAGGCGGCGTTGTTGAAGGCCGGGCTGGGTGGCATGCCGACCGGCGGCGTGGTGGCGCTAAACGGGTTCGTGGTCACCGGGGTCAGCCCGCGCTTCTTCGCCTCGGCATCGAAGTCGGCCGGGGGTTGCGGCGTGGCGCCGGCATTGGGGTCCGGCTGCAGGGCGAGCGCGAAATCGAGCGCCTTTTCACCCAGCGCCTGGATGGCGGCGGCCTTGTCCTTGTCCGGCAGCTTCTGCTGGTCTGCTCTGAGCGGGAAAAGCACATATTCCACCTGCCGCTGTTCCTCGGTGCGATTGGCGGGATCGGTCGGGTTGGCCTTGTAATCGTTCTCGATCTCCTGCGGCGTGACTTTCGCCGTGGAGGCGAAGGCGGCCATCGGAAATGAGACATAGCTCAACTGCACGGGGCCGTACTCGCGCTCATACTCGTTCCTGGTGTCGAAGCCAACAGCGTGAATGGAGGAGGTCAGTGCCTGACGCACGGCATCGATCCGCATTTCCGTATGGATGATGCCGGTGAAGGCGTCGGGCGAAAGGTGGAGCGCATCCTGGAAGCGGGTCATGGCCGCACGGTAAAGATCGGGGCTGTAGACGCCGTCCTTCTGGAACTCCGGCTGACTTTGGATGACGGCGATGAGCGCGGCGTCCGGAATTTCGATGTGGAGCTTGTCGGCTTCGCGCAGGGTGAGAAGATCATCCCACGCTTGCTCGGCGATCTGGCCCTGCGTGACCTGCTCGTTCCGCCCCTGCAGCGCAAGCAGCGAGCGCACGTTGCGCACGGCACCATAGAGATCGGCGACCGAGAGATCCTGCCCGTTGATGCGACCAAAGTCGGTCGGGGAGCCGCCGCCGGCGGTGAGAAAGCTGCCGGAATTACCGTAGAACAGAAAGCCGAGGCCAATGACGGCCAGGATCACGATCAGCACAGTCTGCGACTGGCTGCGAAGAAATTTCATCATAACAGGCCGGCCATGATGGGAGCCGCGGGGCACGACGACAAGCCGGGAATGCAATCTTGCGCTCCGCAGCGACACCGTTTAACCAAGGAGATGCGAACGATGATCCTTGGCGCGGCCGCTGTTTTGATGGCCGGCCTGCTGCTTTCGCCGGTCCGCGGCGACACCGCTTTTCAGGAGCGCCAGACGGCGGAAACGGTCCTCAGCCCGCACGTGAAGGGCAAGTTGATCTGGATTCGGTCGCTCATCGGCGCGGGCACCGATCACCGGCGCTGGTCCTTTCTCTACTACGATCCTTACGCCGATTCCAACGGCCGGCTGGTGGTGGTGCGCGACGGCTCGATCCTTAAGGTGGACCAGGGGCTGGTGGAACTCGATCACATGCGGATGTTCTCTTACAAGGAGTCGGAGATCCTGCCGCAGGAGCAGCTCAAGCTCGATTCCGACGCGGCGCTGCAGGCGCTGCAGGCCGCCGGGCACATCGAGAACGTGCCGCTGACCACCGTGCACTACAAGCTGGAGATGAACACGGATAACCAAGTGCCGACCTGGTCGCTCACCCTCTTTTGTCCGCGCAATGGCGACGAGATCGAGTTCGCCCATGGACGCGTCTCGGCGATGACCGGCCAGGTCTTCGACCTCAAGGTGGACCACAAGCGGATTCCGGAAGGACCGGGCGGGCAGTAGCTCCGGCAGCCGTTCCACCGCTCTAAGAGCTAAGCTGCTTTTTAAGATCGGACGACGGTCGGAAAGGTTGCTCCGTAACGGGCGCGTTCCGCCACCGATAGCGAGGGAAGAACCCTGATCCGAAGCGGGCAACGCAAGCGGATCGTGTTCGTCTTCCAGAACCGATTCCGCCGCTGCTGCGGTCCGGCATCGGCCCCACCTGATCTCGGCTACCGGTTGAGCACAGCTCGCCCGCCTTCCATGATGTTTTCTACAGAGCCAGCGGCGGTGTATGACCGTGCCGACACTCGAACGCGCGATCGACCAAATCGCGCCCCAGACCTGCGGCTACCTCCTCGGCCCTTCGCCCGTCCCCCATGTTTGCCTCACTTCACGGCCATCTCCCGGAGCAATCAGCTAACTTGCCTTCCAGCCGATATGCATGTAAGTAACTACTTGCATGATTTCGACAGAAGATAAAATCCTGGGTGCGGCCACGGTGGTTTTCGGCCGGCGCGGCGTCACGGGCGCGACCACGCGGGAGATCGCGCGTCGGGCGCGGGTCAACGAGGTCACACTCTTTCGCCACTTCCGCAACAAGGAGGAACTCCTGCGGCGCGTAATCGTCTGTTCGGGCCAGCGCTTCGAGGATGTGTTTGATGCGGCGCCGCTGGAGTCGGCGGCCGACCTGCGCCGGACGGTGGCCAAGTGCGCGCGGGTCTACGCGCAAAAGCTGATCGAGAACGAGGAATTTGTCCGCACCTTCATGGGCGAGCTGACGCGGCACCTGGCCTTGTGCCGCCGGCTCTTCGCCGAGGGCGGCAAACCCACGCGGCAGAAATTCATCGCCTATCTAAGCGAGGCCAAGCGCAAGAAGCTGATTCGCTCGGACATCGATCCCACCATGGCCGCCGACGCGCTCACCGCCATGATTCTCGGCGGCGTGATGCGCCGCCCCCTCACCGGCGCCCAGTACGGCATCGATGCCTACGTGAAGACGTGCGTGAAGCTTTACCTGAAGGGGCTGCAGCCGTGAACGCCGCCCTGGCCATTCCTTTGCGCGCGGGCATGTCGCCGCTGGCGGAACGCGCGGCGAGGGAGGGCTGGCTGAAGTGGGCCATCGCCATCTCGGCGGCCTTCGCCGCGATTCTCGAGGTGATCGACGTCAGCATCGTGAATGTCGCGCTGCCGTACATGCAGGGCAACCTCGGCGCGACGCTCTCGGAAATCGGCTGGGTATCCACCGGCTACTCCATTGCCAACGTCATTGTCATTCCGCTTTCCGCCTGGCTGGGCACCCGCTTTGGCAAGAAGCGCTACTTCATCTTTTCGCTCGTCGCCTTCACGCTCGCCTCGGTCATGTGCGGCGTGGCGGACAATCTTGCCATGCTCATCATCGGCCGCGTCATCCAGGGCCTAGGCGGCGGCGGCCTGCTGGCCAAGGCGCAGGCACTCATGTTCGAGACCTTTCCGCCAAGTGAGCAAGCCAAGGCCAGCATGGTCTTCACGCTGGGCGTCATTGCTGGTCCCGCCATCGGGCCGGCCCTCGGCGGCTACCTGACCGACAATTTCGGCTGGCGCTGGATTTTCTTCATCAACGTGCCGCTCGGCATCCTGGCCGTATTCATGTGCACGACCTTTTTGCTGCCCGATAATCCGAAGGACATTCGCCGCGTCGAGGTGGACTGGCTCGGCATTCTTTTTCTCGCCATGGGGCTGGGCGGGCTGCAGACCGTGCTCGAGCAGGGCCAGCAGGATGACTGGTTTTCCTCCAACTTCATCCAACGCATGGCGCTTATGAGCGCGTTCGGCCTGACGGCATTCGTCTGGCAGGAACTGAACACGAAACACCCGGCGGTCGATCTGCACGTGCTGCGCTATCGCAGCTTGTGGGCGGGCAGCCTGCTCTCGCTCGTCGTGGGCATGGGACTTTACGGGACGGTCTTTGTCGTTCCCATCTTCGCGCAGACGGTCCTCAACTTCACCGCCACGAAGACCGGCCTCATGCTCGTGCCCGGCGCGATCGCCTCGGCCGCGGCGACGTTTGCCTTCCGGCCGCTGGCCAAGTTCCTCTCGCCGCGCCAGCTCATCGCCATCGGCAGCTGCCTGACCATCGGCGTGATGATCGACCTGACCATGCTTAATCCGGACACGGGCGCGGACCAGCTTTTCTGGCCGCTGATCTGGCGCGGCTTTGCCACCGTGTTGATGTTCTTCCCGTTGTCGCTCGCCACGCTCGGCGCCGTGCCGAAGAAGGATGTGTCGTCCGCGTCCGGCTTCTTCAGCCTTACGCGCCAGCTGGGTGGCAGCATTGGCATCGCGGGGATCACGACGCTGGTGGACAAGCAGCAGTTCGTTCACCGCTCGCAACTGGTTTACGACGCGTCCGATCTCAACCCGGCCTACCAGCCGCGGCTCGACGCCAACACCTCCTACCTTCAGACGCTCAGCGGCGATTCCATCCACATTCACGACCAGGCGCTCGCCCTGCTGGACCGCTCGATCAACCTGCAGTCCTCGCTGCTGAGTTACCGCGACGTCTTCTACTTCGTCGCCGCCATTTTTCTCGTCACGCTGCCGCTGATTCTTCTTCTCGGCAGACCACCCAAGCCAGCCCCCGCCACCTCATGAGCACCGCCACCACCACCGAAAAAGAATCCGACGTCACGTTGAAGGGCGCCGAACGCGCCGTGCCCCGCCCGGCACCTGCGGTCGAAACCGCGCCAACGCCGGCGCCGGTCGTGGCGAAGCCTCCCACCTTCTTCCAGCGCCACCGGCGCACGATCCTCATGGTCGTGGGCATCGTCGCGGCCATCGCGCTCGCGTTCTATCTTCACGACGCCTACACCCACGAGGAAACCGACGACGCCTACGTCACCGGCCATCTCAACCAGATCTCCGCACGGATCAGTGCGAACGTGACGGAAGTGCTGGTGGACGACAATCAGGACGTCAAGGCGGGCCAGGTTCTGGTGAAGCTCGATCCTTCCGAGTACATCGCGATTGTCGCGGCGGCGCAGGCAAACCTGACCAAGGCTGAGGCCGACTTCAAGCGGCAGGAACCGCTGGTGGCCATGCACGCCGTTTCCTCCGAGCAGCTCGACGCCGCCCGCAGCACGTACGACACTGATCTCGCCCAGCTGGCCCTGGCCAAACTGCAGGTGGCCTACTGCACCATCACCGCGCCGGCCGACGGCTACATCGGCCGGAAGAACGTGGAAGTCGGCAACCGCGTGACGGCCGGGCAAACCCTCATGGACGTGGTCGAGCCCAATGTCTGGGTGGTGGCCAACTTCAAGGAAACGCAGCTCGCCTACATGCGCGCCGGCCAGCCGGTGCAGATCACCGTCGACTCCATCCCGGGCAGGACGTTCCTTGGCCGGGTCGACAGCTTCTCCCCCGCCACGGGCAACGAGTTCGCGCTTTTGCCGGCGGACAACTCGACCGGCAACTTCACCAAGATCGTTCAGCGCGTGCCAGTAAAAATCACGTTCGATCCCAACTCGATCAAGGACGCGAACGACCGCATGCGCATCCGCGCCGGTGAGTCGGTGGTGGTGAAGGTCGCACTCACGAAGTCGGGCGGCGCGTACCGGTAAATTGCGCCGAGCCGCTACGCCACGTGAGCCGCATACCACGCGGCGCCTTGCAGCGCCGTCTTGTCGTTGGTGATGACATACACCGGCGTGGAGCGCAGGAGCGGACTGAGCCGGCCCTTGTTCGTGAAGGCATCGAGGAAGATCGCGCTTTCCATCTTCACCAGCATCTTGGGCGCAATGCCTCCACCGACATAAATGCCGCCCAGCGCCAGCATCTTCAGCGCGAGGTTGCCCGCCTCTGCCCCGTAGTTGCGGGTGAAGCAATCGACCGTGTCCATGCAGACGGGATCGGTTCCGGCCAGGCCGGCGGCTGAGACCACAGCGCCAAAGTCGCCCGTGCTGATCTGCTCCGTGAGCCACCCCGGCTCCGGCGTGCCGGAACGCTCGCGGAAGAAGCGGTAAAGATTGCGCATGCCCAGCCCGGACAGGACCCGCTCCCAACTTACGTGCCCGTGCTCGCGACGAAGGAACGTCAGCAATTCGTCGCCCAGAGCGTCGGTGGGAGCAAAACTGGCGTGCCCGCCTTCCGATGAAAACGGCCGGTGCGCCAGGCCATCCCACATCAACCCGGCCTCGCCGAGACCCGTGCCGGCGGCGATCAGCGCGCGATTGCCCACCTGCATCCGATCGGCGCCGGGATTGATGGAAACCAGTTCGTTGGGGCGCAGGGTGGCGATTCCGTATGCATTCGCCTCCAGGTCGTTGAGCAGGCTGACGTGCTGGAAACCGAGCTGCGCCTGCAGGGCCGCAGCATCGACCACCCACGGGAGATTGGTCACTTGGACGCGCTGGTCCTTCACCGGCCCGGCGACGCCGAAGCAGGCGTGGCGGATCGCCGATCCCGCGCCGAGAAACGCGAGCACGATCTCGGTCAGCGTCGCGTAATCCTTGCTGGCAAAGGAGGCGATCTTTTGCGCCTCGAGCACACCATCGTGATACGCGTAGACCGCGAGGTTCGTTTTCGTGCCGCCGATGTCGCCCGCCAGGAACATAGGAGGCGAGGATGGGGAAAAGCCCGGCGCGTGGGGAGGCCAAACTGCACGGATTTTTGTCGAATGGTCCGGCCTCAAAGATGCTATAGTGGCCCTCGCCATGACACGCGCCGCTGCCGCCCTGGGAGTTCTTGCGGCCATGGCGCTTTCCGCCTGCCATCGGAACGCGGTGCTTCCCGCCGCGGCGGATAGCAGCCCGACCACGGACGCCGCACCGGCCACCAGCTTCACGCCAACCGTGGGCAACACCGTTCCTTCCGCTGATGTTGGGCTGCTCGAGCAGATCAATCGCGAGAACATCCGCGTGATCAACTCCGCGCTGCCCAGCATCGTGCGGATCAGCGCAACGGTCGCGGTCGATCCGCAGCAGGAGCTGGCCGGCACGCTGACCCACATCCCCTTTCCCTTCGAGCATCGCGATTCGACGCCGTTTAGTGCGATCGCCTACGGCGCCGGCGTGGTGATCAAGAAGGATGGGCTCATCGTGACCAACAGCCACGTGGTCGATGAGGCACAGTCGATCGAGGTCCAGTTGCAGGACCACCGCGTTTTTCCCGCCACCAAGGTGGCGGAGGATCCGCACATCGACGTGGCCGTGCTCCGCATTGCCGCGCATGACCTGAAGCCGCTGCCGTGGGGCGACTCCGACAAGGTGCGCGTGGGCGAGCAGGTCTTCGCCATCGGCAATCCCTTCGACCTGGGCGCTTCGGTCAGCCGCGGCATCATCAGCGCCACCGGCCGCTCCATCCCCGAGCCGAGCGCGAGCTTCGAGGATTACCTGCAGACCGACGCGGCGATCAATCCGGGCAATTCGGGCGGCGCGCTGGTCAATATCCACGGCGAGTTGATCGGCATCAACGTGGAGATCGCCTCCACCAGCGGCGCGGATCGTGGCGTGGGCTTCGCGTTGCCGAGCAAACTGCTGCGCTTCGCCGTGAGCAGCCTGCTCGATCACGGCCGCATTCCGCACCGGTTTCTTGGCGTGGCGCTGCCTTCCGTGGTGGACGAGGGCGTCATCGCCCAGCTCGGCCTCGGCACCGGCGAAGGCGCGTTGCTCGCCGGCGTTTATCCCAGCTCTCCCGCCTCCCGCGCCAAGCTGCAGCCAGCGGATTTCATCACGGAGATCGACGGCCACAAGGTGGGCAGCATTCCCGAACTGCAGGTCATCATGGCGCAGCTGCCGCTTGGACGCATGACGCCCGTGACCTACATCCGCGACGGCGAGGCGCACACCACTTACATCAAGATTTCCACCCAGCCCGATTCCGCCGGCAACGATCCCTCGCCCATCGTGAGCGAGACGAGCGAGGCCGCCGCGCCGCTCGTCCCGCCCGGCGGTGCCATCAACGCGCTGAGCGGCTTGCAAGTCACCAACCTGGACGACAAGTTGCGCAAGAAATTCAACGTGGATAACTGGATCGCCGGCGGCGCGGTCATCACCGGCGTGCAGAGCGGATCGTCCGCGGAGACGCGCGGCTTCCAGCAAGGCGACGTGATCGAGTTGGTCTGCGTGCGCCGGGCTGCACCGATGATGGTGGAGAACGCCGGCCAGTTGGCGAAGATCGCCGCCACGCTGCAGCCCGACCAGGGCGTTGCGCTGCTCGTGCATCGCGGCGCAGCAAACGGCGCAAACCGGTTTTTGTATTTGCCGCCGGTGAAATAAGGCTTCCGACTATCGCGGCGGTCTATGACCGCCGAGGATGAAAAGA
>CAJCIA010000125.1 GCA_903970275.1 Betaproteobacteria bacterium
CGCGGGCTCGCCGCCGCCATCGCCGACAGCGTGCTGCAGCAGGCCGTAAAAAAGGGCACTGATTTCAAGACCGCCGCTGCCGCCCAGCATCTCACCGTGCAGACACTTCCGCCCTTCGTGCCGCGCAAGGCTTCGATGAGCGACGCCCTGCAGGCAACCTTGGGCTACTATTCGGCGCAGTTGCCGGTCGGCGGCATCTCGCAACCCATCCCGCTGGAATCAAACGGTACGGTGGTGATCGTGCATGTGGACAGCCGCACGCCCGCCGATCCCGCTGGCTTCTCGGCCTTCGAGGCGCAGTACAGCCAGTCGCGCGATCAGGAACTGCGCAGCCGCGCCTATGTCGATTGGATCAACTGGCAGAGCAAGCAGCCCGGCACGCGTCGCCCGCCGAACCTGGAAATCTACGGCGGCGTCGAGTAGCGACGCACGCGCTATCTACAAACTTTTCACGTCCGCCGGGAAATCGGCCAAGGCGTGAGCATCCGGGGTAGCCGGCGTCACCCCGACGCCGGTCGCGGCCACAGGAGCTCGCTTCCCCAAGCCGTCTCCCGGCCGCGATCCACGCGCCGGCTGCTCTCCATTCCGCTTCTTAAGGTGCGTCTAAAGCTGTAGCCAGTCGTTATCGCCCCACGCGCTCCCGGGGTCGTGCCGAGGCCGGCTACCCTCTGCACCGCCTTGGTCCATTGTCAGAATGTTTCTCAAGGGCAAGGCACACTGGGCGCATCTAGAAAAGCAGGTCGCGCAGAATCTGGCCCGCCACGTAGATCGTGCCGCGCCAGGAGTAGGAGAAGTTCTCGCTTTCGGAATTGGCGGCCGGTTCCAGATAACCGCGCGAGATGTTGTGCTCGATCTGCTGGTTGAGGGCCTGTTCCAGCCGCGCGCGTGCGACCTCCGGGGTGCGCTCCGCGGCGAAGAGATCCTCGTCCTTCAACTCATTGGCCGCGAGAAAATCGAGATGCGCCTGGTAAAGCTCGGCCACGTTGTCGCTCTGCAGCACGCGGTAGAGCGCAAAGTTCGGCGGCATGCTCAGTCCATAGGTGAGGGGATAATCCCACGTCACCCAACGCCGGCCGTCGAGCCCTTGCGATCCAAAGGCGAGGAAGTGGAAGCCCACCGCGCCCTGCGCGATGTAGCCGATCGTCGCCTGTACGCGCCCGTCGTTGCGATCGAAGAGCCGGTAATACTGCTCATGGTCGCTCGGGTTGAGGCGGCACTCGTCCAGCTTTTCGAAGCCGAGAGCCCGCAGCTCGGCGCTCACCTCCTCCAGTTCCTGCGAGGAATCGCGCGGCGGATGAGCATCGGTTAACGCGCGGTGGCGCGGGACGCGCAGTTGACGGAGCACGAAGACCATTTCCCAAATCGGAAAGAAAACCCAGGCGAGCAGCAACGTCAGCGCCATCAGGATCGAGCCGGTCAGGTAGTAGGCGCCCAGCGCGCTGGCCAGCCAGATCGACGTCATGCCCACCTTGCGCCAGAGCGGGCGGCGAATGTTGAGCAGGCACAAGCCTGCCAGGAGAAGGACCGCGCAGCCGCTGAGTCGTTGGGGGTCCATGAAAAGCAATCCCGAGCACCGGCCGGCCGGCACGCAGCGTTTGACGCCCCCGGTCCCGGTCTACATACTCCGGCAATCTATGCTCCTCTCGAGCGGGGTCAACTTCTTTGCCGAGGTCGGAATCTCCTACGCCTTCTGGCATTCCAATGCGGCGGGCAAGGGCGTCATCCTTCTGCTCGCCATGGGTTCGCTCTTTAGCTGGACCGTGATGTTCTCGAAGTTTTTCATGGTCAGCCGCGCGCGCCGCGAGACCGCCCGGCTGCTGCGCCGCTTCCGCACCGCGCGCAAACCGCTGGCGATTTACCAGAGCCGTGAGGCCTACGCCGGTTCGCCCGCGTACGCCGTCTATTTGGCCGGCTGCCGCGAACTCACCTTCCACCTGCTCGGGACCACGGAGATCGACGACACGTTTTCCACCCGCCTGGCGGAAGCCGATCGCATCTCGCCCGTGGCCATGAATTCCGTCCGCAGTGCGATGGAGCGCGAGGTGGGCGAACAAGCCATCCGCCTGGAGGACCGCATGACGGTGCTGGCCACGGCGGTGAGCGGCGCGCCGTTTCTCGGCCTGCTCGGAACGGTGTGGGGCGTCATGGACACCTTCAGCGGCGTCGCCGTGGCGGGACACGCCACGATGGCGGCGATGGCACCCGGCGTCTCGGGCGCGCTGATCACCACGGTCACCGGCCTGCTTGTCGCGATTCCTGCCATGTTCGGCTACAACTTTCTCGTCGTCACGCTGCGCAGCATGACGGTGGAGCTGGACAACTTTGCCGCCGAGCTCGCCTCGTCCTTCGATCATCGCTACCTCGACACCGGCACGGCCGCCACGCGATGAAGCGCTACTCGCAACGCTCCGGCCACACGGCCATGGCGGAGCTCAACGTCACGCCGCTGCTCGATCTCGCGTTTGTCCTGCTCATCATCTTCATCATCACCACGCCGCTGCTGGAAAACGGCGTGCCGCTCGAGCTGCCGACCGCCTCGGACCATCCCACGCCGCCGATCGATCCGTCGTCCATCCGCACCATCAGCATCACGCGGGCCGGGCAGGTTTATCTCGACAGCCAGCCAGTCGATCTCGCCACGCTGGCGCAGGAGCTCGTCACGTTTCGCGAGGAAAAGCCCGACGCTGCCGTCGTCGTGCGCGCCGACAAATCGCTACCGTATCAGCAGGTCATGAACGTCTACAACGTCATCCAAGGCGCCAAGATCGGCCACCTAAGTCTCAACGACACCACGCCGTAGCTCATCATTGTAGCGGCGGTTGCTCTGTAGAAACCTCCCGTTCGGAGCTCTAATTCCCGGACATGTCTCAGGTGAAAACCTCCGAAGGTAAATTGGCCTGCGCCCCGCATTAACGAGCCACACTCCGCGTCATCGCAACAACGCTCCCGCTACTTGGCCACTTTCCGAAAGATAAACACCCCATCCGTCGCTGGATTGAAATCGCTCTTCGTCTCGAAGTGGCGCCAGTAAAGTTCGGGCCGATAGGAATCCTGCCAGTAGACCGGGATCGATTCGACCAGTTCGTAGGCAAAACCGGGAATCAACTTCTGGCGCTCGAATCCTTCCACCGCGCGGCTCGACGGCCCGAACGCCACGATGTAGTCAGGTGCAACGCGCGTCCCGAAATCGATCGCGGGCAGCGACTCGAACCCCGGCCGCGGCGGCCAGCTGAGTTGCCATCCATAGGTTGCCCGCGGCGCGGCGAACATGAGTGGATAGGTGGCATAGTATGGCGTTACCCAGATCGAAGCGCCCTCCGGCACGTTGGCGTTAATCCAGGCGGCGGTCGGCGTGTACGGCTCGGCTTGCGGCAGGCTGAGCTCTCCGAGATACGTCAGGATGGTGGAGCGCAATCCCCACGCGAGGAGAGGACCGCCATTGAGCAGGTTCGTGCCGAAGGCGATCACGGTCGCGACCACCAGCCACGTCCGGCGTCTAGCCAGAACCACCGTCAGCGCGCCTGCCTGCAGCGCCAGCGTAAGCGGCAGGAGCGGCGTGAGATAGCGCACCTCCGCCTCGCGCGCGACGTTGATCAGCTGAGGTGACGTCAGCGAAATGGCGGCGACATAAACCATCAACGCCATGCCGCCGCGCAGGAGCCAGCCGCGTCGGCGCACGCCGACCGTCAGCGCCAGCACGAGCAGCGGCAGGGAGAAGAACTCGCACCGGTCCAGGTCGCGCCAGCACCAGGCGAAAAGGGTCAGTCGATCCCACAACGTGTTCGTCTTCTCGTAGCTGCCGAACGCGGTGTGGAATGGATTCCAAACCGCGCCGATCGCGCCGATCAACACCAGTTGCGGCACGAGCAGCAGGAGCGCATCGCGCCAGCGGATCGGCTGCTCGCGCCGGCGCCACACCGCGTAGTCAACGGCCAGCACGGCGTAAAGCGCCAGATAACTCATCAGGTTGGCGGCAAAGAGACAAACGGACAGGGCCGCGGTCACGAGCCATTTCCCGCTTTCCGCACGCCACCGCCAGAGCACGAAGACGATGGCCAGCGAGAAGAAGATCGCGGGGCTGTAATAGCGGCACTGTCGGCAAAAGAGAATGAGCGACACGTTTCCGAACAGCGCCGTGACAAAAACCCAACACCCGGGGCTGGCCGCGTCGCGGACCCAAAGCAGCAGGAGGGCACCGGTGCCGAGTCCCAGCAGCGCGAAGGGCAGCCGCGCGGTGAAGGCGCTCACGCCAAAGCAGTCGAAGGACGCCGCGCAGAGATAAGCGGCCAGCGGCGGCGTCGAGCGATCTGCGAAGTGATAGATGCTGAGCCCGTCGCGATAGGCCACGATGTTTGCGTGGTCAAGCAGCACGCCCGTGTCGCCCGTGGCTTGGATCGCCTTCGCGCTGAGGGCGGTCAGCGATTCATCATCCCAAAGCGCGTAGTGCCCGAGCTGCGCAAAAAGGAGAAAGCCCCAGCCGAGAAGGAGACTCCACCACACCAGCGGCCGCGACATCGCGGAATCTTGCGGATCAAGTTGCGCGATGGCGAACCCGATCGTGCGCGTGAAACCACGCAGGCCGTCCGAAAAAAAGAACGGGGAAGGCGGATTGCTCCACCTTCCCCGTTCAGGGCAACCTAGTCGAAGAATGATTTAGCGGGCGACCGTCTTGAGATTCGTGTCGTTGACACGGAAATTCGCGACGTACGGCTGGATGGCCGTGAGGATGCGCGCGCGGTCGTTGCCGCTCGGCACCGTGCCGCGGAGATAAAGGGTGTGGTCGGTGGTGGTAATGACGGCGATGTGGCCCTGCGCGTTGGCGAGGGAACGATCGGATGCAATCGCCTTCTTCACGTTGTCGCTCACCGTGCGATCGGCCGCGTTGGGCGACTGCATGATGGCGTCCGGTCCACCCAGCGGGAGGATCGAAGGATTCGCGTGCGCCAAGGCCGCCATGGCAATGGAAAGGACCCCGGCAAGAACTAGCTGACTAGGAAGTTTCTTCATGAAAACGATGATCGCAAAGCCCATGCCAACGTCAACTATATACGTCATTTGGGATTACCGAACCGTAAGTTGTCGCGCCATGCAAACCGCGGTTGGCCTCCGCAAATAGCGAAGAAATGCACTCGCAGGCAAAGCATGCGTGTCGTGTAAGTCATTCCCGCGCAACGTTCGGTACCAAGCGGCTTCATGGCATAGGTGATGCATCTTAACCATCATGACGCTGCCTGAGAAAACCGGAGTATGGGTGCACGACTCATATCGTCCGAGGCACAGGCAAGTTGTTAAGGCTCGGCATGGCGTCACTACCCTGACGCCATGCGTCGCTACTTTAATCTGTAACCAATCAAAGCAAAGAACACCATGAATACAACCGAAACCAAACTCAACCTCAAGGGAAACTGGAACGTCGTCAAAGGCAAGCTTAAGCAGTCATATGGACAACTAACCGACGACGACCTCACTTACGGCGAAGGCCAGGAAGATGAACTGGTAGGACGTATCCAACGCCGCTTGGGCACAACCGTTGCCGATGTTCGGCACATGTTGGAAAAGTTCAGCCGTTAGTAGGACGCCCGGTTCTAAAACCCGCAGCAGCGCGCGAGCGCACTGCGGGTTTTTGCTTTTAGAAAAACTCCCTTTTTGCTTAACGCCTGCGGAATCAAGCACCCTGCACGTTCCGAACGTCCCGCAGTCTGGAACGGATGGATCCAACTGCCAGCAGCCGAGTAACTTAAACCAAAGAGGCACCTTTGGCATGCTTTGAGCATATTGCTTAGCAACCTCAACCAAAGGAATTCAGATGCTAAGTTATGCAATAACCTTCCTGATTATCGCCTTGATCGCGGGTGTGCTGGGATTCGTGGGAATCGCCGGCGTGGCCGCTTCCATCGCGAAGGTCTTGTTCCTGGTCTTCCTGGTGTTGTTTGTTGTCTCGCTGATTGCCGGACGCAGTCCGCGGGTGTAACAAGCCGGAAAGATAACCCAGAAATGGGCGGCGGCTCATCCCGCCGCCCTTTTCATTATGCGCATCGAAGACTACGGTTTTATTGGGGACACGCACACCGGCGCATTGGTCGGCATCAATGGGAGCATCGACTGGCTTTGCACGCCCCGCTTTGATTCCGACGCCGTCTTCGCCGCGCTGCTCGGGGACGACAACAACGGCTCCTGGAAGATCAGTCCCACCGATGCCATCGTCCGCTCCCGCCATCAATACCGCGGCGAGTCGCTGATTCTCGAGACCATTTTCGAGACGAATACAGGCGAGGTGCGCGTCATCGATTTCATGCCGCCCAAGGGGCGTTATCGCGATGTCATTCGCGTGGTCGAGGGAACGCGAGGCTGGGTGAACATGGAATCCCGCATCCGCGTGCGCTTCGATTACGGGCTGACCGTCCCGTGGGTAAAGCGGATTGATGGGGCGACCGAGGCCGGGGCTGGCCCGAATGCCCTCGTGCTCCGCGCTGATGTACCGACCTTCGGTGAGGATCTCTCCACCGTGTCCCGCTTCAGCGTCGGGGAAGGGGAACGCAAGAGCTTCGTCCTCACCTGGTATCCTTCACATCATCCCGTTCCTGCGTCGATCAGCGCGGAGCAATCGCTGGCGGAGACGGAGGAATACTGGCGCGAGTGGTCGGCCAAGTGCACTTACCACGGCGAGTGGCGCGAGGCGGTGATGCGTTCCCTCATCACGCTCAAGGGCCTGACCTACTCGCCCACCGGAGGCATTGTGGCTGCTTTGACCACATCACTTCCGGAGCACATCGGCGGTGTGCGCAACTGGGACTATCGCTACTGCTGGCTGCGCGACGCCACGTTCACGCTCTACTCTTTTATGCAATCGGGCTATGCGCAAGAAGCGGCGGACTGGAGCCACTGGCTGTTACGAGCGATTGCGGGCGACCCGGCGCAACTCCAAATCATGTACGGCGTGGCGGGCGAGCGCCGCCTGACCGAGGTGATCCTGCCGCACCTGCGCGGCTACGAGAACTCGGCCCCGGTGCGGATCGGCAACGCCGCGTCCGAACAGCTGCAGCTCGACGTCTACGGCGAGGTAATGGACGCGATGTACCTGGCCTGGAAGATGAGGATCGAGACAGACGAAGCTTACTGGCATCTCCAGCGTCACCTGATCGAGTACGTGGAAAAAAACTGGGACAAGCCGGACGAGGGTATCTGGGAGATCCGCGGTCCGCGTCGCCACTTCACCCACTCCAAGGTCATGGCCTGGGTCGCGATCGATCGCGCGGTCCGCACCGCGGAAGAGTTCGGGCTTGAAGGTCCCGTGGATCGCTGGCGTGAGTTGCGTCAGGTCATTCACGACCAGATCTGCGAGCAGGGCTACAACGCCAAGATCGGTGCCTTCACCCAATTTTACGGCTCGAACAAGCTGGACGCTTCGGTACTTATGATCCCGCTGGTTGGATTCCTCGCCGCCACCGATGAGCGCATGAGCTCCACCATCCGCCTGATCCAAAAGGAGCTCACCTTCAATGGCTACGTCGCCCGCTACAATCCCGACACCTCCGGCGGGGTCGATGGGCTACCGCCGGGCGAGGGCTCGTTCCTGCCCTGTTCGTTCTGGATGGTGGATTGCCTGCACCTGCTCGGCGCGGAAGACGAGGCGCGCGAGATGTTCGAGCGCCTGCTCTCGATCCGTAACGGCCTTGGCCTGCTGGCCGAGGAATACGAAACCGCCCGCGGCCGCCAGGTCGGGAATTATCCGCAGGCCTTTACGCACGTGGGCCTGGTCAACACGGCGCGCAACCTCTCGAGCAAAATCGGGCCGGCAGAACATCGCAGTGCCGCCTCCGTCGCGGCTGCTCCCCTCGCGCCATGAGTCATCCGCTCAATCACCAGAAAACGTACCTCCCCGCTTGCACCGTTTCCGCACGCGGATAGAAAGCTTCGCATGAATACGCCGCTCACCAATCCGTTCCCGGGCGACATCGGGCCGCTACCAACTCCGGAAGGCATCCTCTATCGCGTGTGGGCCTTCTGCCACAAGAAGGTCGTCGTAAAGATTGAGCGGCCTGACGGTACCAAACGCGATCTGGAACTTGAGCCCGCGGAGGACGGTTACTTCCTTGGCCTGGATCGGGACGGCGCGCCCGGCGACCTTTATCTCGTCTCGCTCGACGACGCGAATCCGATTCCTGACTTCGCCTCGCACTATCAACCGCGTGGCATTCACGGGCCTTCGCAGGTGGTCAACGGCGATGCCTTCGCGTGGAAAGCGGCGGACTGGAAGCGTCCGGCGTTTAACGGCCAGGTGATCTACGAATGCCACCTCGGCACGTTCACGCCCAAAGGCACCTATCTCGCGGCCATCGACAAGCTCGATCATCTCGTCTCCCTTGGCGTGACCGCAATCGAGATCATGCCGATCGCGGATTGGGCGGGGAAGCGGGGCTGGGGCTATGACGGCGTGTTTCTCTTCGCTCCTTATCACGCTTATGGCACGCCGGACGACTTGCGCACCTTCATCGACGCGGCGCACCAGCACGGGCTGGCCGTGATCCTCGATACCGTGTTCAACCACCTTGGGCCGGAGGGCAATTACAGCCACCAGTATTCGGATTACTTTTTCTTCCAGGGCAAGGACAACCCCTGGGGGCAGAACTTCAACCTGCACGGCGAGAACTCGAAGCCTGTCCGCGCCATGTTGCGGCAGAACGTGCGCTACTGGCTGGATGAATTCCGCATCGATGGCTTCCGCATGGATGCCACGCACACCATTCACGATCCGTCGGACATCCACCTGCTCGCCGAGGCGGCCGACATCGTTCACTCGCGCGGCGGCTTCATGATCGCCGAGGACGACCGCAACACTCGCGCCGTGCTCGACCCGAAGGAAAAAAACGGCTGGCATTTCGACGGCCTCTGGTCGGACGATTTCCACCACGTGGTGCGCGTCGCGCAAACGGGCGACCAGCGCTATTTCTACTGCATGTTCAAGGGTTCGGCCGATGAGGTTGCCGCCACCCTGCAGCACGGCTGGTTCTATACGGGACAGGTCAGCCCGTTTCACGAGAAGCCGCGCGGCTCAGTCGCGACCGACTTCCCGCCACAGTGCTTCGTCTACTGCATCTCCAACCACGACCAGGTTGGCAATCGGCTGATCGGCGATCGCTTCCATCAGGTGATCTCCCCGGCCGCTTACCGCAGCGTCTCGCTTTTCCTGTGTCTCGTACCGGAGACGCCCATGCTTTTCATGGGCCAGGAATGGACGGCCAGCACACCCTTCCTCTATTTCACCGACATGCCCAAGGAGATTGGCGAGGCGATCCGCCAAGGCCGGCGCTCCGAGTTTCTCCAAACCAAGTTCGCCACGGAAAGTGACATCGACCAGATGGCCGATCCGCAGGACGAAAAGACCTTTCTTCGTTCGAAGCTGGACTGGAGCGAGATCGACAAGCCGGAGCATCAGCAGACGCTCAATTTGTATCGCGCCGGCCTGAAGTTGCGCCGCGAACTCTTCGGCGCAGTCAACCCTCCCCGCGGCTCATGGACGACTCGGGCCGAGGAACGGGCGGTGGTGATCCGCTATGAGCTGAATGGGCGCGTCGTTTCCGTGTATCATCATCTTGCCGGCCCCTCGAGCCTGCCGCCCGGAAAGGTGATCCTGCGTTCCAACGCGCCGGAATTTGGGGGCGACCTGGATCCTTCGCAACCCGAGACGCTGGTGGTTGAGGAATAGAGAACCGCCGTTGGCGTCCGAGTCCAGGGTTGTTGAGCAAACCTCCGTGGTTGTCGCTTTGGTCGTATCGTCGATTGCCAGTGAGCAGTTTCCAGGGGCTCTTGTAGCTCCTATCTCAAAACAGCTCCTTCTGCTGTCCGGTCGGCTTCAGCCCCAACTTGTCATACGCGCGCTTGGCGGCGACGCGGCCTTGCGGCGTGCGCTTGAGAAAGCCGGTCATGATCAGGTAGGGCTCGTGCACTTCCTCCAGCGTGCCCGGCTCCTCGCCAATGGCGACGGCGAGTGAATTGAGTCCCACCGGCCCGCCGTCGAATTTGTGGATGAGCGCCTCGAGGAGCCGCTTATCCATTTCGTCGAGGCCGTCCTGATCGATCTCCAGCATGGCCAGCGCAGCGTCGGCGGTCGCGGCGGTGACGGGATGACTCGCGCGTACGAGCGCGAAATCGCGCACCCAACGCAGCAGGTTGTTGGCGATGCGCGGTGTGCCCCGTGCGCGCCGCGCAATCTCGAAAGCGGCGGCAGGTTCCATCTCCACGTTCAGCAGCCGCGCGCTGCGTTCCACCACATGCTGCAAATCCTCCGCCGGATAATAATCGAGCCGGTTCACCAGCCCGAAGCGCGAGCGCAACGGCGGCGAGATCATGCCCGCGCGCGTGGTCGCGCCGATGAGCGTGAATCGCGGCAAATTCAGCCGCACGCTGCGCGCGTTCGGCCCCTGGTCGATGATGATGTCGAGCCGGAAGTCCTCCATCGCCGGATAGAGATATTCCTCGATGTTCTTGTTCAGCCGGTGAATCTCGTCGATGAAAAGCACGTCGCCCTTTTGCAGCGTGGTCAGCAGACCCGCAAGATCGCCCGCCTTCTCAATCACCGGCCCGGACGTGATCACGATCTGCACGCCCATCGTCTTCGCCACAATGTGCGCGAGCGACGTTTTGCCCAGCCCGGGGGGGCCGCAGAAGAGCAGGTGCTCAAGTGAATCCTCGCGTGCCTTGGCCGCACCGATGAGCACCTCAAGCCGCTCCTTGATCCGCGCCTGCCCGACGAACTGGTCCAGCAGCGCGGGACGAAGCGTCACCTCCAGCTTGGGATCCGGCGGGATGTCGTCGAGCGGGGTCTTCTCACTCACGGGTTGAATCTTCGCTCCCACGGCAAACTTGTCGAGGGGGTTCGCTGGGGCCCTAAGACCGGCGTGCTGATTAAATGTTGAATCAGCGGCGACGGTTTCACATCGCCTTCAGCGCGTCCTTGATCAGCTCTTCCACCGTCGCGGCGGGGTTCTTTTCATTCAATGCGCGCACGGCCTTGTGGGCATCAACCTGCTTATAGCCGAGCGAAATCAGCGCGAGCACGGCGTCGTTGACGTGCTG
>CAJCIA010000126.1 GCA_903970275.1 Betaproteobacteria bacterium
GCGCACCAGCAAGGCCGCGCTGTCCATTCCCGCCGTTTGCTGTTAACTTGATACCTCGCGACCCCTGGCTCGGATTGGCACGGGAAGTGGTTGCCGTTTGACCCCATGCCCGCGAACCGCTTCAACAACCACACCGATTACGGCATCGGCCTGGGCCTGCGCGTTCCGCATTATCAGCACATCCTCTCGCGCAAGCCGACGTGCGACTGGTTCGAGATCATCTCGGAAAACTTCATGGTCGATGGCGGCCGGCCGCTCCACGTCCTCGACCAGATCCTCGAGCAATACCGCGTCGTCCAGCACGGCGTGGCCATGTACCTAGGATCGACCGATCCGCTCGACCGCGAACACCTGCGCCGGCTCAAGCGTCTGGTGAAGCGCACCAACACCCCCTGGCTTTCCGATCATCTCTGCTGGGGAAGCATTGACGGCAGCTACAGCCACGACCTGCTGCCGCTGCCCTACACCTTCGAGGCGGCGAACCACGTCGCGCAGCGCATCCGCGAAGTGCGCGACTTCCTCGAGGTGCCGATTCTGGTCGAGAACGTCAGCAGCTACGCCGAGTTCCATGCCTCGGAGATGGCGGAGTGGGAATTTCTCAGCGAAGTAGTGGAGAAGGCTGACGCCGGAATCCTGCTCGACGTGAACAACATCTACGTCTCCTCGCAGAACCACGATTTCAATCCCTACGATTATCTCAACAATATTCCGCACGAGCGCGTCGGCCAGATCCACATCGCCGGCCACTCGAAGTTCGAGAAGTACATCCTCGACACGCACGACCATCCGGTGCTCGATCCGGTCTGGAAAATGTATGCGCATGCCATCCGCGCCATCGGCCCCACGGCCACGCTGCTGGAATGGGACGACCGCATTCCGACCTTCGAGGAAGTCCACCACGAGGCGCTCAAGGCCGGGCGCTTTTGCCAGGAGCTCGTCCGTGCCGAATCCGCCGCCTGAATCCACCGAGCCAGCTTCCAAGGTTTCGCACCTGCGCGAGCTCCAGCGGCAATTTGCCGCCGGCATCATGCGCCCGCTCACGCCCGAGCAGACGCTGCATCCCGAGTGGCACGACGGCCGCCCAAGTTCCGAGGCGGTGGGCGGATTCATCAAGGCAAACGAGCGCCTAACCTCCGTTGAGCGCCTGGAAATCTACAACCGGCAGTACTGGTACCGGCTGATCGATTGCTTCTACGAGGATTTTCCCGGTCTGCGCACGCTGCTGGGTGACCGTACGTTCTCCGCCATGACGGAGGCTTACCTGCATCGCCACCGCTCGCGCTCGTTCACCCTGCGCAATCTCGGCCAGGACCTGGAAAAGTTTTTGGAAGAGGAGCCGCACTGGACGGAGAAGCAGCCCGTGCTTGCGCGCGACCTCGTGCGGCTCGAGTGGGCGCACATCGTGGCGTTCGATGGCGAGGCGCTGCCGCCCCTGGAAATCGATGACCTGCTCGGGCAGGATCCCGCCATGCTGCGCCTTGGCCTTCAGCCGCATCTCACGCTGCTGACCTGCTCGTTTCCCGTCGACACATTCCTCATCGCCACGCGCCGGCGCGACGAGCCGCAGGGCGGCGCGAGCCACGCGGTGGCCGAACGCCAGCGCCGCAAGGGCACCAAGAAAGTGCCGCGTCCGCGGGAGAAACAGACGTGGCTGGCGGTGCACCGCCACGGTCATTCCGTCTACTACAAGCGCCTCGAGCCGGCGGCCTACGCGCTCCTTGCCGCCCTGCGCGCAGGCCGGACGCTCGCCCAAGCCTGCGAGGAAGCCGCGCCGCTGGCGGTGGGCGATTTTGCCGCGCAGCTCCGGGAGTGGTTCACCCAGTGGGCCACCTTCGGCTGGTTTGCCGCCGCGGAAGTTCCGGCGCAGGACGAGTAAGACGACTTTCGCGCGCTCGTGGCGAACCGCTTTTCTTTAGCTTGGCTGGACGGCCGCTGGATCGCCGTGGCTCTTTTTTTGCTTTTTGCCGCGTCGCTGAAGCTCACCTCGCTCGCGACCGGCCGGCCGGTCTTTGAGCTCCCACCCTTCGCATGGTTCGGACCCATGCCGCCCTACTTCGCCGATCTCCGCGGTGTCGTTTCTTGGTCCGATCAATTTGCGGCGAACCCGTCACACACCGGCGTGCTGGTCGATCCGTGGAACCGGCCGATGAACTACCCCCGCCCGTGGCTCTATCTGCACGAGCTCGGCGTGAACGGCGGCAATGTCATGGCGGCGGGCTACGGCGTCGGGCTGCTTTATCTTGCCGCCGCTTTCTATGCGCTCGGACGCCTCGATACGTTTGGCGGCGTGGTGGCGGGAAGCTTCCTCACCTCCTATGCGCTCATGTTCGGGCTCGAACGTGCGAACGTGGACCTCGTTGTCTTCGCCTTGCTCGCGGTGGCGCTGGCGGCACGGCGCTTCGCATCCGTTGCGGCTGGCGTGATGAGCGCGGCCGCCATCCTCAAGCTTCATCCGGTCTTCGCTTTCGGGGCGCTGCTCCGTCCGCCGTGGCGACAGTCAGCCGCCTGGATGATTGCTGGCGTGATGTTCTTCCTCGTCATCGCCACCCTCCACACGCACGAGTTCCTCGCCGGTCTTGGCGCCGGCCCCAACCTGCGTTCCGGCGACCATTCCTTCGGCGTCACCGCGCTCGGCCTGCAGCTCGCCCCGGGCGCGTGGCGACCTGACCGCTACTCCGCGCTCATGGCCGCCGGTGTGACCGCCTTCATCTTCATCATCGGGCTTGCCGCTTTTCTTCGGCCCATCGTCGAACTCCGCCCTGACGACGAGCGCGCGCTTTTCGCCTTTCGCCTCGGCGCCGGCGTCTACGTCGGCTGCTACCTGCTGGGCACAAACCACGATTATCGTGCCGCGTGCCTCGTCTTTTGCCTGCCGCTGCTGCTCGCCCTGTTTCGACGCGGCATCGCGTCGCGCTGGCCTTTCGCCACGCTGCTGCTTTTGCTCCTCTCGGTGAACTGGCTCTACCTCGCCGATGATGGTCCGCCGTTCGTCTCGCTGCTCAAGCAGCTCGTTGCCTGGGCGCTTCTCTTCTGCCTTGCCGCGCTTTACGTTGCCACCCTGCCGCCCGCGCTGCAGTGGCCACGACGCGCAACCGTCCCCCAAAACGCATGCGGCCAACCCCCGCACCCGTCCGTATCATCCACATGAACGCTCCCTTCAATCCGGTCGAAATCTGCTACCGTTGGATCATCCAGATTGGGACCCTGCTGCAATCGCCGCTGCTGCTGGCCATCCGACTCTGCTGGGGCATCCAGTTTTTCATGACGGGGCTGGGCAAGCTCATGCATATCCAGAAGGTGATCGATTTCTTCACCAGCATCCCGATCGTTTTCCCGGTCGCGAACGCCTATCTCGTCGGCTGCACGGAGATGCTCGGCGGCGCGCTGCTCACCATCGGGTTCGCCACCCGGCTCACCGCCATCCCGCTCGCCTTCACCTTGGTGATCGCGTACCTCACGACGGAAAAGGATGCGCTGAAAAGCCTCTACACCTTCACCGATATCGACCCCTTTCTCACCGCCGCGCCCTTCCTCTTTCTTTTCGCCTGCATCATCATCCTCGCCTTTGGGCCGGGCGTCTTCTCGATCGATTACCTGATCGAACGCTCGCGGCGGCGGGTGCTCCTGCCGGTCGGTCCCGAGTAAAATCTGTTCTTCGCGCCGATTTCGGTTAAGAAGCGCGCATGAAGATTGTCGTGGCGTACTCGGGAGGGCTGGACACCTCCATCATCCTCACCTGGCTCAAGGACAAATATAACGCGGAGATCATTGCCTTCTGCGCCGACATCGGCCAGGAGGAGGAGCTCAAGGGCCTGGACAAAAAGGCGCTTAAGACCGGCGCGTCGAAATGCTACATCGACGACCTGACGGAGGAGTTCGCGCGCGACTTCATCTTCCCGATGATCCGCGCCAACGCGCTTTACGAGAACCAGTATTTCCTCGGCACCAGCATCGCGCGGCCGCTCATCGCCAAGCGCATGGTCGACATCGCGCGGCTGGAGAATGCCGATGCGGTCGCCCATGGCGCCACGGGCAAGGGCAACGACCAGGTGCGCTTCGAGCTCACCTTCGCCGCGCTCGCGCCCGACCTGAAGATCATTGCGCCGTGGCGCGACTGGGATTTTAAGGGCCGCACCGACCTGATCAACTATGCGAAATCGAAGGGCATCGCCGTACCCGTGAGCGCGAAGAAGCCCTACAGCACCGACCGCAACCTGCTCCACATCAGTTTCGAGAGCGGCATCCTCGAGGACCCGTGGGTCGAGCCGCCTGCCGACATGTTCCTGCTCAGCGTGGCGCCGGAAAAAGCCCCGGACCGGCCGCAGTACGTCGAGCTCGAGTTTGAGGCCGGCAACTGCGTGGCCATCGATGGCAAAAAGCTCAGCCCGGCCAACGTGCTACGCACGCTGAACAAGCTGGGCGGCAAGCACGGGATCGGCCGGGTCGACCTCGTGGAAAACCGCTTCGTCGGCATGAAATCGCGCGGAGTCTACGAGACGCCCGGCGGTGCCATTCTGCATTTCGCGCACCGGCAGCTGGAAACGCTCACACTCGACCGCGAGGTGATGCACCTGCGCGACTCGCTTATTCCGCGCTACTCCGAGCTGGTTTACTACGGCTTCTGGTTCGCCCCCGAGCGCGAGTTCCTCCAGGCCGCGGTGGAGGAAAGCCAGAAGTACGTTACCGGCACGGTGCGACTGAAGCTCTACAAGGGCAACCTCATCGTCGCTGGCCGCAAGAGCCCGCTCTCGCTCTACAACCCCGACGTCGCCACCATGGAAGCCGACCAGGGCGCCTACAACCAGGGCGATGCCACCGGCTTCATCCGCCTCAATGCCTTGCGGCTGCGCACCAGAGCCGCCGTGCAGTCGAAGCGGAAGAAGAAGCGGTAGGCTCGAAGCGGCGGTCTTTATTGTAGCGGCGATCTATAACCGCCGAGGCCAGTGCGAAAGATTCGCGCCTGCGCGCCGGCGGTCAGAGACCGCCGCTACAGGACGAAGCCTCCCCCGCGCTTCACCCGTGTGCTACCCTGACGTTCCCATGGCCTTTGGCGACATCGTCCTCCTTCAGGAAAAAACCCCGCGCGGACCTTTCACGCGCCGACAAATCCAGGAAGGACTCAGCCGCGGCGAGTTCAACCCGCGCGATCTCGCCCATACGCCCGGCCTTAGGGACTGGCTGCCACTCCTGGAAGTCCTGCATCATCTCGACCGCGAAGTAGTCCACTGGCCGCGCACGCGCGAGGGCCGTGCGCTTCCCCCGCTGCCTCATGCACCCGTGGAAGAGTCGCCCTTTTCGAGCACGGAAATGCCGCCTGCTCCTGTTTCGACGGCCTCCGTTTTGCCGCCGGTGCCAGCGCGCCCCGTCGCCCACCGGCCCACGCCGCCCGAGCTGCCCTGCCTCGTGGCTGAAACCCAGCGGACTTCGCGCCCGCCATCGCTCCCCCAACCAGTGTTCGAGCCTGCGCCCATGGTTGCCCGCATCAATGCCTTCCTCATCGACTGCGCGGTGCTTTTTATTCCCGTCCTCGCCGTCTTCGTCGCCGCCTATGGCGCGTGGTACCTGCGCGGGGCGCTGGAGCATCGCGACCCGGAAACCGCGCGCCAGGAGCAGGCGCTGCTTTACCGCGAGATGCGAAGCTTGGTGCTGCTGGTCGCCAACGGCTTCGCGTGGCTTTACGCGGCGGGGCTGGAGAGCTCGCCGTGGCAGGGGACGATCGGCAAGCAGATGATGGGGCTGATCGTGACCGACGCGCAGGGGCGGCGTCTCAGCCTGCTGCGCGCGACCGGGCGGCATGCGGCGAAATATCTCTCGGCTCTGCCGGTTTTTCTTGGTTTCATGGCCGCGCTTTTCAATCCGCAACGGCTGACCTGGCACGACCGCCTGGCCGGAACCCGCGTGGTGAAACGTTAAAAAATTTCCTATGTCCGCGATCACGGTGCTCAAGCAGAACATCCCGCACGGTCCTTTCACGCGCGCGGAGGTGGCGGACCAGCTCGGCCGCGGCGAAATCACGCTCGATTCGCTCGCCTTCGTCGAGGGCCTGACGCAATGGACGCCGCTGCGCGACGTGCTGGCGAAGGTGGACGCGGGGGCGGCGACTCCGACGCCTGCGCCCGTCGCGACCATGCCCATCGGCAGCGGTTACGGGGCGACTCACCCGGTCAGCGCCGCCGCGCCTGCTGCCGTCGGCACCGGTTATTCCTACGCGGTGACCATGCAGCCGCCCGGACACCTGGTTTACGCGGGTTTCTGGCTGCGCTTTGTCGCGGCGATTATCGATAGTCTCATTCTGCTGCCTCTGGCCATCGTTTCGGTCGTTTTCAATTTCGCGAACAACGCGGCTACGGACAATAACGTCAAGATCGGCATCGCGCTGGGGTCGATGTTTTATTCGCTTTGCTGCGTGGTGGTGCAGTGGCTTTATTTTGCGCTGCAGGAATCGAGCCGCGCGCAGGCCACCGTGGGCAAGCGGTTGATGAGCATCCAAGTCACCGACCGCGCGGGCAACCGGATCGGCTTCGGCCGGGCCACCGGGCGGTACTTTGGCAAGATCCTCTCCGCCCTGATCCTCTACATCGGCTTCATGATGGCGGGCTGGACGCAGCGCAAGCAGGCATTGCACGACATGCTGGCCGACACGCTAGTGGTGCGGAAGCCCGGCGCCTGAGCGCGGCGCGCGGTCCCGGGGCGCGGCTTGTTTTTACGCTGGATTCGGCTAGCCTCCGTCCATGCCTCTCGACATCAAGGACCTGGTCACCTCGCGGCTCGGCGAAAATTACGAGCTGCACGACCGGCACCTCAATCGCACGCTGGTCAAGGTCCAGCGCACCATCGGTTTTGACATCGTCTATGCCCGCGCCGAGGGCGCCTATCTCTACGACATGGACGGGAAGGACTACCTCGATTTCCTCTCCGGCTTCGGCGTCTACAACATCGGCCGCAATCATCCGGTGGCGAAGAAGGCGATCCGCGACATCCTCGATCTCGACCTGCCGAACATGGTGCAGCTCGATTCCGCGCTGATGAGCGGGCTGCTGGCGGAACGGCTGGTGCAGCGGCTCGCGCAGCAGGGCGCGCCGCATCTCGACGCGGTGTTCCTGTGCAACAGCGGCACCGAGTCGGTGGAAGGAGCGTTGAAGTT
>CAJCIA010000127.1 GCA_903970275.1 Betaproteobacteria bacterium
GAGGACGTCGGCTTCGACACCTATCACCACACCTTTTTCGAGATGCTGGGCAACTGGTCCTTCGGCGATTACTTCAAGCAGGAGGCAATCGCCTGGGCGTGGGAACTGGTCGTCGGGCGCTGGAATTTTCCGGCCTCGCGCATCTACGCGACGGTGTACCAACCGGGTCCGGGCGATCCGGCCAGTTTCGACCAGACGGCGCACGACGAATGGGCGAAGGTCTTCACCGCCGCGGGACTCGATCCCGCCATCCACATCGTCAACGGCAACAAGAAGGACAATTTCTGGATGATGGGCGACACTGGCCCGTGCGGCCCGTGCTCCGAACTGCACGTCGACCTCACGCCCGGCGACCGCGAACTGGACGAGACGCGCCAGCGCGCCGGCCGCGAACTAGTGAACAAGGGCGACGCGCGCTGCATTGAAATCTGGAATCTCGTCTTCATCCAGTTCAACGCGAATCCCAACGGCACGTTCGTCGATTTGCCCGCCAAACACGTCGACACCGGCATGGGTTTCGAGCGGGTCTGCTCGATCATGCAAGGCACACGCGGCCTGCTCGACTTCAGCGAGAAGGCTAAGATTTCCAATTACGAAACGGATGTTTTCCGCCCGCTCTTTGATGAGTTGGAGCGGCTGACGGGGAAGACGTATCAATCGACGCTGCCCGCTTCCGCGCAGAACTTGAGCGAGCAGGAGAAGATCGACGTCGCGTTCCGGGTGATTGCCGACCACATCCGCACGCTCAGCTTTTCCATCGCGGACGGCATTCGCCCGAGCAACGAGGGTAGGGGGTATGTCTTACGGCGCATCCTGCGGCGGGCGGTGCGGTATGGCCGGAGCTTACAATTATACGGTCCATTTCTTAGCAAGTTGGTCAGAACGTTGAGCGCTCAAGTGCAGGAAATCTTTCCTGAGTTGGACCAACAAAAAGAGGATGTCATGCGGATTATCTATACCGAGGAAGCGGGTTTTTCTGACACGCTCGATAAAGGGCTGGATACATTTGAACAATTTGCTGTCTTCGCAGCAGGTTCATCGTCACCGACTCTTTTTCCTGGGGCTGAGGCGTTTAAGCTTTACGACACTTACGGGTTTCCACTCGATCTTACGGAGTTGATGGCCCGCGAGCGGGGACTCACCGTAAATGTAAACGAATTTGAAAAGCTCATGGCCGAGCAAAAGGCTCGTGGACGAGCTGCTCAAAAGAAGGAAGTCATTACCGTCGAAAGCGAAGAACTCGATTCCATTCGGCCAACGGTGTTCTACGGCTTCTCAGAACTACAGTCAGCCTCCTTGATCGTGGCGAATAGCGACGGGAATCTTGTCGTTGCGGAGACGCCGTTCTATGCGGAGATGGGCGGGCAAGTAGGCGATTCGGGTGAGGCCGAGATCGACGGCGAAACCGTGGCGATCATCAACACGCTCAAGTCGAAGTCGGGGAAGGTTTACTTCCATCGACTGGCTCAGCCGGTAAAGGCGGAACCTGGGGCGCGTGTGGTGCTACGCGTGGATGAAGCGCGCCGCGCGCGGATCGAGGGCCACCATTCCGGCACGCACGTCCTGCACTGGGCGTTGCGGCGGGTGCTGGGGCCGACGATTGGGCAGAAGGGTTCCTATGTGGGCCCGGACCGGTTGCGCTTTGATTTCTCGCATGGAACGGCGTTGACGCCGGCGAAGGTGGCGGAGGTGGAGGCGCTGGTGAATGAGCGCATCGCGGAGGATGTGCCGGTCTCGTGGGACGAGCGGCCTTACGCGCAGGTGAAGGGCGATCCGTCGATCCTGCAATTCTTTGGGGACAAGTACGGCGAAACGGTGCGCGTGGTGACGATCGGCGATTTCTCGCGCGAGCTCTGCGGCGGCACGCACGTGCGGCGCTCTGGGCAGATCGGCTACTTCAAGATTTTGTCCGAGGGCGCAATCGCGGCGGGCATCCGGCGCATCGAGGCGGCCAGCGGCGTGGCGCTGGCGGAGCGGCTGGCCGAACGCGTGGCGAAGCAGGAAGAGACGTTCGCGGGTCTGAAGGCGCGCAAGACGGACCTGGGTCCGCTGCCGGCCGTCGCGCCGAACGCGAAGCCCGAGGTGCTGGCCGAGTTGATCGACCTGCGCGAAGGCGCGCTGGCGGCGGCAAACGCGGCGGTGGTTGCGCACGAGAAGGAGCAGGCCAAGGCTGCGGAAGCCGATTTTCAGCGGCGCGCAGCGGCGCAGGCGGTTGAACTGATCGCACATGCGAAAACGGTCGGCAAAGTCCCCTTTGTCACGCTGATGCTGGAAGAACCTCCAGCCTATCTGCCCGTGCTGGCCGACGCCTTAAAAACGCGCTGGCAGGGCGTCGCTGTGCTTGCCACCTCCCATTCGGGCAAGGCCGCGATCCTTTGTGCGGTCGCTCCAGCGTTCACCAAGATGGTGCAGGCCGGCAAGATCATCCAGGCCATCGCGCCGCTGGTGGGTGGGAAGGGGGGCGGGAAGCCCGAGCTGGCGCAGGGCGGCGGGACGAATCCCGAGGGCATTGCGGCAGCGCTGGCGAAGGTGGAGGAGATGGTTGGGGCGGTAAGTTAGCGGTGAAAATAGGTAGCCGGCGATCTCCGAGGGCCGGTCGGTTGCGGGAACATTTTCTATCGGGACCGCCGCTCGGAGAACGCCGGCTACCTGACTGA
This sequence comes from Betaproteobacteria bacterium, assembly GCA_903970275.1. Taxonomy (GTDB): domain Bacteria; phylum Verrucomicrobiota; class Verrucomicrobiia; order Methylacidiphilales; family UBA1321; genus JABDGH01. The sequence continues at coordinate 2,658 of CAJCIA010000127.1, forward strand.
GCGCAGGCTGGCCCGAGGCGAAAATCTCAGATAGCCGACACATCCGCTCGATGCTGGAGCCGAGGCATCTGCGGAATCGACTGAGGAATGCATTCCTCTGGCGTTGCTCGCATCGGGACTAGGTTGGTAGTAGCGGGCGGGCTTTGGCACGGCGAAAAGGCATTCCGGTCGCTGCGCTCCCTCCGGCGCTCGGAGATCGCCCGCTACCTTCCGAGCTGGTCATTTTGCGGAAGCATGTTTGTCGTCCAGAGATCGACGGCCGTCGACCGAGAGGACATCGCGGCCCGCACGGCTTCTCGCCGATGAGCGACGTCGCCGTCCAATCTTCTCACGATCCTGCTGGCAAAAGGAGGGGGACTTTTGCACGCTTGGCTTTTACGGAGGAGAGCATGGATTCGACGGACACGCACACCAGCACGATCACGCCGCACGAGAAGGCGACGAAGATCAACATCGACAAGCGCTACTACGGCACCTTCGCGGAGATCGGCGCGGGGCAGGAGGTGGCGCGCTGGTTCTTCGTGGTGGGCGGCGCGTCGGGCACGCTGGCCAAGACGATCTCGGCCTACGACATGGCGTTCTCCGACGCGATCTACGGCAAGGGCGAGCGCTACGTCAGCCAGACGCGGCTGCACAACATGCTTGATTACGAGTTCGCGCTGCTGCTGGAGCGGCTCAACGCCAAGCGCGGCAAGGAGACCTCGTTCTTTGTCTTCGCGGATACGGTTTCCGCGCGAAATTACCTCGGCACGAACGAGTGCCACGGCTGGCTGGGCATCAAGTTCCAAAGCGAACCGACGGCGCACCCGAGCGAGATCATCATCCACGTCAACATGCTCGATAAGTCGAACCTGCAGCAGCAGGAGGCGCTCGGCATCATTGGCGTGAACCTGACCTATGGCGCGTTTTACCTGCACGAGGAGCCGGAAAAGCTGATCACCTCGCTGCTGGACGGACTGTCGCTTGCGCGCATCGAGGTGGACATGATCAAGTTTCGCGGGCCGGCTTTCCAGCTGGTGGACAACCGGCTCATGGCGCTCCAGCTCGTCGAGCAGGGCCTGTCCAACGCGGCGCTTATCGGGCCGAATGGCGACGTGCTCCAACCCTCCGAGGTGCTGCACAAGAAGCCGATCCTCGTCGAGCGCGGCAGCTTCCGCCCGGTCACCTACGTGAACCTCGACATGCTCGACGGCGCGCGCACGCAGTTCCTGCGCGATGCGGAGGTGAAGGAGGATGCGATCGTTGAGCTGATGGAGATCACGATGCGCAACCTGCTCAGTTCCGGCTCGATCGATCATCGCGACTTCCTCGCCCGCGCCGACACGATCAACGCGGTGGGCAAGATGGTGCTGATTTCCAATTATGCGGAGTACTACAAGCTCGCCGCCTATCTGCAGCGCTACACCAAGAGCCGCATCGGCATCGTGCTGGGCGTGCCGAACATCAAGGAACTCTTCGACACGAAGTATTACGACTCGCTCGAGGGCGGCATCCTTGAATCGTTCGGGCGGCTCTTCAAGAACGACCTGAAGCTTTACGTTTATCCGTACCACGACCAGCAGCTGAACGAAACGGTGCAGGCCCACGAGGTGGAAGTGCCCGAGCACCTCGGCCATCTCTTCCGGCACCTGATGGAGAATGGCTATATCGAAGGCATCGAGAAATACCACGAGGAGTATCTCGGCATCTTCTCGCGCGCGATTTTGCAGATGATCCGCGACAAGAACAACGCGTGGGAAAAGATGGTTCCGCCGGAAGTGGCGGCCTATATCCGCGAGCGTCAGTTTTTCGGGTACGAGGGCAACTGACATGGCTCAGCCGGGCGGGACGCCTGCCTCTCCAATTATGAACAATCGAAATGCCTATGCGGGAGCCGCCTTTGCGCTCGGCGGTCTTCTGCTTGCGGTGGTGGTCGTGCTCCTCTTCTTCACCGCGACGGTGGAGACAGGCGATGTCGGCGTGGTCACGAATTTCGGCAAGGTCACCGGCACGGTGCTCGATTCCGGATGGCACATTGTCGGGCCGGTGGATCACGTCACCGATGTGAGCATCCGCACGATTACGACCCAGACGGATGCGGAATGCTTCTCCTCGGACCTGCAGGACGTGAAGATTACGCTTGCGGTACAGACGCGCATCACGAAGGAAAACGCGTCGAAGATCTACCAGAATTACGGCCCTGAATACATGAGCCAGGCCATGCCGAAGATCCTCGATGCGCTGAAAGCGGAGACGGCCAAGTACGAGGCGGCGGAGATCATCGCCAACCGCGACAAGATTCGCAGCGAGGCGCTCAAGGCCGCGTCCGGGCGGCTGGAAGACTTCGTCGAGGTGCAGGATTTGTCGATCGTCAACGTGTCCTTCTCCGACGATTATGAAAAGGCGATCGAGGCCAAGCAGGTGGCGCAGCAACGCGCGGAGCAGGCGAAGTACGAGCTGCAGCAGGCGCAGATCGAGGCCGACAAGAAAGTGGCCGAGGCGAAGGGCGAGGCGCAGGCCATCGAGATCCGCGGAGACGCCCTGGCCAAGAACCCGGAAGTGATCAACCTCGAGCTGATCAACAAGTGGGACGGCAAGGCGCCCGAGACGCTCGTGACCAGCGGCGGCAGCAGCAGCGCTGCGTCAATCGTCCTGCCGCTCTCGCACAAGTAACATGCCGACCAAGCCGGTGATCGAACTGGAAGCCAGGCGCGACCGCGGGGTCACGCCGCGCTTCCTCATCATCCTTGGGGCCGTGGTGCTGGCGGCGTTCCTGGTCCTGCTACTGGTTGGATTTGAAAACGTGCTCGCGCTCCTGCGCTATCGCGTGACGCTGTTCCTTATCCTCGGCCCGGTGCTGGTGGTGTTCATCTGGTGCGTCTGGAAGGCGCTGCGGCCGCGCCGCTAGCTTACTTCGATCGGGTCGGGACCAGCGCCTCGAGGAGCGGCTGGCGCCACGCCTCGGCTTTCGGATCGTAAGCGCCGAAGCCGGAGCAGAATTCCCAGTAGCTCCAGCCGATGCCGAGATTCTCCGCGGTGCGCGCGCAGCAGGCGGTCCAGCGCGCGCGGCTCGGCATGTCACCCGTGCTGTAGCTGCCAAATTCGCCCAGGAACAGCGGGCGATGATGCGCCTTCGCCCAGTCGCGCGCGGCGTTGAAGTCGTGGGCCATCACGGCCTTCTGCGCGTTGGTTCCCGCCCACTTGGTGCCGAGCCATTTCTGGCTCTCCCGCCCGATCCAGCTCGCGCCTTGATGCGTGAATTCCATCGGCAGGTAATAATGAAACGTGACGAGCAGGTGCGGGTCACCCGCGGGAAGCTGCAGGTCCGGCAGCCGGTTGAAGCTGTTCCATTGCACCGGCCCGACGACCACAGTGCGCGTCAGGTTGGTGGGCCGAATCACCGCCAGGGCGCGGGGGATGAGAGCGTTCCACTTTTCCGCCGTCAGCGGGTCGTGCGGCTCGTTCAGCAATTCAAAGAGCACCTCGTCCGGCTCGTGCTGGTAATGCTCCGCGATCTGCTTCCAGATCGCGACGAAACGGTCGGCATACTGATCCGGCTCCTTCAGCAGCCCGGGATCCGTGTGATAATCGAGAACGGTGTTGAGCTGGTTGTCCTTTGCGTTCGTTACCACCCAGTCGATACGCTTAAAGAATTCGGGATCGATGATGTAGTCCGGCGCTGGGCCGGCGTGGTCCTCCCAATCGATCGGCACGCGGATCGTGTCGAATCCGGCCTGGCGGATAATGGGGAAATAGCCGGCCTGCAGCACCACGCCCCACTGGCCCTCGTGCGGCGTCTCCAGCGCATTGCCCAGGTTGATCCCGCGCAGGATCATCGGGTCGGCGTGAGCGGCGAGGGGCATCGCCAGGGCCAGCAGCAGCGCGCGAAGCATGTCGTGGTGTAGCAGGCCGGGGAGCGCGAAGGGAGCCCGAAGAACTTGCCCTTTTCGTGCGGATGCGAAAAAATGAGGGGATGGAGTTGTACCGCATCCTCGAGTCGCTGCTCTTTGCGACCGACCGGCCGCTGACGACCAAGGCGCTTGCCCAGAAGCTGCACGAGGCCGCGCGCGTGTCACCCGGCCTGGAAACGGAGCCGTACACCAAGATGGGCATTGGGGAGATCGAGGCCGCGCTTCAGCATCTGCGCGACTCGTACCAGGCCTCGGATTCGAGCCTTGTGGTGGCGGAAGTCGCAGGCGGCTTTGTCCTCAAGACGCGGCCCGAGTTCGCTGCGTGGACCAACCGTCTTTTTGATGCGCCCAAGGCGCCGAAACTCAGCCAGCCGGCGCTGGAAACGCTGGCCGTCATTGCCTACCGCCAGCCTATCGGCCGTGCGGAAATCGAGTCGGTCCGCGGCGTGGCTGTGGATGGCGTGGTGGCCACGCTGCTCGAGCGCAAGGTCATCCGCATCGCCGGCCGCTCCGACCTGCCAGGGCGCCCGCTGCTTTACGAAACCACCCCGTTGTTCCTGGAGCTCTTCGGGCTCAAGGCGCTCGACGAACTTCCCAACGCCGACGAGCTGCGCCGCCTGCAGCCGGAGACTCCCGCTCATGCCCCCGAACAACTCGAAGCCAGCCTTGTCGCGCCAGATGCTGCGCCTGCGGAAGCAGGTGGACCAGATCGACCGGAAGTTGCTGCGGCTGCTCCAGCAGCGGACTGAGCTTTCCGCCGA
>CAJCIA010000128.1 GCA_903970275.1 Betaproteobacteria bacterium
TCCGCCACGACGCCCTGGTCGCCGTGTCCTCCAAGCCGGACAACTATAACTTCGGGACCGGCCACGCGCTGCCCCCGGAGGGGATCCCGGCGAGCCTGCTGCGCTACACCCTCCCCAGCCGCTACTGCGACTCCGACAAGCTCCTGTCGTTCGCCGCCCGGCAGTTCGGCCACATCCCCACCGCCGCTGCCCGCACGCGCGCGATCTCCGATTGGGTGCACGTCAATATCAAGTATGTCACCGGTTCCGGCCGCCCCGATATTTCCGCCGTCGAGATCCTGGAGCGCGGGTTCGGCGTCTGCCGGGACTTCGCGCACGTGGGCATCGCGCTCTGCCGCGCCTTGAACATCCCTGCGCGCTACGTCTCGGGTCACCTGCCGGATGTCGGCGTGCTCGACCCCGGCAGTCCCATGGATTTCCACGCCTACTACGAAGCCTACATCGGCGACACCTGGTACACCTACGACCCGCGCTTCAACAGGCCCCGCATCGGCCGGATCAAGATCGCCCACGGCCTCGACGCCGTCGATGGCGCCCTCACCACCACTTACGGCGGCGGCCAGATGGTCTGGTTCGAAGCCTGGGCCTATCAGGTCGATCCGGCCAAGGTATCGCTCGGCGATCCCATCGATCTCGCCCAACGCCTCGATGGCACGGAAGTCATCCGCTTTCCCTGATCCCCCCGTGAATCTACGCATCCATCATCGCAGTACCTATCACTACCGGGAGCAGGTTGCTTTCGGCACCCACCAGTTGCGCATGCGCCCGCGCGAGGGGCATGGCCTTCGCCTCGACAGGTGCGCGATCGCGATTTCGCCCGGCGGCCATCGCGTGCGCTGGAAGCGCGACCTCTACGAGAACAACGTCTGTTTCGTGGAATTCATGGAGCCGGCGGATCAACTCGTCATCGATTGCGAGTTCGTCGTCAGCGCCTGCGACCAGAATCCCTTCGAGTTCGTCCTCGCCCCGGAAGCGCTCGAGTTTCCCTTCGAATACGATCCCGCGCTCTACCAGGAACTCTTTCCCCTCATCCGGATTCTCTATCCCCGCGACGAGGAGCGCGTCCGCCGCTGGCTTCGTCAGTTTTGGCACGCCGGGCAGCGCCTCGGCACGCTCGAGCTCCTGCAGCGGATGAACGCCTGCCTCTACACCGATTTCCGCTATCGCCGCCGCGAAGAGCCCGGAGTGCAGACGCCGGCTGAGACGCTGGAAAGAAAATCCGGCTCCTGCCGGGATTTCGCCGCGCTCTTCATTGAGGCCTGCCGCTGCCTCGACCTCGCCGCACGATTCGTCAGCGGTTACATGTATTCCTCCGACATCGACGGACGCATGTCCATGCATGCCTGGGCCGAAGTCTACCTTCCCGGCGCCGGCTGGATCGGCTTCGACCCCAGTTGGGGCATCCTCGCTGCCGCGCAATACGTGCCCGTCGCCGTCTCCCGACATCCCGAGCACTCCACGCCCATCTCCGGCGTCTACCTCGGCCGCAAGGAAGCCTTCCAGCGCTGCGAGGTCGATCTCTACGTCCGCCAGCATCAAGTCAGCTAAGGCTTATAACCTCCCCAACCCTGCTCACGCCATTCTTGCCAATTCTCTCTAGCTTTCCCGAAATTTCGCGCAGTGACGCATTTCCTGACGCCGTCGTTGGCAAATGCCGAGAACGCCAAAGTACATAGAGGCTTGTCAGACAGAAACGCGGATATGGTTGTGCCCGCCATGTGTTGAGATGTGCTTCACGTACCCGCACTAGAGACTGCTTTTACCTCATAAACGAAGAAGAGAGCGGACAGGGTGGGATTTGAACCCACGGAAGAGTTGCCCCTTCGTTCGATTTCGAGTCGAGTGCCTTCAACCACTCAGCCACCTGTCCTTCAGTGTCGCGCAAGCTGGGCTCGCGCGACGAATCCAGCATGATAATCCAGGCGTGGGGCCGGGCAAGGAAATCCGGCAGAGGGCCGCCACGATGTCCGTTTCAGGTTGAACGCTCCGGCGTTTGCGGCAAGCGTGGTCCACGCCGATTACGCCCGCGACCCGCATGCACCTGCTCTCCCACCTCATCCATTCCATGCAGGCCATCCAAGCCGCGGGCTGGGTCGGCTGGCTGCTCTTCATCGGCCTTTACGCGGCGTGCTGCCTCTTCTTTATTCCCGCGTCGGTGCTGACCTTCGGGGCAGGGGCCGTCTATGGCTTCTGGGGCGGGACTCTGCTGGTGCTCGTTGGCAATGGCCTCGGCTCGCTGCTCTGCCTGCTCGTCACGCGCTACCTCTTTCGAAACGCCGCCTCGCGCTTCTTCAAACGGCATCGAAAATGGTCCGCCGTGGTGGACGCCGTGCAGCACGACGGCTGGAAGATCGTGCTGCTCACGCGCCTGTCGCCCGTCATGCCCTTCAGCCTGATCAATTACTCGCTCGGCCTCACGCGCTTCTCCGCTTGGCATTTCCTGGCCGCCACTGAAATCGGCTCGGTGCCGGCGATCGCGATCTACGTCTACTTGGGCACCCTCATGGGCAATCTCGCGAAGATTCGGGCCGACCTGCACCACCACGGCACCTGGTATTGGATCGCGCAAGGCGCCGGGCTGCTCGTCGCGATCGGCGTCACCGTCTACGTCACGCGCATCGCCTCCAAGCGGCTAAACCAGCGCATGAAGAAAGACGGTTAGCCGGCCGCCAGGACCGCTGCCGCAGCGCTCAACTCCGCCGCCGCGAATCCTTGAGCGCCTGGTCGATCTCCCGCTTTGCCGCCGCCTTCTTCAAGTCCTGCCGCTTGTCGCGCACGTTCTTGCCGATGCCCACGCCGAGCAGCACCTTCAGGTTGCCGTTCTTCCAGTACATCTTCAGCGCGACGAGCGTGCGTCCCTTCACGGCCACGATGCCAAACAGCTTGCGGATTTCCTGCCGGTGCAGCAGCAGCCGCCGCACAGCCTTCGGCTCGTGGTTGAAGATCGTCGCCTGCTTGTAGGGCTGGATGTCGAACTGGTAGAGCCAGCATTCATCCTTCTCGATGCGCGCGAAGGCGTCGGTCAGGTTGCCGTGGCCCGCGCGGAGCGACTTCACCTCGCTCCCGCGCAGCACGATGCCCGCCTCGTACGTCTCCAGTATCTCGTAATCGCGCTGCGCCTTGCGATTGGTGATCAGATCCTCGCCCATGACCGACTCAACAAAGCCCCAAGCCGCGGCGATGTCGAGTGCTACCGTCGCCCCGCGTCGACGGGCGAGCTCGAACCTAGGCCAGACGCCGGCGTGCGCGCAGCGTCAACCCCAGCAAGCCCGCACCACCCAGCAGCAGCGCCCAGGTCGAAGGCTCCGGCGCTGCCGCCGTGTAAACCAAATCGAGGTTCGTGCCGTCGATCAGGATGCTAAAGCTCCCGTTCAGCGGCTCCGAAAACTGGCTGGTGTTCACCGTGAAGTCCGAGGATGTCGGCGTGCCGACAAACCCCTCCGAGGTCACGACGCCCTGCCACATGTGATTCACGTTGGGGTTGAAGCTCGCCAGCGCGCCGGGCGTGTCGCTGCTCGTCAGGCTTTGCAGGTTAAAGACAAACGCCCCATTGGTCAGCGCCGTCACATCCACGGTGCCGCCCACCGCC
>CAJCIA010000129.1 GCA_903970275.1 Betaproteobacteria bacterium
CTGATGGGACAGCTTTACGAAAAGGTCTCGCCCGCGACCTTCTGGCTGCTTCAAGCCGGTCTCTGCGCCCTCGGCTTGCTAATGATCGTCCTCGTGGAGCGCCCGCTCAGCCGGCTGCTAAGGCTTCGCACCGGCTGGTAACGGTTGCGTCCAAAGCTCTGCCACAGCTTGACAATTTTGGCATTCGTGGACTCGAAGGCAGTGCTTAGAGAGCATCGGCGCTACCGACACCCTCAGACCGTCGTCTTTCGCCGCATAGGTATATTCCGAATCTGTGCATCTTAGCGCAAAGGTGGATCATTATTCCACTTTGTGAATCCCAGGATCGGGAGGCGTAACAGATGGTGGAAGACGCGAAAATTATCCGACTTAATATTCTTCACTATCAAGAGCTTCTGAAGCTCAGCTGCCACACGGCGGAAAGCCGTACGCCTTCGGTGAAGGCCGCCTTGTGGGAGCCAGGGTCGATGGCGAGGCTGTGCTCGTAAGGTGACCTTAAGAGCGCAGTTAGCAGCACAGCATGAGCCAAGTAACGGTTTTGACCGGCCCGGAGCGTCGTCGTCGCTGGAGTGACGAGGATCAGCGGCGGATACTGTCGGCGGCATTCGCACCTGGAGCTACGGTGGTGGGAGTGGCACGTCAGTACGAAGTCGCGACCAGCCTGATCTATAAGTGGCGTCGTGCGGTGAGAACTCGGGAGACGGGCTTTGCCGAAGTTGTCGTGGTTCCCGATGGGCCCGTCGCCGCCGCGGCGCCGGCACCGCCGGCGATGGTTGAGCTGGAGATCGCCGGTAAGGTGCGGATGCGGATTCCGTTGACCACGCCGGTGCCGCTGGCGGCGGCGATCGTGAAGGCGCTGGGCGTTTCATGATCCCAGTTCCGAGCCAGGTGCGGATCTGGTTGGCGGTCGGCCGGACAGATATGCGTCGCGGGATGCAGGGCCTCGCCCTGCAGGTCCAGGAGACGCTGGGCCGGGATCCACATGCCGGTGATCTCTATGTTTTCCGGGGTCGTAGCGGCAATCTGATCAAGGTCATCTGGCACGACGGTCTGGGCATGTCGCTTTATGCCAAGCGGCTCGAGAAGGGCCGTTTTCTATGGCCGTCGCCGGCGGATGGGACAGTTTCCATTTCGCCGGCGCAGTTGGCTTATATGCTCGACGGCATTGACTGGCGCAATCCACGCCACACGTTCCGGCCGGAGCGCGCGGGCTGAGTTTTTCCCCGGCTTTCCGCCATTTTTTGCGAGTCAGCCGGCGCATTTTGTGATTCACTGAGGGCATGGATGTCACCGCCCTGGATGCTCTTCCGGACGATATCGGCGCGCTGAGAGCGGCGCTGACGGTGGCGATTGCCAGAGCCGATGATGAAGCGGCGCACGCCGCTCGGGTGGAAGCAGAACTGGCGGTCGCCAAGGCCAAGGCATCCGACGATGCGGCGCTGATTGCGCATCAGGACCTGACGATCCGCAAGCTCCAGCGAGCGCTGCATGGCCAGCGCTCGGAGCGATCGGCGCGCCTGCAAGACCAGATGGAACTCACCTTCGAGGAGCTCGAGAGCACGGCGACGGAAGATGAGATCGCCGCCGAGCAGGCAACCACGCGCACCACCGAGGTTGCGCCCTATGCGCGCAAACGGCCAGCGCGTCAGCCATTTCCCGAACATCTACCGCGCGAGCGGGTGGTCGAGCCGGTGCCGACCGCCTGCCACTGCTGTGGTGGCACGCGTCTGCGCAAGCTGGGCGAGGATATTACCGAGACGCTGGAGGTGGTACCGCGCCAGTGGAAGGTGATCCAGCATGTGCGCGGGAAGTTCACCTGCCGCGACTGCGAGGCGATCAGCCAGGCGCCGGCCCCATTCCACGTCACACCGCGCGGCTGGGCCGGCCCAAGCCTGTTGGCGATGATCCTGTTCGAGAAGTTCGGCCAGCATCAGCCGCTCAATCGCCAGGCCGAACGCTATGCCCGCGAAGGCGTGCCGCTCAGCCTGTCGACCCTGGCCGACCAGGTCGGCGCCGGCGCCGCGGCACTGATGCCGCTGTTCGGGCGGCTCAAAGCCCATATGCTGGCGGCCACGCGTCTGCACGGCGACGACACCACCGTGCCGGTCCTGGCCAAGGGCAAGACCGATACCGGCCGCATATGGGTCTATGTGCGCGACGACCGCCCGTTCGGCGGCGCCGATCCGCCGGCTGCGATATTCTACTATTCGCGCGATCGCCGAGGCGAACATCCCGCGGCGCATCTCGCCGGCTGGAGCGGGATTCTGCAGGCCGACGCCTATGGCGGCTACGGTGATCTCTATGCGGCGGACCGTCAGCCCACGCCCATCCTGGAAGCCAGCTGCTGGGCCCACAGCCGGCGCAAGGTGTTCGAGCTGGCCGATATCGAAGCGGCGGCGCGCAAGAAGGCGCGCGGCGAGAAGCCCAACCTGGTCTATCCGCTAGCGGTTGAAGCCGTGAAGCGCATCGATGCCCTGTTCGATATCGAGCGCGAGATCAACCGCCTGTCGGCGGATCAACGCCTTGCCATCCGCCAGGAGAAGAGCGCGCCCTTAGTCACCGACCTTGAGCGCTGGATGGTCGAGACGCGCGACAAGCTCTCCCGCGGACACGATCTGACCAAGGCCTTCAACTACATGCTGCGCCGCTGGCCGTCATTTACACGGTTCCTCGACGATGGGCGGATTTGCTTGACCAACAATGCCGCCGAACGCGCCCTTCGTGGCGTCGCTCTCGGAAGAAAGTCGTGGCTATTCTGCG
>CAJCIA010000130.1 GCA_903970275.1 Betaproteobacteria bacterium
ATGAAGTCGCCACCACAGCGGCATAAAAGATCAAATAAGGGTCAGACCATATACGAAACCCCTTTGGCCCGATTGCGGCAGATAGTGAGCGCAGTTTCGCTGCCCGTGTCATGTCCCGCCTTTGCTCGAAGCCTCGGGCTAGGTAGCACGGGTTCGAATCCCGTTGGGGTGACGCGCCATTCCGGCGCAGGAAGCACGAGCCTCTCCGGCTAACGGGGGCGAAAGCCCAGGATGGTGCGGTCGATAATCTCGCCGATCAGGCGGTCCAGCGGGATGCCCTTGACCTTGCCGCCGGTCGACATCGAGACGAGGCCGAGCAGGGTGGAGAAGAGGACAAGGGCCAGCCGCGACGGGTCGCCGGGCACGACCTCGCCCGCCGCCTGCGCTTCGGCAAAGGCGGCCGGGGCATGGCCGAAGGCTCTCTCGCTCGCCTGCCGCAGGGCCTCGGGAGCATCGGCCCGCTGCTTGGCGTCGAACATGAGGCTGAGCAACGCCGGATGCTTCAAGGCAAAGCCGACGTAGGCCCGCGCCAGCTTGGTCAGGCGCGACTTGAATTCCTGGCCGGGCTTGCCCGCGGCGCGGCCCAGCGCCTCGTCGAACCGCTCGAAGCCGCGCAGCGCCAGAGCGTCGAGCAGTGCTTCCTTGCCCGCGAAATGCCGGCGTGGCGAGGTGTGGCTGACGCCCAGCTGGCGGCTCAGTTCCCGGAGCGAAATGCTCCGCGCGCCGCCGGTTTCCAAGGCGTCTTCCGCCGCGCGCAGGAGCGCCTCCCGGAGATGGCCGTGATGGTAGGGACGGGTAGCCGCCTTCATGGCAACAGCTTACCTGCTTTCGAGCCGGATGGCACGATGTTTACATGGACTACATTGTGTCCGATGTATACATTGGTTCCTCGGTAACCCCCATAGGAGAAAACATGCGTGTCTTTGTCACCGGCGCGACCGGCTTTGTCGGATCGGCCATCGTTCAGGAATTGATCAACCACGGCCATCAGGTACTCGGCCTCGTCCGCTCGGAAGCTTCGGCCAAGGCGCTCGCCGCGGCGGGCGCAGAGGTGCATCGCGGGTCGCTCGAGGATCCTGACAGCTTGCGCGCTGGCGCCGCCGCGGCGGATGGCGTAATCCACACCGCCTTCATCCACGACTTCTCCAGAATCAAGGCGAACTGTGAGGTTGACGAGCAGGCCATCGCGACGCTGGGTTCCGCCCTGGCTGGTTCGGATCGGCCGCTGGTTGTCAGCTCGGGTGTGGCTCTGCTTAATGTAGGCCGCGTATCGACCGAGGCCGATGTGGCTCCGGTCAACCCGGGTTTTCCCCGTGCGTCGGAACGGGCCGCCTTTCCCTTGGCGAAGCAGGGGGTACGCGTCTCCGCCATGCGCCTTCCTCCATCCGTGCACGGCGAGGGCGACCACGGATTTGTGCCCATCCTGATTCGTCTTGCCCGCGAAAAGGGCGTCTCCGCTTACGTCGGTGATGGCCTCAATCGCTGGCCTGGAACGCATCGTCTCGACGCCGCCGTGCTTTATCGGCTTGTGCTGGAGAAAGGCGGTACGGGTCCGTTTCATGCCATTGCCGAGGAGGGCGTGCCGTTCAAGGACATCGCGACTGTCATCGGCCGGCGCCTGAACCTGCCGGTGGTCAGCAAATCGTTGGAGGAAGCGGCGGAGCATTTTGGATGGTTCGCCCATTTCGCGGGAATTGATTGCCCGGCCTCGAGCGCGCAGACGCGGCAACAGCTGGGATGGCAGCCCAGCCAGCCGGGACTCCTGGCCGATCTCGACCAGCCGCACTATTTCCAAGCTTAAGCTGCTCACTTTGCGGTCCCGCCCGCCGCTTTCCTTTCGACGGCGGCGGGCTATGAAGTGGGATGCCAACGCGGGGGAACCTTTCCTTCCAGATCGGTTCCGCCGCGGAGGCCGGACGCGTTCTCCGCTATTGGTTCGGGCGCGATGCGCAGGTGCGCGTCTTTAGTCCGGATGCGTGGCTGATCCTAGGCGTCACGCTAGTTTGGTACGCGTGTGCGTATGCGCTGAACGATTCGCCCTCCTGGCACGCGGGCGGCAATGCCGGCTGGCTGCAATGGTGGGACCAGAGCCTGTATCATCGCGCCGCGGGCGAACTGGCGCAGGGCGAGCTTAAGCCGAATCCGTACTGGATTGGTTACCCGGCGCTTGGCGCGATATTCTACCATCTCCTGCCGCGGCATCCTTTTCTCATTCCGGATCTGGCGATGGTGCTGGCGATCGTTGCCGTCTTTTACGCCGCCGCCCGGCTTTATTTGACGCGGATCGAGGCGGTGTTGATGGTCTACATCTTCATCTGGTTTGACTCGTACATCCGCGACGAATGCCTGGTCATTCCGTGGAATACGCTGCCGGCCTACACGGCGTTCTTCGTCTCGATTTACCTGCTGGCACTGCGCCCACGCGCGCCGCGGCTCTCGCATTTCGTGCTCTGCGCGGGCCTGGCTGGAGTGGCGGCGCTGTCGCGACCGACCGAAACCGTGGCGCTCGGGCTGGTGTTTCTCCCAGCGCTCGTGCGGTTGCGATATTGGAAGGAGCGCGTCGTGGCGGCCGGCTGCCTGGCTGGCATCATGCTAGTGGCGGCCGGGCTGATTCTGCTGATCAACGAGCATTTGTACCAAGCGCTAACGTCGCCTTATATCGCCGGCGAGAGCGGCAAGATGAATGGCGCCAACCTCGGCGTGAAGGCCTACCAGTTCTTCGCGGACAGCCTGTTCCTTACCGGCGACGGCGCGCTGCCGGGCGGCCCGCGTCCACCATCGCTGCTCAGCCGTTACCCGGAGTTTCTCTTCGTGCTGCCGGGTCTTCTTTTTCTCCTGCGCGAGCGGGGCTGGGGCGCAGCGGGGCTGGTGCTGGCGATCGGCTTTACACTCGGATTTTACCTGCTCTACGTGCCGTTCGATAATCCGCCTTACGCGTGGAGCTATGGCCAGTGGCACTACGTGGCGTGGATTTTTCCCTGGCTGGGATTGGCGGCCTACCTGACGTTTCGGCAGTCGTTCCGTCATCTGCCGCGAGCCTGGTTCCTTGCAGCGCTGGCGCTCCCGCTGATTACCACGCTGGCCATTGGCTTCGCCGCTGCGCCGTGGGGCTGGGCCACGCCCGAGGCGGGCGAGCGGCTGAAGCTCACGACCAGTTTCGACGCGGAAACCTACACGGTGAAACTACGCGCTTTCGCCGGCGGCCGCGTCGACGATTTGCGCCTGGTCTTTCGCCGCCCGCCGCCCTACAACGGCACGGATGCCTCGACCGTTCACCTGGTCAACGTGGATGTGAACGGACAGCCGCAGGGCGACATGGTCGACTGCATGACGAGCCAGGAAAATACGACCTATCACTTCACGTTCCTGGCGCATGATCTCGTCCTCCATGCGGGCGATGAGATCGAGGTGCGGTTCAAGGTGAAGGAAGCGCCCGAGGTCACGCGGGCAGAGCTGGAAACGATTCGCTTTGCGCCGCTGCAGGCGTGGCGGGACAATTTCGATTTCTTGTAGCGGTGGTCTATGACTGCCGAGCAGTCCCCAAGGCGCGTCCGCCCGCGGTCGTGGAACAACACTACAAGGCATATGCGTTGCTTGTCGTTCTCCTCTTGATCCGCGACGAAGGTCACGCTTTTTGAAGTCTCCCCCAGCTTGTCCATTGCAAGCGGGGCAATTTGGGATATATCGGCTGGTAGATATCGATCCATCGCGATGACTACCCTCCGCTTGCTGGCTCTCACCCTGCTTGGACTTGTCCTGCCGCTGCGTGCGGATACGGTCACCGTGTTTGCCGCGGCGAGCCTGAGTGATGTGCTGAAGGAAATCGAATCGACGTACGAGGCAAAATCCGGCGACAAGATCTCGTTTAACTTCGAGGGCTCGAACGTGCTGGCCCGGCAGATCGAGCAAGGTGCGCCGGCTGATCTCTTTCTTTCCGCCGACGAGGCCCAGATGGACAACGTGGCCAAGGCCGGCTTGATCGATCCGGCGACCCGCAAGGACCTGCTCGTCAATCAGCTCGTCATCATTGCGCCGGCCGACAGCCCGCTGACGGGCGTCATCCCGCCCGATCTGGCCAAGCCCTCGGTCAAGCGCATCGCGCTGGCCGACCCGAAGGCCGTCCCGGCAGGCGTTTATGCGAAGGCCTACCTGACGAAGCTCAGTCTCTGGTCCCAGGTTCAAGCCAAGGTGGTGCCGACTCAAAATGTGCGTGCCGCTCTGGCCGCCGTTGCGTCCGGCAACGCGGACCTAGGCATGGTTTACCAGACGGATGCGGAGGTCTCGAAGCAGGTGAAAGTCGTCTACGCCGTGCCGCTGGGCGACGGCCCACGCATCACCTACCCGGTTGCGATGGTGAAGACCTCGGGCAAGGAGGCGGCGAAGAAGTTCCTCGCCTATCTCGAATCGCCTGAGGCGCTGGCGGTGTTTAAGAAGCATGGATTTTTGCCGAGCACTCCCTAACGCTCATGCTGCTCGACTGGCCCGCGATTGAGCTAAGCCTTGGTGCGGCGTTGCTGGCCGTGGCAATCAACCTTGGGCCGGGCGTGGCGCTGGCGTGGCTGCTCGCGCGACGGTCGTGGCCGGGCAAGGCCGTAGTGGAGACGATCGTCACCCTGCCGCTCGTCCTGCCGCCCGTGGCGACAGGCCTCATCCTGCTCGAATGGCTTGGCCGGCGAGGCTGGATTGGCCACTGGCTGCACGCGGCGAATTTTGAGATCGTTTTCACGTGGAGGGCCGTCGTCGCCGCCATGGCCGTGATGTCGTTTCCCTTTGTGGTGCGCAATGCGCGGGTGGCGCTGGAGGGCGTGAGCAGGCGGGTGGAACAGGTCGCCGCCACGCTCGGCGCATCGCCTTGGCGCGTGGCCTGGACGGTGACTCTACCGCTGGCCCGCCGCGGCATCATCGCGGGGGCGGTCATGGCGTTCGCGCGTGCGCTTGGCGAGTTCGGGGCCACCATTTTGGTCGCGGGCAACATTCCCGGCTCGACCACCACGATCTCCACGTCGATCTACACCGACATCCTGCTGGGCCACGATGCGGAGGCGGATGCGCTGATCGCGGTTTCCATTGGCTTCGCCTTCGCGGCGATCCTGCTTAGTGAACTTCTGCTGCGCGAGCGCCAGTCATGACGCCTTTTCTCGAGTTGCGCAGGGTCTCGGTTCAACTCGGCCGCTTCACGCTGGAGGTTGACGCGGGGTTCGGTCCAGGCTGGACGGCGCTCTTCGGGCCCTCCGGCGCGGGCAAGACCACGCTGCTCGAAGTGGTCGCCGGGCTGCGCCGTCCCGAAGCAGGCCACGTCATGATGAATGGCGTCGTGCTTTTCGATTCCGATGCGCGCGTGCACCTGCCGCCGCATCGTCGCGGGATCGGCTACGTGCCGCAGGATCTCGCGCTTTTCCCACACCTCAGTGTGCGGGCAAATCTGGAGTACGGCCGATCGACCGCAAGCGAATCCACGCTTTTCGAGCGGGTGGTGGAACGGCTCGAAATCGACGGCTTGCTGTCGCAGCGTCCGGGCGCGCTTTCAGGCGGTGAAAAGCAGCGGGTGGCGCTGGCTCGCGCGCTGCTGGCGGCGCCCGCCTTGCTCATGCTTGACGAGCCGCTGACAGGACTCGATGCCCCGTTGCGCGAGCGCATCCTGCCGTTTCTCCAGCGGGTCCGCGATGAGTTCCGCGTGCCGACACTCTACGTCACGCACAACCCCGGCGAGGTGATGACGCTGTGCGAGCACGTGGTGGTGATGGAGGCGGGGCGCGTGAAGACGGAGGGCGGCGCGCGCGATCTCTTCATTCCCAGCGACACGCCGACCTGGCGGCTGCGGGATGACACACAGGGCGGATGAGGCAGCGGCATTGCGCCTGCTCGCTCCGGTGCCATGCTAAGGAAGATGGCCTCCACGCTGCGCGTCCTTGCCTTTGGTCCCGTCCGCTCGCGCATTGGCACGGACCGCCTGGAGATCGCGTGCGTTGATCCAATCTCGCCCCACGATCTGTGGGTGCAAATCCTGGAGCGGCATCCCGAGCTCGAACCGCTGCGGTCCACCGTGCGCCTGGCGCGTGAAGGCGAATTTCTCGCGGCCGATGCCATCCTTCGCCCCGGCGAGGAGATCGCGCTCATCCCGCCCGTTTCCGGAGGTTGAATGACGCTGGATATCGAACTTCAATCCGGCCCGCTCGACCTCGGCGCGGCCCAGGCGGAGCCCGGCGCGGGCGCGGTGGTCCGCTTCGAAGGCCGCGTGCGTGGCGAGGAGAATGGGACGGACATCGATGCTCTGCAGTACGAGGCCTACGAGCCCATGGCCAAGCAGCAGATGGAAAAAATCGCGCGGAAACTAGGAACGCGCCATCCATGCCTGGCCGTGCGGGTGCGGCATCGCGTCGGCCGTGTGGCGGTTGGCGAGGCGGCCATCATCGTCGAGATCGCCGCGCGTCATCGCGGGGAAGCCTTCGCATTCCTGGCCGAGTTCATGGACGAGCTGAAGCGCGATGTGCCGATCTGGAAGGCGGTGTCATGAGCGCGTCGTGGGAAGAGGTCCTGGCTTCGTGCCTGCAACTCGCGGCCAAGCCGGCAACAGAAAGCATGGCTGGGGCCTGGGCGCTGGGACGCGTGCTCGCCAGGCCGGTCGTGTCGGATCGCGATTATCCCACCGGAAATTTGAGCATGATGGACGGCTACGCCGTCGCCGCGCTGACCGATGAGCCGCTGCGCGTGGAGGGCGAGAATCGTCCGGGCACGGGTCCGGGTGCGCCCCTCATTCCGGGCACGGCGCGCCGCATCTTCACCGGCGCGGAACTGCCCGCAGGCGCCGGTCGCGTGGTGCCGCAGGAACTCATCGCGATGGAAGGCGATCGGCTGCGCATCGTGACGAAATCCGAGGATCCATTTGTGCGCCCGCGCGGCAGCGAAGGCCGCGCGGGCGAGACCGTGCTGCCGGTCGGGACGCGGCTCGGCGCGGTGGAGCTGGCCATCCTGGCCACCGTCGGCACGCGCGAGATCGAGGTGACAACCCGCCCGCGCGTGGCGCATCTCGTCACCGGCGATGAGGTGATGGGCCGCCACGAGCGCGGCGAGCCTGGGCCGCGCATCCGTGATTCCAACTCCGATCTGGTCGCCGCCACGTTGCGCGGCATCGGGCAGATGGTGACCGATCATCGTCGCGCGCCCGATCGCCGTGACGAAACATGCCGGCTTGTCGCGGAGATGGCGGCCGATTGCGAGATGCTCCTGATTTCCGGTGGCGCCAGCGTGGGCGACCATGACCACGCGCGGGCGGCGCTGGAAGCCGCCGGCTTTCGCTTCGAGGCGCACGGGCTGGAGGTCCGTCCCGGCAAGCCGGTCGGGCTGGCCCGCCGTGGTGACCAGTGGGCGATCGCGCTGCCCGGGAACCCCGTGTCGCACCTTGTCGCGCTTCACCTTTTTGTTCTGCCCATGTTGCTCGCACTGGAAGGTGCGCCGCTGGCCGGACCGCGTCTGATGCGCGGTGTGCTCGATGGACCCGTCTCGCGCATCACGCCAAAGCGCGACACGTTCTGGCCGACCGTTGCCGCTTGGCGAGACGAGAATTGGTGGCTGAAGCCGTGCCGGTTTCTGTCGTCGGGCGATCTCTTCGGCGTGGCGGGCGCAAACGCGCTCATCCTGCTTCGCGCGGGGGCAGCCGTGCCCTTGCCGGGCGACCCGGTTTTTTTCCTGTCCCTCGCGCCAGAGTTTGCCAACGCTTGACCCACATGGGCGCCACCGACTTTAGCCACCTCGACAAGACCGGACGCGCGCGCATGGTCGATGTCGGCGCCAAGCCGCTGCAGCAACGCCGTGCGGTGGCGGAAGGCTGGTTGCGCTGCGCGCCCGAGACGATCAACCAGCTTCGCGCGCGTGCGCTGCCCAAGGGCGACGTTCTCGCCGTCGCGCAGATTGCCGGCATACAGGCGGCGAAGCGAACGGCCGAGCTCATCCCGCTTTGCCATCCCCTCGCGCTGGACGTGGTGGAGGTCGGATTCGCGCTGGAGTCGGATCGCATCGGCATCCGCGCCGTCGCCGCGATCACCGCCCGCACCGGCATTGAAATGGAGGCGCTGACCGCTGTGTCGGTCGCCGCGCTGACGCTCTACGACATGTGCAAGGCGGTCGACAAGGGCATGGTCATCGAGGGCATCCGGCTGGTCGAGAAGACCAAGGTATGAAGCCGCTCCGCGTCGGCCGCATCACGGCGAGCGATCGCGCCAGCGCTGGCATTTACGAGGATCTCAGCGGGCCGGAAATCGAGCGGCATATCGCGGCGCTTTTCCAGCCGCGCGCGTTGGAATGGGAGCGCGTAATTCTCCCTGACGAGATTCCGCTGCTCAGCGGCGCGCTCGTCGACTTGGTGGATGATCGCGGCTGCCAGCTCGTGGTCACGACCGGCGGCACGGGCCCCGCCCCGCGCGACGTGATGCCTGAAGCAACCCGGGCGGTCTTGGAACGGGAACTGCCCGGGTTCGGCGAAATCATGCGCGTGCGTACCTTCGATCTGGCCCCCACCAGCATCCTCAGCCGGGCGACGGCCGGCGTGCGGCGCGGCTGCCTCATCGTCAATCTGCCTGGGCGCCCGGCCGCGGTGGGCGAGTGCCTTGCGGTGGTGGGCGAGGCGATAAAAAAGGCGCTCGCCATCCTGGATTCGGAGTACCTTCCGTGATGCCTCTTCTCGACGCGCTGGGCCGTCCGCTGGAGGCGCTTCGTATCTCGGTCACCGACCGCTGCAACCTGCGCTGCACGTACTGCATGCCGCGCTCAGCTTTTGCGAACCATGCGTTCCTTGCCCCGAGCCGGTTGCTGACCTTCGACGAGATCGAGCATCTGGCCCGGATTTTTATTAGTCTGGGCGTGCGCAAGATCCGGCTCACGGGCGGCGAGCCGCTGTTGCGGCCGGGTATTGTGGACCTTATCCGCCAGTTGGCGCCGCTGCCGGTGGAGCTGGCGCTCTCGACCAACGCACTCCTCCTGCGCGGGCAGGCAGCGGCATTGCGGGAAGCCGGGCTGCAACGGCTCAACATCAGCCTGGATGCGATTGAGAACGAGGTGTTCGGCGTGATGAACGGACTGGGCGTAAGCACCGAGAACGTGCTGGCCGGCATCGACGAAGCTCTGGCGCGCGGGTTCTCTCTTAAGCTGAACATGGTAGTCCAGCGGGGCGTCAACGAAGCGCAGGTGCTGCCGATGGCCCGGCACTTTGCGGCACGAAAAATACCGCTGCGCTTCATCGAGTTCATGGACGTGGGCAACAACAATCGCTGGGACCGCGCGCAGGTCTTTTCCGGTGCGGATGCGCTGGAGGTGCTGCGAGGCGATTTCGATTTGGTGCCGGTGGCAGGACCCGCGTCCGAGACTGAGCGGCGCTTCCGCTGCACGCGCACGGGCGCCCAGTTTGGCTTCGTCAATTCCGTCACGGCGCCGTTCTGCCGCGACTGCAATCGACTGCGCTTATCCGCGGATGGGAAGCTCTTCACCTGCCTCTTTGCCCGCACGGGTCACGATCTCGGCGGGCTGGTGCGCACGGGCACGGTGGAGGAAAAGATCGCCGCGGTCATTCGCGCGGTCTGGACGGGCCGGGAAGATCGCTACTCCGAGTTGCGCGCCACCGTGCCAGCCACCGAATCGAAGGTGGAGATGTCCTACATCGGCGGGTGATGAAGGAGATCCTGGAGATCATCCGG
>CAJCIA010000131.1 GCA_903970275.1 Betaproteobacteria bacterium
GTCATAGACCGCCGCTACAATGAAAGGCGTTAACGCTCTCGAACGTCAATGTGCTTGTGCCGCTGCCGGCGCGGCGGCTCCTGCCGTCGTCTCGCGCAAGGCGCTAAACAGGACAGCCTGCTCGGAATAACGCAGCCAGAGTCCGGCGGGCACGTCGTCGTCATCGACGAAGCGCCAGGAGGCGACCGCTGTCCCTTCGAAGCCGAGATACTTTGCCACGGCCGGCGAGACATGGATTCCGGCAGCCTCCTTCGGGGTCGCGCTCGAACCGAAAACGTAGGCAGCGTCGTCCGCGCCCGCCGGGTCCGCAGCTTCCCATTGGGCAAAACAGCTGCGGCCATTGCGGTTTAGAAGCTCGACCCAGCGTCCGAGGCAGGCCGAGCCGTGTGGCTCGCTTTTTGGCGTCGTCCAGCCCCGTGGTAACCAGCGCATCGCAAGGGCGGGATGGGCCACGTCGTTGAACGGCAATCCGACGTAGAACGGATTCATCGTCGAGGCATGCGAGTCGGAGGCATAACCGCTCATGCCGGTCGCGGTGTCCGTGCCGCCGTTGTCACGCACCCAGTGGGGATCGAGGCTGGCGGCGTCCGATTTTTCGCCGAGGATGAAGACGGTCGCCGAAATATCGCGCCGCCATGGGTAGGATGTGGTGATGGAAGCGGTTGGATGCACGTTGGGGCAAAAAACGAGAAAAGGACTGTTCGAAATGCCCCTTGCAAAACCCGCGCGATTATTCAACTGCAGGATGATCGCGTCGATTTTTTTCGAACAGTCGGCCATTTGCTTCATGACCTGGCCAGGATTCCAGTTGGGATTCGAAGCGCGAATCTGCTGCAACTGGCCATAGCATCTGTCATAATCCTTGAGCCCCAATTTGGGCGCCCCACTTTGCTCGTAGTTCCCCGCCACTTGGTAGAGCACGGTCGCCGACGCGAAATCCTGGTCGACGATCGTCGCATCAGCACAGAGCCGAACGCTCAAAAAAGCGCCGAGAGCAAAAGAAAGGCCGCGCATCCCGGCAAGAATACTCACCGAAGGGTCGAAGTACAATCACCACCATGGCGATTGCGCAGGCGGCTGCTCCCTCGACAAGCTCGTGGCGACCGCTTAAGAAAGCGCATGGCCAAGGCAGCATTAGGGAAGGGGCTCAGCGCGCTCATGGGCAGCGCTCCGGCGACGGCGCTCGCGGCGCCGGAACCGGTCGCGGAACGCGGCGAATCGGTGCGGCAGATCGCGCGTGCGCGCATCGTGCCCAGCCCGCTGCAGCCGCGCAAAACGTTCCGGCCTGAGGAGCTGGCGGAAATGGTGGAATCGATCCGCGAACGCGGCGTTATCCAGCCGCTCATCGTGCGCGAGGTGGCCGGCAAGTTCGAGCTCATCGCGGGCGAACGCCGCTGGCGCGCGTCGGGCGAGGCGGGGCTGGAAATGCTGCCGGTCATCGTGCGGCAGGCGAGCGACCGCGAGGTGCTCGAGCTCGCGCTGATCGAGAATTTGCAGCGCGCCGATCTCAGCCCGATCGAGGAAGCCGAGGCCTACGCGCGCCTCATCCGCGATTTCTCGCTTACACAGGACGACGTCGCAAAACAGGTCGGCAAGGGCCGCGTCACCGTGGCCAACGCCGTGCGGCTGCTCACGCTGCCGGAGCAAATCCGCGCGTGGCTCGGCAGCGAGGATCTGAGCGTCGGCCACGCCAAGGTTCTGCTCGGCCTGACCAGCGCGGAGGAGCAACTTCTGGCGGCAGAACGCATCCGCAAGGACAATCTTAGCGTGCGAGCAGCGGAACGGCTGGTCGATTCGATGCGCGCCGGCACGAAACGCCCCGCGCGGCGGCGGAAGGATGTCGCGGGCAGCGGCGCGGTGTTCGACGACCTGCAAAAACGATTGCAGCAGCATCTCGGAACACGGGTGAAGATTTCAGGCAAGGCCGATGCCGGTAGAATCGAGATTGAATATTTCTCGGCGGCCGATCTTGACCGGTTGCTGCGCCATTTTGGCCTGCCGTCCGCTTGATTTTTTCACGTGACTTTCCCGTTGCGAAATGGCGCATGTCGCCGACGTTGGGATCGCCAATTTCGCCATTGAACATTTCTCCGATTTACCTATAAAAAATCCCATTATGGCCGATGACGCTCCATCTTCCGCCGATCAGCCGCAGAAGCGCGAGACCCTGCGCGTCACGTTGCCTCCCCGTCCGCTCAAGCCCGATTCGACACAGTTGTCCCGCGCCAATTCCGGCACCGCAGCCACGATTCCCATGAAGGGTTCGGACAGGATCACGCCCGCGCCAAGCGGCAACCCGCCGCCTTGGTCCACGGCCGTGACCCAGCCGATGCAGCGGCCGACACGCCCGCCGACCGGTCTGGTCGGTCCTGCACCGTCGCAATTGAAGCAGTCGGCCTCGCTCACCGGCTCGCGTGCGAAGACGGAACCGCTCTCCGTTCCTGCGCCGGGCACGATGCCGCGCGGCAAGACCGAGCCGCTCCGCGCCACCTTTGCCTCGCCGCCCAGCTTGCCGGTGAACGCTCCGCCGCTGACGGGCCTTGTCCCCGGCCGCAGTTCCAGCGCCCCGACCATGCCGCTGGCGACGCCGCCCAACATGCCGCCACCGCCCGTGCCGGGTGGAGCGTCGGGAAACATTCCCACCGCGTCGGGCCGGGTGTCTGCGCCGCCGCGCGTGATCATCGCCAACCCGCAAGCCAAGGTTTTTCTCAGCGGCAAGACGGATAGCTTGGCGAATCTCGATCCGGTCGAGCATCGCGCCCGTCCGCCCGCGCTGCCGAACACCGGCACGCTGCCGACGATCACGAAGGAAGCGATCGAATCGCGCAAGCTTTCATCAGGCTTGGCGGAAACCGCACGCACGGCCATCCCACCGCTGCCGATGCCCGCGCCCGTGGCGGAAGCGAAGACCACCCGCG
>CAJCIA010000132.1 GCA_903970275.1 Betaproteobacteria bacterium
TTCCCGCTTTCGGTCGAGATGGTGTGGAACCTCCTTTTCGTCCAGCTGCTTTTTCTCGGCACCATCGTGGTCGCGCTCATTCTGGGCCGCGCGCGGCGCGTCGATCGCGCGCAGCCGGTCGCGCCGCAAGATCTTTCGCGGCGCCGCTTCATTTATACCGTCGCCGTCGGCGCGATGCCCGCCACGGCCATCGCCATGGGCGTCCACGGCACCGCCACGCGCGACGATCTTCGCATCCGCACACTCGACATTCCCATCACCAACCTGCCGCCCGAGTGGGAAGGCTTTACCATCGCGCACGTGAGCGATCTTCATTCCGGCATCTTTTGCGGGCCGGATCGGCTGCGGAAAATCAGCGACGCCACGAACGATCTCAAGGCCGATTTCATCGCCGTCACCGGAGACCTGATCAACAGCAACCTCAGCGAGTTTGAGGATGCCGCCGCCTGCCTGCGCCGACTGGAGGCGCCGCGCGGCCTCTACCTGTGCGAGGGCAACCATGATCTCTTCGAGGGTGAGGCTCCCTTCATGCAGGCGTGCGCCGCAGCCGGTTTTCCGCTACTGCGCAACAGCAGCGTGATCGTGCCCGAACGCGGGGGACGCCTCGTCCTTGGGGGACTGCCGTGGTTCTCGCGCAGCTTCCGCGGTGATCCGGCCGCCATCGCGTCGCTCTTCCCGCCGCGGCAGCAGGGTGACCTGCGCGTTCTGCTCGCTCATCATCCGGATCTCTTCGACGCCTCCTCCGCCAGCATCGATCTGATGCTTTCGGGCCACACGCACGGAGGGCAGCTCATGCTGGGCGATGTCGGGTTTGGTCCGCTTTTCTTCGAATACTGGAGCGGCCTTTATCGCCGCGGAGCCGCCAGCCTGGTCGTCTCCAACGGCGCGGGCGACTGGTTTCCCTGCCGCATTGGTGCCCCGGCGGAGATCGGGCATCTCAAGCTGGTGCGCGGCTGATCACTGTTGCAGTGGTCTATGACCGTCGGTGCATAATTTGAAAACGTCCGTCGGCGATCATAGACCGCCGCTACAATTGCTAGCGGCTGAAAGTCTTCGCCGAGGTTAATCTTCAATGCTCGCTCTTCAACACTTCTGCCCATGCGCCTTGTCACCATCAACCCCGCCACGGGCCAAACCGTGCGCACCTATCCAGAGCTCACCGCCTCGGAAATTAACACGAAACTTGAGGCCGCTCGCTCAGCTTTTTCGAAGCACCGGCTCAGTCCGCTCCCCGAACGGGCCGAAAAACT
Source organism: Betaproteobacteria bacterium (assembly GCA_903970275.1). Taxonomy (GTDB): domain Bacteria; phylum Verrucomicrobiota; class Verrucomicrobiia; order Methylacidiphilales; family UBA1321; genus JABDGH01. The sequence continues at coordinate 1,251 of CAJCIA010000132.1, forward strand.
GAACCGTCTCGCGGCCCTGTTCGATGCCGCGCAGGACGAACTCTCGCGCCTGGCTGCGCTGGAAATGGGCAAGCCGCTCGCGCAAGGCCGGGCCGAAGCCGCGAAGTGCGCCGACGCCTGCTGCTACTACGCGGAGCACGGCGCGACGATGCTGCGCGACGAGCGCATCGATGAGCGCAGCTTTGTGCGCCACGACCCGCTCGGCGTTGTGCTGGCTCTCATGCCGTGGAACTTCCCGTTCTGGCAGGTTGTCCGCTGCGCCGTGCCCGCGTTGATGGCCGGCAACGTGGTCCTGCTCAAGCACGCCGACAACACCCCACAATGCGGCGCGCGGCTGGAAGATATCTTTCTCCACGCCGGATTCGCGCCCGGCTGCTTTCAGTATCTGGCAGTGCCAGTCACCGGCGTCAAGGCGCTGATCGATGATTCGCGCGTCGATGCGGTTTCGCTCACCGGCAGCGTGGAGGCCGGCCGGCAGGTGGCCGCGGCGGCCGGCGCGCGAATCAAGCCGGTCGTGCTCGAACTTGGCGGCAGCGATCCCTGCATCATCCTGCCCAGCGCGAACCTGAAGGAGGCGGTCGCAGCCGCCGTGCAGTCGCGCACGCAGAACGCCGGCCAGTCCTGCATCGCGGCCAAGCGCATCATCGTGCACAACGCCGTTTACGACCAGGTCACCGGGGCGCTGGTCGCAGCCTTCCAGGCTTTGCAGGTCGGCGATCCGCTGGCGCCGGAAACCGAGGTTGGGCCGATCGCGCAGGCTCGTGGACTGGAAGCGCTCGAGCGGCAGGTGCACGACGCGCTCCAAGCCGGCGCAACCCTTCTCACCGGTGGGCGCCGTCTCGATCTCCCGGGCTTCTTCTTTCCGCCCACCCTGCTTGCCGGCCTTCCTCCCGAGGCGGCCGTGGCGCGCGAGGAATTCTTCGGCCCGGTGGCGCTTCTCTTCCGGGCGCGCGACCTCGGCCATGCGCTGGCCATCGCCAACGACACGTCCTTTGGTCTCGCCGCCAGCATTTGGACTCGCGATGACGCGGAGCAGCAGCGCGCCATCGCGGAGCTCGAGGCGGGACAAGTCTTTATCAACGCAGTCGTCGCCTCTTCCTCCGAGCTGCCCTTCGGCGGCGTCAAGCAATCGGGCTACGGTCGTGAGCTCGGCGTCGCCGGGCTCCGGGCGTTCGTCAATGCCAAGAGCGTTCGTTTCGGCAAGCCGGTCGCAAGTTAGCCGGGACTAACATCGATTATCCCGCTTTACACTTTGTTAGCTCACTCTACGGTGGCGGGATGCCCCGCGCCGCTGCCTTGGACGCTTCGCCGGCTCCGCCGCGCAAGCGCAGCGCGCACGACCGCGCCGCGGTGACCGAAAGCATGGAGGATTACCTCGAGTGCATCTTCGACCTCGAGAGCACGAAGGGTTACGCCTGCGTCTCCGACGTTGCCGAAACCCTGCAGCTCAACCGCGCCAGCACGTCGATCATGGTCAAGCGCCTGGGCAAGCTTGGCTTCCTCCGCTACGAGCCCTACCGCGGCTTCGCCCTCACATCCGATGGGCGCCGCGTGGCCGAGCGCATCCGCAAACGCCACGCCATGCTCGCGGACCTTTTCGACCTCATCGGCCTCGACCACCAGGAGCACCTCTCCGACATCGAGGGGCTCGAGCATCACCTGAGCGAGCGCGCCTTCCGCCGTTTCGCCGATCTCGCCGCGCATCTCCGCGCTCATCCGCTGCCGGGCCGCCTCGCCCGGCGGCGTCCCGTCGCCCCGTAGCCCGCCGCATGTCCACCACGCACCTGCCGATCACGGACTCGCTCTACCGCTATGTGCTGGAGCAGAGCAGCGACGGCCACGACCCGCTGCTTACCCAATTGCGCCGCGAGACGCAGGCGCTGGGAAACGTGGCGGAGATGTCCATCAGCCCCAACCAGTGCAGCTTTCTCAGCTTCCTCACCGGGCTCATCGGCGCGCGGTACGCGGTCGAGATCGGCACGTTCACCGGTTCCAGTTCCATCAGCATCGCGCGCGGCCTCGTCCCGGGCGGGCGGCTGGTCTGCTTCGACAACGACTTCCGCTACACCAGCATCGCGCGCCGTTACTGGTTTCGCGCCGGCCTGCAGAACAAGATCGAGCTGCGACTCGGCGACGCGCACCAGCTCATCCCGCGCTTCCGGTCCGCCGGCCTGCTCGACCTCGTCTTTATCGACGCGGACAAGGAAGCCTACGATTTTTACTACGAGACGCTGCTGCCGCTCGTGCGAACCAACGGGCTTATCATCTTCGACAACATGCTGCGCGGCGGCAAAGTCGTCGATCCCGTCCGCCGCAATGAGCCCGCCACGCGCGCGATCGACGAGCTCAACCGCAAGCTGGCCAGCGATCCGCGCATCCAGTCCCTCCTTCTCCCCATCGCCGATGGCCTGCATCTGTGCCGCAAGCTCGAGCGTGGGTATTAGAACTTGCGCCCGTCATTTCGGGCCAAACCAAACCCAGTAGCCCTGGTCATAGTCAATCCGGTGATGCTGCGGATCGTCTTTGTCGAGCACCACAAGACCGCCGTCGTCCTTCTCATTCCAGCCGATGGAGTAGAGCAGGTAGGAGCCGTTGGGCTTGAGCAGGAAGTGATAGGGCTGGCCGTCGGTGACATCATGGGGGAGGTTTGTGCCCGAGGGAGGGGCCAGTTTATTGAGCGAGTCGGGATAGCGCCCATTTGCCAACCGATAGCGTTCGAGCAAACAGGCGATGACGGACTCATTGGCGATGGTTTGGTCCACGGCGAAATTGCGCGGGATATAGAAGAAGGGTTGTGAGGCCGTCGATGATAAGATGTTCCACGGCATTAATAAGGGGTTCGACATATAGCCATCGAAAAGATGGTGCGCCCGGTCTGCACGGAGCGTCTGGTCATTGACATCGGGCAACATCATCAGCTTGAGGAGAAACCGGAGATGCGCACTCTCGTTGCAATCAATCCAGCCAACAGGAAACACATAATCGATCAGATGTTTTCCGACTCGGAGTGTCTGCATTTAACGTCGCTTTCACCCAGTTGGAAGGGTTCGGACGAATCCATTTAAAGAGACCGGCGAAGGCTGCGGCCTCGGTCTCCAAACTGAAGCGATAGCTCGCGATGAAGTTAGCGAGGGCAAGAGTCTCCTGGATTTGCGCCAATTGAGAAGCACTCCACGCGTGTTCGGCTAGTCCGTCGTAGACAATGGCGTCGCCGATGTTGTGAAGCGCATTAGCCACCAACTGTCCGACCAGTGATGGGTCGCGCCCCGCTCCCTGCGCAAGAATGAGAATCGTTCGAAGATCTTGCAGAGCCAATTCGGGCTGATGGTCCCGAAGGGCGAGCAGGCCGTGCGAAGCCAGTAGATGGCTAAGCTTTATTTGAGCCGTGAGCAGCGTAAACGAGCGAGCTTATCGAGTTAGCGAGCAAAACCATCGACAAGATGCAGCAGGTAGCCGCCGTCGGCCCGACGGCGGGGCTCGTCGTAAAACCTAAAAAAGCGAAAGATCTCCCCCACGAGCCTCAACTAAAACCCACCACTCCACATCTACCAAACGAACTCAGCCCCGATCCATAAACCACACCCCATAGGCCACCTCATTGAAGAAACGTAGCGCGAGACGATTAAAGTCGCTGACTGAAGATCGCGTTGCTGAACTGGGTAGGGAAACGAGGCTTTCGTTACCGCGACCGCCGTCGGGCCGACAGCGGCTACCCGGAGGGCGCCTCACCCCCCGCGCAAATAGTTGAAAATCAACCGATGGTGCACCGAACTTCTGCGGACCACTACTAATAGTGGTATTTCCTTGCCAGTCAGGGCATGGCGTTTTAGACCAGACCCCATGTATTTGAAGTCGCTCGATGTCGTCGGATTCAAGTCTTTTGCCGACCGGACCAAGCTGGAATTCCATCGCGGGGTGACGGCCATCGTGGGGCCAAACGGGTGCGGGAAATCGAACGTGCTCGACTCCATCCGCTGGGTGCTGGGCGAGCAGTCGGCCAAGGCGCTGCGCGGCGGCGAGATGAAGGACGTCATCTTTTCCGGCACCGACCAGCGCCCGCCGCTTGGCATGGCGGAGGTGTCGCTGACCTTCGGCGAGTGCGAGGAGCAGCTCGGGACGGAGTACAACGAGGTGACGATCACCCGCCGGGTTTTCCGCGACGGCGCCAGCGAGTACGAGCTGAACAAGACGCCGTGCCGGCTGCGCGACATCCACCATCTCTTCATGGACACCGGCGTGGGCCGCTCCGCCTACTCGATCATGGAGCAGGGGAAGATCGACCAGATCCTTTCCTCGCGGCCGGAGGATCGGCGTGCGATTTTCGAGGAAGCCGCCGGCATCACCAAGTACAAGAGCCAGAAAAAGGAAGCCCTGCGCAAGCTGGAGAACACCGAGGCGAACCTCGTCCGGCTCGCCGACATCATCCGCGAGGTGAAGCGGCAGATCGGCTCGCTGCAGCGGCAGGCCGGCAAGGCGCGGCGCTACCAGGCCAGCTTTGCGCAGCTCGCCGTGCTGGAACAGAAACTGGGGCGGCACCAGTTCGACGCTTATACGCGCGAGATCGAGCGGCTGCAGGGTGAAGTCGACGGCTCGCGAGAGAAGCAGACCAGGCTGGAGGAGGAGATCACGGCTCAGGAAGCGCAACTCGGCGTGGCGCGCGGCGAGCTGGCGGTGCTGGAAACCGAGCTCGTGCGCCTGCGCGACGAGCAGGCGCGGCAGCGGAACTTGCTCGAGCGGGCGGAGCAGCGCGCCGCGACCAATCGCGCTCGAGTGGACGAATTCCTCGGCCTGCGCGATCAGGCCGCGCGCGAGATCGCGGCCACGGAAGAGAAGGTCCGCGTGGCGGAGGAGCAGCTCAAGCATCTCAACGAGCAGGTGATGGAATTCCAGCGCCTGCGCGGCGAGACGCAGGAGAAATTTGACGCGGAAAACGAGGCGCTGATCGCGCTGACCGCGCGTATCGGCGTGGTTGAAAGCGAATGCGCGGAGATCGAGGAGCGTCGCCTGGCGGGCGAGCGCCAGCAGCAAAAGCAGGCGCAGGAGCTCGCGGGCCTGGAGCTGCAGCAGCGGAATTTCCAGCTGCGGCTGGAGACGCTGCGCGGTGAGCAAACAGCGCTCAAGCAACGCGGCGAGGAGCTGAACCTCGTCTTCAACCATTTCGGCACGAAGGTAATGACGGTGGAGGCGGAACTGGCCAGCGGCCGGGCGGCGCTAAGCACGGCGCGCTCGTCCCACCAGGAGGCGGAGGCGGCGCTGCGCTCGGCGGAAAAGGCGCGGGTGGAGGTCGGCCAGAAGCGGCACGGCCTGGAAGCGCGGCGCGAGGCGCTGGCGCAATTGCAGGCCCAGCACGCCAACGCCCCCCGCGCCGCGCAGCGTCTGCTCGCCGACGAGGCGGCGCGCACGATCACCACGCTGGCGTCCCACATCACCGTGCAGGCGGGTTACGAGTCAGCCCTCGCGCTGCTCCTGGGCGATGCGGTGCATGCTCTCCTCCTGCCGGATAATGCCGCCGCCCGCGAGTGGCGCGCCAAGGTGGCGGAGCGCGAGATTTGCGTCTTTGCCCCGCTCGGCTCCGCGCGCCCGGCGCCCTTGCCTTCGACCGCGCCCACGCACGCGTCCCGTTTCGTCACCGCCCAAGGCGAAGCAACCGGCCTGCTCGCCGCGCTGCTCGAGGATGCGCACGTGGTCGAAACGCTGGAGGAAGCGCAGCAGCTCAAGGCCGCGCAGCCGCAAAGCGTCGTGGCCACGCGCCACGGCGAATTGATCACGCGTCCCGGCCTGGTGCTGGTCGGTCAGGAAGCAGGTGCGACCTCGCTCGCGGTCTTTACGCGCCAGGCGGAGTTGCGCCAGCTCGAGGCCGCTCTCGCCCAAGTGGCGGTGACGGAAGCAGAGGCGGAGCACGCGCTGGAAGCAGCACGCGGTACGCTGACCGACCGCGCGACGGTCCTGGAAAACGCCCGCGGCGCCGTGCAGCAGGCGGAGATCGCGCTGGCCACTGTGCGGCAGGAGGAACGCGCCGCGCAATTCACCGCCGAGGAGGCCGCGCGCCAGGCCGACGAATCGGCCCGCGAAATCCACCGGCTTTCCGTGCAGGAAAACGCGGACAGTGAGCGTCACGAGCAACTTCGCACCGCCATGGCGGCGGCCGAGTCGACGCTGCGCGAAGCGGAAGAGGAACTCGAGACGAAACGCGCGCAACTGGCCGAGCTTTCCAACCGGGAGGAAGCACAGAATCACGCGCTGACCGAGCGTCGCATCGAGCTCGCCACCCAGGTGCAGCAATGCGAGTCGCACGAACGCCAGCGCGAGCCGGTGGCGGCCCGTGTTCAGGAACTGCGTGAACTGGCTGGGCAGCGTCGGCGCGAGTCGCTCGAGCACGAGCAGCGCGTCGAGCAGGCCCGGCGCGAAATCGTTGACGCGGAGGCGGAACAGGCCGCGGCCGGCGCCGCGCAGGTGGCCGTGACCGCGCAGGTGGACGAGGCGCATGTCCGGCGCAACGCGGCGCTCGACGCGATCGCCAGCCAGGAATCGGCGCTGCGCACGCTGCGCCGTGATCATACCCACATCCACGACGCCCGCAGCGAGGGCGAGGTGAAGCTGGCCGAGCAGCGCCTTTTCCTGCGCAACCTGCGCGAGAAATTCCAGCGCGATTACCAAAAGGAACTGGAGGACCTGGAGAACCTGCCCGCCCTGGAAGAATCGGACACTCCGCCCGACTGGTCGGCGCTCGAGGCCGACGCCGCGGCCAAGCGGGCCGCGCTCGATGCGCTCGGCCCCGTCAACCTGGAGGCCATCACCGAGTACGACGAGCTGGAGCAGCGCCACACCTTCCTCACCGGCCAGGAGGCCGACATGCTGGCGGCGAAGGACCAGATTCTCAAGGCGATCACCGAGATCAACCGCACCACGCGCACGCTCTTCGCGGAGACGTTCGAGAAGATCAAGGTCAACTTCCAGGAGATGTTCACGGAGCTCTTCGGCGGCGGCAAGGCATCGCTCGCGCTCATGGATGAGGGCGATCCGCTCGAGTCCGGCATCGAGATCAACGCGCGCCCGCCCGGCAAGCAGCCGCAACAGATCAGCCTGCTTTCCGGCGGCGAGCGGACCATGACCGCGGTGGCGCTGCTCTTCGCCATCTACATGGTCAAGCCCAGCCCGTTCTGCGTGCTCGACGAGATGGACGCGCCGCTGGACGAGTCAAACATCAACCGCTTCATCAAGATCCTGCAGCGGTTCGTCAGCCTGTCGCAGTTCGTGGTCATCACCCACAACAAACGCACGATCAGCATGTCCGACGTGCTCTACGGCGTCACGATGGAGGAACGCGGCGTCTCTCGCTTCGTCTCCATGCGGCTGGCGCCCGGCGGCAACTCGCCGAGGGAACGGCGCGAGGATGCCCCATCGATCGCGGAAGCAGTGACGGCCTAGGAAAGCGCTTGGTGTCGGTGCTAAGGTCAAGCTTGGCACGCGAAACCGTTCCTGCGCGAGCGAACGGCGCCCCTGGCCCGTCACCCACGCCAACTTTTTTTGAATGCCCGGCACAGGAGGCGTGTCCAAGGGGGTGACGCGGCGAAAGTTACATTGACCCTCCTGCGTGAATGACGAAAACTAACAGCTTCTGCGGTCGAGCGTGGACGTGATGACCTCCTTCAAGTTCCTCGTCATTACCTTGGTCCTGCTGACTACAGCGTGGATGCCGGACCGCGCGGCGACTGATCCGGACGGCTCGTCCGACGTGACCGGAACGCCGGCCCCCTCCACCACGACGCATCACCGCCGGCATCATACCACCACGGGCACGGGAACCACGTCGACCAACAGCGCGACGGCGGCATCCGCGGGTGAGGGGACCTCTGCGAGCGGTAAATCCGCCAAGTCGAAGACAAGCAAGACCAGCACCGCTTCGACCAAACCCGACACGATCACAACCAAGACATCGGCCACGAACAAGACGGCGACCGGCGCCGCCAGGAACGGGTCGAGCTCCTCAACCGACGCAACCTCCGAGAACTCCACCACCTCTTCCTCAACCAGCACGAGCAAGAAGCACAAAAAGCACACGGCGAAGAGCGAGTCGGCGGCAAGCGCCAAGACGTCGCCCGAAACTGAAGCCAATCCAGACGAAGGCGCTAAGACCACGAAGACGGCCGCAACCAAGACGGCGACGACCAAGACGTCGACCACTCCTCCCAAAAGCGACTCAGCTGCAAGTCCTGCCGCCGCGGCGAGCCCGGCTTCCCCGGGCGGCGCAGCGGCGGCAGCGGCAACGGTCATCAACAGCCAGACCGCCGTGGCCACGCCGGCCAAAGGCCATCATCATCGGCACGGCAAGACAACGCCCGCCCTGCCCGAGCCGCCGATTGTCATCAACACGGTCAACGTTCCTCCGCTTGCGCCAGTAAATCCCACGCCGCCGTTGGGCCTGGCCACGCCGGGCAGCGGCGCGGTCCCAACGGTGGAGACCAGCCTGCCGGTGCCGCGGCCGGGCGCAGGCACCACGGCAAGCCTGCCACTGGCGCTTGTGCGCCCGCCGGTGACGCCGGTCAACACGCACTTCGCGTTCACCGATTACCCCACCCACGCGGATACGCGCACCTATCCATGGAAAACCAACATCGTGACCACGGTGTTTTGGATCGGCGAAGGCAGCACGCCGATGAGCGGGGCGACCAACCACGCCAGCGCCTGGGATACCGAATGGGAGCATCACAACGGCGGTGCTGACACTGGCGACATTTACGATATGAGCGGCTACGGCTCGGGCAGCCACGCCTCGCTCATCAATCCGTTCTACGTGGCGCTGCCATTCAATGACCTGGCCTACACGGACAAGGCCGCGCGCTGGGTGCCCCGCAGCTGGGAAAAGACGGTGCGTCGCGGCGACAAGCCGGCCTCCGCCTGCCAGCATCGGTGGGTGGAGATCAAGAGCCGCTCCGGCCGCATCTGCTACGCCCAGTGGGAGGATGTCGGCCCCGTCGTGACCGACGATGTGGAGTATGTTTTCGGCAACGCGCCGCCGAGCGCCAGCCGCGGTCTGGACGTCTCGCCCGCCGTGCAGAAGTATCTCGGGCTGGGCGATACGGCGGTCACGCAGTGGCGCTTTGTCGACGACGACGCGGTGCCGCCCGGTCTATGGCTGCGTTACGACGAGCAGGCGATTCTTTTTCAGGCGCTAAAGGATCAATCACATCGCAGCACGCCGATCCAATCGCTCTCGCAGCCGATCCCGGATGGCACGGACGACGCGCACAGCGAAAAGGAAATTCGCGCCGGACGCGGCTAGCGAAAGAAATCGGCACTCTTTTCCCTAGAGGCCGCCATGGCGGCGGTTTCCTCTCAGCGAGTAACGATTCCGGCAAGGATGAACAGCGCCTGCGCAACCTGCCGATCGACTGCGCGGGTTGTGCATTGACCGCCACACCCTAGATTGCCGACGTGCGCGCGCCCTCTCAACTTCCGCAGCATCGCCCAGCCTCCCGCTGGGTGCGCGCGTTGCTGGCGGTCTTTATCATCGTCGTGGCGCTCGCGCTGTTCGCCGCCTCGCTCGCGCCGCGCCTCGTTTATGGTTACGCCAAAAGCTTTGCCGAGTCGCCCAAGGGCCAGCAGACCGCCTCGACCGGCATGGGCAAGACGATCAAGGTCGATGGCCATTTCGCCCCGCTGCAAGTGAACGGGTGGAAGATCGACACCGACTCCTTTACCAGCACCGGCTGGCCGGGCGAGGCCATCGGCGCCTTGAACGCCACCGGCATTGAGGCCGAGTTCGATCCCGACGCGGTGTGGAAAGGCGCGTGGCGCATCAACTACGTCAACATCGCGCAGGCCACGATCAAGCTCGTGCCGCCTAACGATGCGCTCAAGCGTCCGCCTGAACCGAAGAAGCCGCGCCCGTGGTATCTCTTCTTCCTGCCCACCCGCGTGGAGTGCGGGCCGATCGTCTGCCCCGACGCGCAGTTGCTCTATTATTTTCAGGGCCGCGAGGCGCGCATCCGCGACGCGCATGTGCAGGCCGATCTCATCGGCAAGGACCTCAAGTACACCGCGACCTCCGGCGTGCTCGAGATGCCCTATTTGCCGCCGTTACGTATCGAGCGGCTGGAAATGCTCGTCACGCGGCCGGTCATAACCGTCTACACCGCGAAGCTTGCCGGTCTCGACCCGGCCGATCCCGCGCGCGTCTTGCTTAGCGGCAGCATCGGCATGCGCGAGAACAAGTCCATCGAGGCGCAGGGCGAGATTGTCGAAGTGCCCATCGAGCAAATCCTGCCCGAGGACCTGCGCAGCGTCGTGCACGGCCGCGCCACCGGCAAGCTCACGTGGAAGCGCGACTCCACCGGCCAGCAGCTCGACAGCGACGGCCAGTTTTCACTTGATGGCGCGCGCCTCGACGATCTCTCCGTGTTCAAGCAACTCGTGCTGCTGCACGGCAACGCCGACCTTGCCAACCTTGCGCTGGATGCCGCCGCGTGCGAGTTCCATGTCCACGGAGGCCATGCCGTGCTGACCCTGCGCGCTTCCGCGGCGGCGAAGCTCGCGCTGGAGGGCACCGTCGACTACGAGATCGCGAGCAGGCGCGCGACGGTCGATCTCGCCATCACCAACCTGCCGCTCAAGACCTGGCTGCCGGACGAGTTCAAGCCCGGCGCGGCCGGCCTCGCACAGGCGCGCCTGCAATGGCAGGGCCAGCTGCGCACCATCCGCGATTCCTCCGGCCACGTCACCCTCAGCCTCGACGGCGGAACTGTGCGCACACCGGGCATCCTCCGCCGGCTGCTCGCCGCGCGAAAGATTCACGCGCCGGACGACATCCAGTTCAGGACGGCGCGAATGGACGTCGCCTACCAGGACGAAACCTTCACCCTTCAGCGCGGCGACTTCGATCTTCCCGGCATTCTGGCCGCGCAGATGAACGGCACGCTGCAGAACGGCTCACAGCTTAACGCCACCGTCGACTGGCAAGGGCTGACGGTGGAGGACTGGCTGCCGCGGAATCTGGCGGACGAGTTCTCCGGGGCGGTGCAGGGCGCGGCGAAAATGGAAGTAAGCCGCTGGAAGTTTGGCAACGGCAGCTACGCCGGCCACATTCACCTCGTGGATGGCCGGCTCAGCTACACGCCTTTCCAGAGCCTGCTGGCGCGCTTTCTCAACGACCGCGGCCTGCTCGAGCTGGCGCTGGATCGTGCCGCCTTCGACTTCGCCTGGAGCGGCCAGCGGCTCGATGTCTCCGCGCTGGATTTGCGCGCAGGTGATCGCTTCGGCATTCGCGGCTACTTCACGGTCAAGCCGGATCGGGCGCTTTCCGGCACGCTGTGGATCGGCACGAAGCCCGAGTACATCCGCAAGATGGCCGGCCTGGGCGACGACGTTTTCTTCCCCGGCCACGACGGCCTGCGCTGGGCCCGGGTCGATGTCTCCGGCACGGTTAAGAAGCCGCAGCAGGATCTCGCCTCGCAGGTCATTGGGCAGCTCGGGCGTCATCCAGGGGCGGTCTTCGCCCTTGGATTCAAGGGGATCAGTTGGTACGTGGGCAATTGGTTTGGCGCGCAGAAGGACTGGCAGCGCCCGCCCGACGTCACCGTGGGTGGGAGCACGCCATGAGCATCCACATCGGCATCGGGAGCTGGGGGGATGACGAATATCGCGGCGTCCTTTATCCGCCGAAACTCCCCGCCAAGGATCGCCTGCGGCACTACGCCACGATCTTCAATCACGTGGAGGTCAATTCCACCTATTACGGTGCGCCCAAGCCGGACACAGTGAAGAAATGGATCGGCGAGACGCCCGCCAGTTTTCTCTTCGACATCAAGTTGCACCGCGTCTTCTCGCAAAGCCCGCGGAGCGCCCAGCCCACGGAGGGGAAGCGCGATCTGCTTGGCTATACGCTGGAACGACTCGAACCGCTCATCGCCGCTCAGAAGCTCGGCGTGTTCCTGCTCCTGCTCACCGACCGCTTTGGCCCGGCCAAGCACAGCCTCGCCGAGTTGGACGTATTGGCGGAGCGACTCCGTCCGTTTCGCTTGGCCGTGGAACTGCGCGATCCCGCGTGGGTCGAGGGCGAGGCGAAGCCCACCACACTAAAAGGCTTTCGCGATCGCGGCCTCGCGCTGGTCAGCGTCGATATGCCGCGCGGTCCGGAGTTCTTCCCTGTCCTGGATGACGTCACGCAGCCGGACCTCGCCTACCTGCGCCTGCATGGGCGAAATCGCGCGGGTTATCTCAAGGGCGGCAGCGCGGCTACGCAGCACCTGTATCGATATAAGGAAGTTGAGCTCGACGAACTTGCCGCGCGCATCCGCACGATTGCGAAAAAGGCAAAGGACGTCCGCGTGGTGTGCAACAATCACGCTAAGGATTTCGCGCCTCGCGCCGCGCTCGCGTTGCGCACGCGTCTTCTGTAGCGGCGGTCTATGACCGCCGTGCAGTCGGACCGCTAAGAATATCCGCCGACGGTCATAGACCGCCGCTGCAGAAGGCAGCTAAAGGCTTTCCAGCTGCTTCTTCTCATCGGCCTTCCGCTGGGCGTCTGTCGCGTGCACGTATTTGGCGGAGCAGAAAAGCAGCGCATGCTTCGCGGTGTCATAGCGCGCCATGGCGCCGTCGGGGCGGTCGAAGATGACGTCGGCTGAGACGAGGTTTGATCGAGACCAGGCCTGCCCCTCCGCCTGCGCCTTGAGCAGCAGGTCCAACTCGTCGGGCGTGAAGGCGCTGCCGTCCGCTTTCTGGAAGCAGATCATCTCGCACGCGGATCCCATGAACTGCGCGACGATGGTATAGCCCGCATGCGCGAAAGTCAGGGTGCGGTATGGATAACCCGATGTGTCCGCGTCGTAGGTGCCAACGGCCGGCCCGTAACGCGCGATGGACTGGGCCTCCGTTTCGCCCAGCCGCGCCTGCGCCGGCAGGATGGTGACCGCGAGCACCAGGATCAGGACCGCGCGTTGCACCCTACTCCTCATCGGTGTCGGCATCGCTGCGCTTCTTGCCGCGGAGGAACGCCTCGATGAACGCGTCGAGATCGCCGTCAAGCACGCCCTGCACGTCGCTGGTCTGCTCGCCGGTTCGCAGATCCTTCACCATTTGGTAAGGCTGGAGAACGTAGCTGCGGATTTGCCGGCCCCAGCCAATCTCGCCCTTCTCGCCGTAGTGCTTCTCCATTTCGGCACGCTTCTTGTCGAGTTCCATCTCGTACAGCCGCGCCTTGAGCACGCTCATCGCGCTGGCGCGGTTCTTGATCTGCGAGCGTTCGTTCTGGCAGGTGACCACGAGTCCGCTGGGCAGGTGGGTGATGCGCACGGCGGAGTCGGTCGTGTTCACGCCCTGGCCGCCAGGGCCGCCGCTGCGGTAGACATCCACGCGGATGTCCTTTTCCTCGATCTTGATGTCGATCGAGTCGTCGACCTCGGCCAGCACGTCGAGCGACGCAAAGCTGGTCTGCCGCTTGCCCGCGGAATTGAATGGCGAGATGCGCACCAGCCGGTGCACGCCGTGCTCGGCCTTGAGTCGGCCGTAAGCGAACTCGCCTTTCACCTGGAGAGTGGCGCTGCTGATGCCGGCCTCGTCGCCGGGCTGGATGTTCAGCATCTCGACCGAGTATTTGGATTTCTCGGCGAAGCGCTGGTACATGCGCAGGAGCATGTTTGCCCAATCGTTCGCCTCGGTGCCGCCGGCGCCGGAGTGGAGGCTGATGATCGCGTTGTTGCGGTCCATCGGGCCGCCGAGCAGCACGCGCATCTCCAGCGCGCCGAGTTCCTTCGCGGTCGCGTCGTACTCGGTCTGCAACTCGCGCACCGCCTGGTCGCTCGCGTCCTCCACCGTCAGCTCCGTCAGCGTGCGCAGGTCGGCGATCTTCTGGTCGAGCGACTTGAGTGGATCAAGCTTGGCGCGGATGGCATTGGCCTCACCGATCGTCTTTTGCGCCGACTGGGGATCATCCCAGAAAGCCGTCTCCGCCATGCGCGCTTCGTAGCCTGCCAGCTGGGAATTCAGCGTGGGCAGGTCAAAGAAACCTCCGGAGCTGCGCGAGGCGCGATTCCAGGGAGGCAACGTCGGGAAGATTCTCTAAAGCCATCCCGCATTATCATGGGCAGGGGCCAGAGTGTCGAGCGCCTGCGCTAGCCGCCGAGGACATCAGATATACGCGGCGGCCTATAACCACCTTCCGGTCGGGGCGTGCCTGAAATATCCGCCGGCTAAAAGAATTATAACAGCACCTTCTCGCACCGAAACTTCTTCCCTTTCTCGCGAATCAGAAAACCGACGCTGACCGGATGGCCCTTGTTGGCGCGGCCCGCCGAGCCGGGATTGAACAGATGAACGCCTTGGTGCATCTCGTCCGCCGGACGATGCGTGTGGCCGAAGAGCAGCCAGTCGCACTCCGGCAGCACGCGAATGGGCAGGATGTGGACAAGATGAAAGCGCTCGCCGCATCGCTCGAGGTCCTGGGTAAGGGGATAGTTAAGATCAAAATCGTTGTTGCCCAGCACGACCGTCAGCCGGGCATTGACCGCCCGCAACTGGTCCAGCACCGGTTCGTGGCAGACGTCACCCAAATGCCAAATCTCGTCCACTTTGGCGAAGAGTTCCGCCACGCGCGGAAGCCAGCGATCGTGGGTGTCGGCGATGACGCCAATGCGGTAATTGCGGGGATGTGCCATATGACAGCTTGACGGAGAGCGGGATTCTCGCAACAAACTCCCATGGGTCAACAGTCCAACAAGGTTCAGAAACGCCGCCGTCGCCTCGATTACAAGAAACGGCAAAAACTCAAGTCCAAGACCGCAGCCGTGGCCACCGCCAAGGCCTAGTCTCAGCCAGGGCCGGCATGAGCGGGCGCTACCTGGTCGTCGATGGCCACAGCGTCATCTTCAGCTGGACCGACCTGCGCGCGCTCCATCAGCGGAACCGCGCCGCCGCGCGCAAGGCGCTGGCCGATCGGTTGCAGGTGCTGCACGACAGCACCGGGTGGCGGGTCACGCTGGTGCTTGACGGCACGCACGGAACTCCGCCGGTTCAGCAGCATTCTCAAGACATGGTAACTGTTTACGCGACTGCCGATCAAACGGCCGACAGCATCATTGAGCGTCTCGTCGCCGCCTCGGGCGAAGCAGCGCGCGTGACGGTGATCACCGCGGACGAAGTGGAGCGCCGCCTGGTGGAATCGCTTGGTGCAGCAACGGCTTCTCCCAACTGGTTACGCGAAGAAATGGCGCGCGAAGGCGCCGACTTTCAGGACCGGCTGAACCGGGTGCACCGTTCCGCCAAATGGGGTCGGGCCTAGCCGAAGCCATTTGCACACAAATTGTTATTTCGATCATCAAGGTTCAAGAATGCCATTGACACTTAATTACATTTTGTGGGAAACCCTAGGAGCCTTTTTACCACCAACGACCTAGCCGACTTATCACATGTCCCAACTTGGAAAAATTTTACTCTATGTTGCTCTAGTCGGAGCTCTTGTCGCTGTTCTGGCCGGCTTCGGGATTATTCAGAAGCGGGCAAGCGACGCCGCCGCTCTACGCCAAATTGAGGCCGATGCCGCCGCCTCGAAGCAGGCGACTGCGAAGGCCAATCAGGCGACCGCCGCCGCACAGGACCAAACGAAGCAGGTGCAGTCGCAACTGACCGATGTGCAGTCCAAGGTCAACGATCTGACGTCCCAGCTGACCGCCGCGAAATCGAAGCAGACGGAGCTTCAGACCGCGGTGCAAACCTCGGCGGACACGGCCAAGAAGGCGCAGGACGAACTGGCCCGCATCACCGGCCTGCTGAAAGGCGCCTCGCCTGATGAGGTGATGGCCAACGTCGACAAGCTCAACGCGCAGGTGGCCGCTGACAACGCGGAGCAGAAGATCCTGCAGGACCAGTTGCAGGCCGCCAACAAGAAGGTCACCGACTTGATGGACTCCCTCAATCGGGCCGGCCAGAAGGTCGCTGCGATGCCTCCGGGCATCAGCGGCAAGGTCACCTTCGTCAATACCACGTGGAACTTTGTGGTGCTTAATGTTGGCCTTTCCAACGGCGTGGTGCCGAACGGTGAGCTGATTGTCTACCGCGGTCGGAATTTCCTCGGCAAGGTGAAGGTCACCTCGGCGGAGGATAACACCGCCGTGGCCGACATCCTGCCCGGGGCAAAAGCCGATATTCAAGTGGGCGATGATGTGCTTAATTAAGCGCGTATGACCCGCCTGCGTTCCCTGCTGCTGCTTCTCCCTGTCGTCCTGCTTCAAGTAGGTTGTGCGAGCACCGATAGCTCGCCCTCCGCGGGGAACATCGATGCCAACGGCAACGCCGTTTCCAGCACGCCCTGGAACAAGCCCGAATCGTGGGAGACGGGTGGCCAGTTGGGCAATGCGATGGGCAATTAGGTCGGCCTGCCTGGAAGCGGACTGCAGTCTCGGCGAACGTTTTCGTTTCTTCGTCGGCGGTCATAAACCGCCGCTACCGTTCGGGCTGGGCCGTTTGGCGTAGCGCTTCAAACAGGACGACCGCCGCGGCAGTGGCCAGGTTGAGGCTGCGTACTCGTTCGTTGGCGATCGGAATGGTCAGGCAACGCTCGGCATGGGCCGCCAGTAAGGATTCCGGCAGGCCCTTGGTCTCGCGACCGAAGACGAGGAAGTCACCGGGCTGGAAGCTCGCGGTCACATACGAACGGCGCGTCTTGGTGGTGAGAAGGTAAAAGGTGGCTGCGGGATGCGCGTCGGTCAGCGCCGTCCAGCTCGGCCAGGAACGCAGCGTCACCTCCGGCCAATAATCGACGCCGGCGCGTGCCAGCTGGCGGTCATCGAGCCGGAAACCGAGCGGCTCGACCAGGTGCAGATGGGAGCGCGTGGCGGCGCAAAGCCGGGCAATCGCGCCAGTGTTCGGCGGAATCTCCGGCTCGACAAGAACGACGTGAAAAGGCGGCGCATTGTTCATGAGCGCGAGGGGAGGGGCGGGTAGCTGACGCTGGCGAGATAGAGTCCGTGCGCCGGCGCGTTCGGCGGCGCTTCTCCGCGGGATTTTGCGCGCAGGATGCGGCCGAACTCCTGCACCGTCAGCCGTCCGACGCCCACCTTGATCAGGCCGCCGACCAGATTGCGCACCATGCGGTAAAGGAACCCGTTGGCGGTGAAACGAAAGACGATCTCGGCGCCCTGTCGCGAAATCTGGGCGCGGCGTAGTGTTCGCACCGTGCCGCGCGGTCGCTCGTAGCCCGGGTTGCTCGTGAACGAGGCAAAGTCGTGCTCGCCCAGAAGCAGCTTTGCCGCGCGCCGCATGCGGACGAGATCGAGCTCATGCGGAATGTGCCAGTGGGTCTGCAGCGTAAACGGATCTTGCACCACGGCATTAAAGACGAGGTAGCGATAGGTCTTCTCCACCGCATCGAAGCGCGCGTGGAAGGTGGGCGGCACGAGCCGGCAGGTGGTCACGCGCACGTCCCGCGGCAGGTTGGCGTTCATCGCCCGCACCACCACGTGGGCGGCATGCAGGCGCGGCGCGACGAAGCTCGCGACCTGACCCGTGGCATGGACGCCGGCATCCGTCCGCCCGGAGCCTTGCAGATCGATCTGGCGTCCCCAGATCGTGCGCAGCGCCGCCTCCAGGCATTCCTGCACCGTTCGCTTCTCGCCCTGGCGCTGCCAGCCGAAGAAGTCGGTGCCGCGATAAGCGATCGTCAGCTTGTGGCCGATCTCCGGCGGGGGCGGCTTCATGCGCGCGCGTCGAGCCAGCCCTGCAGAAGCACGGCGGCCGCTTCGCTGTCGATCCGTCCCCGCTGCGCACGCGCGTCACGGCCGGCTTCGTGCAACTGGCGGCTGGCCTGGACGGTGGTTAGCCGTTCATCGACCAACTGGATGGGAATTTGGGTCGCCGCGCCGAGTGCGGTGGCAAACGCCTGCACCTTGGCGGCCGCTTCGCCCAGCGTCCCGTTCATGTGGCGCGGCAGGCCGAGCAGGATGCGCTCGGCTTGTTCCTTGTCCGCCAGCGCCGCGATCTCGCGCGCCAGCTTCACGTCCCCCTTGGCGGGCAGAAAGGGCAGGGGCCGCGCCAGCGTGCCGGTGGGATCGCTCAGGGCCAGTCCGATGCGCGCCGAGCCGAAATCAATCGCCAGGACGCGCATGGCTGCTCCTTCGAACGAGGCCGCTACTCGACGATCGTAACCGTCTTGATCTTGTCGCCCTGCTTGATCGAGTTCACCACATCCATGTCCTTCGTGCGGCCGAAAACGGTGTGCACGCCATCGAGATGCGGCGTGGAAGTGTGCGTGATGAAGAACTGGCTGCCGCCGGTGTTCGGGCCGGCGTGCGCCATGGAGAGGGTGCCGGGGGTGTGCTTCTGCGCGTTGATCTCGCACTTGATCGTGTAGCCCGGACCGCCGCGGCCGGTGCCGGTCGGATCGCCGCCCTGGATCATAAAATCCTTGATCACGCGGTGAAAGATCACGCCGTCGTAAAACTTGTTCTTCACGAGCTTGGTGAAGTTGGCAACGGTTCCGGGGGCGTCCTTGTCAAAGAGCTCGATGTTGATCGTGCCCTTGTCGGTTTCCATGATGGCGTTTGGCATAAATTAAATGAGTTGGAGGGTGAGCCATCCACGATGCGCCATCCTCCCGGACGCGCCAAGCCTTTCGTGCGTGCAGCTTGGTACGGAATGCGCCGCGCCCTCGGGAAAACTGCGAGCAGGCGGCTCAAAACGCGCGGCGAAGCGTCGGCCTCGCCCTGCGGTGTTCGCGCTCTTTGAGAGGCGCACGGGCCAGGCTGATCGAAGTGGCACTGCCTGTGTCGGACTTGCGGGACAAAAGAACCTCCATGCCCACTCCCAATTCCCAGATGCAGGCCATTCTCGACGTTTATGCCGGCCTCAACCCTCTGCCGATCGAGTCATTGACCGCCGAGCAGGCGCGGGTCGTTCCGCTGCCGGATCGTGCGGCTTTCGTTTACTACGGCACCCACCTGACCAAGCGCGCTCTCGCCCCCATGCCCCCGCCTATCTCTCGCCGCTGCACAGCCCCTCGCTGGTTGGTCTCCCGCCCACACCATCATCAACGCGGAGATCGATCCGCTGCGCGACGATGGTCAAAAGTTTGCCGTAGCCCTGCAGGCTGCCGGTTTGCCGACGGAGGCGAAGGTGTACGAGGGCGTCACGCACGAGTTCTTCGGCTTGACCGGATTGGTGACCGAAGCCACCGAGGCGGTGGCGCTCGCCTGCAAGCGCCTGCGCGAGGCGTTCGACAAGTAAGCCCTCTCTCTCGCTAGCGTCCGTCCGCCCGGCCTGCGGGCGCGGGCGCCAGCGGCGGCACGTTGGGCACCGACGAGAAGGAAGGCCCACCCGTGGAGACCGCGTCGACCGATTGGGTATCGGTCGGCGTCGACGACTGGGCGAAGCCCCAGTTGAAAAGGATCTGTGCGTCGCTCCACTTGTCCTGCGAATCGAGCAGGGTCAGGAGCAATTCGCGGCCACCGCGTTTGCATGACGCGGCGTAGGTGTGCTTCGAGGCCACGGTCCAGCCGGTTTTCGCCGCGCCCATGCCGGGGAAATAGGCCAGGAGGCGATTGTGGTTGTGCAGGCGATGAAAGCCCGAAGCCGAGTGGAAGGTAAATTCGAGCGTGCTGCAGATCTGCCGCAGGTCGGGATAGCGCAGCACGGCCTGGAAGATCTTCATCAGGTCGGCGCAGGAGGTGTAGTGCGTCCCAGCCGGGGCGGGCAAGCCGTTGGGATTATGGAAGTGGGTATTGAAGAGGCCCATGGCGACGGCCTTCTCGTTCATCATGTCGACGAAGCCGTCGACCGTGTCGTTCGGTGAGACCCATCGCCCGAGCGTGCGGGCCGAGTCGTTGGCCGATTCGATGAGGAGGGCGTGGAAGAGGTTGAAGACCGAGATGGTCTCGCCAGGCACGACGGGGATGTTGCTCGGCTCGGCGCGATCCTGCTCCTCCACCCGCACGTTGCCCTCCAGGCCGCGGTTGCCGAGCCGCTCGCGCACGATGAGCGCGGTCATCAGCTTGGTGGTCGAGGCGGGCAGGAGCCGCTGGTTGGGATTGCGGGCGTAAAGCACCTGCCCAGTCTGCGCGTCGATCAGCAGCGCGGCCACGGCCACGATGCGGTCGGGCGGCGTGAGCTTCGGCGCGGGGCCGTAGTCTTGAAAGAGGAAATGCCGCGCCTGGGCCGAGGGCGCACTTAGCAGCAAGGCACCAAGAAGTAGAAGCGCGCGGCGGCGGGAGACGCCACCCAAGGAAAGAAAAGTTTCCGCGTGGGGTTCATGGCGACGCGGAAGTGGAAGAGGCATGTTGCGCGGACGTCTCGTTGGTCGTAATGCGGTCGGTCAGTTCGCGATTGGTCGGGTCTTGTTTCAGCCCCAGCTTCCAGGCATCCAGCGCATCGCCACGCCGGCCCCCGGCAAGATAGGCATCTCCGAGATGTTGGCAAACCGAAGGCTCATTGTTGGTCATTTTCGCTGCCTGTTGCAAGACCGGTAATGCGCGATCGATCTGTTTCAGCTTGAGATACACGCACCCGAGCGTGTCCTGCATCGATCCGTTGTCCGGCGCGAGCGAGACCGCTTTCTGCGCCGCGGCCAGTGCGCCGTCAAGATGCCGGCCCTGTTCCACCCACTCCCACGCACGCTGGTTGAGCAGGTTTGGATCGTCCGGATATTTCGCCAGGCCCTCATCCAGCAGCGGATCCACGGCGTCACGCTGGCCGTTGGCGGCGAGGATCAGCGCGCCCTGCAAATAAAAATTTACGCCCATGCTGGAGGGATC